>NZ_LMHQ01000006.1:0-101017 GCF_001428225.1 Acidovorax sp. Root70
AGCGATTGCGTACTACACAAACGAAGCGATTGCGTACTACACAAACGACGCGGACGATGCGCTGGCAACGGCCAAAAGCATGTCGCAAAACTGGGTAAATGAAGGACTGAGCATGGAAAACAAAGAACAGCCCGCCGCCAACCTGCCAGAGCGCGAGCGGGTGTATGACTTGCCCAATGGGTATCGTGACGCTGCGGAAACGATGTGGGGGCGCTTGCGCGCTCAAGGGTTTTCTCCAGCTTGGGACAACGGCATGCGCAATGGCGCGCAGATGATTGGTATCACCATCCCCCAGGACGAGGTGTCGAAGTTGCGTGAGTTGCAAAAGGCGACACCCGCCACTTGGGGGAACCACCCTGATGTGGAAAAGCTGCTTGATGCCAATCGGCACGGTATGGATGACGCTGCCAAGGTCAGGCAGTACCGGCTGAATGGTCTGACGCCCGAGCAGCGTGAATTTATCGAGCTGCTGCACTACCAGTCCAAAGACACCCTGCAGGTGGATGCCGCGCTCGATCTGAACGACCGTCTCCACGAGATGGCAGTGCAGCACCAACGTCTAGCGCAGATCAGCGTGGGCGAAAGCGGTTTGAGCAAAGCCCAGGAGCGCGTGCGTGACGATGTGGAGATGAAGATCGTCTTATTGGCGAGCAAGATTCCTGGCGTTTTGGAACCGAAGTTCATGTACGACCCACGCGGCACCACGGTCGGTTTGGTGTTTGAGTCTGGCGCCAACAACAGTCTCAACGGCAGCTACAAGGTGCCGTTGAATCCGGCGCGGGTAAAAGAGCTTGCGAACGAAGACTTTCAATCTGCTATCGAGGCCTTGGAGCAGGCGGATAAGGGGCGCGGCCCGGTGCGTTACATGGTGCTGACCATCGAGAACACCACCAATGCGGCTTTCGTGGACACAGGCCGCGAGCAGGAGGTTGCGCGCATCGTCGATGAAGCGGCTGACAAGCTGGATGATTGGTGGGTCCAGGGTGATGGCGAGCGCCATCCGCTGCGCGATCTCAATGGCAATGTAGTGGGGCATCTTACGCTCACGGATGACAAAGAAGCCCTTAATGGGGACGCGGTGGAGGCCGGGGTCAAGCTCGGATTCTGGTGTGAGCTGGACAACGACGCCTACGCCGATGACCCTGCGCACGAAGCTGCGCAGCATCTGCGCGAAGCGGCGCACCAGATCACCACAGGCCACACCGACTTTCCGATCTACGACACCAACGGGAACCATGTTGGCGACGGGTCGATCCGCGAGCTGCCATCCCTGGAAAAGGATGGCGTGATCGACATGAGCGCAGCGCTTGGTGATGTGTATCTTGCCGAGGATGGCTATTCCGGCATTGCCGATGGTGAGTATCGCTATGTGGTGCCTACCAACGGGTTCGAGCCTGGATACCACCAGGGCGAAGGCGACGCTTGGCTCGTCAACGCCAAGGGCGAGAAGGCCCCAGGCTACGAGGAGCCGCAGACGGTACGTGAGACTGCCTTCCGTGAGCTGAAAGCGGATGAGCTGAATGCCTTGCGCGATGTGGTCGAGGGGCGCGTGACGTTCGAGGACTTCGAGCGCAGCTTTGACGATGCCGACCCGGCACCGTAAACCTCTAGCAATCAATCGCCGAGGGGATCAAATGGATCATTCCAACAAGTCGCTTTCCAGTGATCTGGCGAAGATCGCCATGGGTGAGATGCACTCCGATCAGGTGCTCCGTGCGAGCGTGGAGCGCCTGGAAGCGCTTCGGGATCAGCACGAGCATGCTGACCCGGCCATCACCAAAAACCGGATCGTTCAGGCTCTGGTGCATTGCAAGCTCGCGCTGCACGGTGTTCACGAGGCTCATCACAAGTTGCAGGACGCCTCGGTGCTCTTGGCCTTGGATGAGGGCCAGGAGGCCAGCAAGAGCAAGCTACCGCCCGCCGACCAAGACCCGCGCTGGAAAGCGCAGATGCAGGCGCTGCGGGATGTGACGGCTTCCATCAATGAATCCATGGCGCCTGAGATCATCAAAGCCGATTTCGCGTTGACCAAGCTCCGTGAATACGGCGAGGATGTTGAGCTGGAGTTTGGTGGCGCGGTTGAGACTCTTGCCGATGGCACTGAGCGGGCGGGATTCAAGCGAACCGACCCCGATGGGCTGACCTTGCACGTTGTGTTGGAGGCGCCCCCAGGTGCGTCCATGGTCCTGGCCTATGCGAAGCTGGGTAAAGGCGACGATGTGCTCGTTGAGGGTGAGGTCATGCCTCGCAAGTCAGTGATCGGCGCGCTTGATGCGGCCATAGCCTCATTCGACGCGCTGAAAGCCAAGATGCCCGTTACCGAGGCGCGGACCCAGCCAGAGGCGCAGGCTCTCGCGCAACGAGTGGCCGGTGCGATGGGCGGAACGCTGGGGGATTGGGTGCAGGCCCAGGCCAAGGAGTGGGTGCGTAGCACGATGACCACTCCCGATGGCAGGGCCATCCGCGTAAGTGCATCCACGGGCGGCGTGGTCAGCATCAACGGAGATCCATTTACCCCCGACGCCGACCGTATTCTGAACGTGTCTGACGCGGCGGTGGCCGTCTCAATGCGGGTTGCGATTGAGCGTACTCCGGCGCCGTCTTTTCCGATCAGGACTGAACGTGTGTTCGCAGACGCTCCTGGCGCGGTGGGTGCCGCATGGGCCAATTTATGCGAGGAAGAGAATCGCCTTGCGGGCTACCTGTCCAGCCAGGAAGAGGGAACTGCCGTAGTGCTGGATGGTGATGCGTGGTATCTCGAACTGGACGATAGCCAGCAGCTTGTCCTGATGCATGGCGAGGTGGTGGACGGCAAGATCAAGAACGCCAGTTCTCGGTTCGACTTCGACTTGGGCTGGGTAGACGTTGAGGGCGAGGAAGTGGTTGCGTACACGTCTCGCGTCAGCAGTGTCGCCGACGATTTCATGATCGACCGGGCTCTGTGGAAGACCATGAAGGTCGAACATTGCGATTCGCCGACCCCTGGCATGTGACCGTTACACCGTACCCGTAAGGAACTATATGAGCACAAACTACACCGTTTCCATCACGTTCGAGGTGGTGACTGACGAGTCGGTCGAAGCTGGCGAAGTGGCGTACCGTGGCTACGAGCGCGAACGCGAAGACATGGATTTTGACGAGCTGAAACGGCTTGTTCAAGACTTCGGATTTTCCGAGCCTTCCTGCAGCCATCTGCAGGAGCGCATGTGGTTTTCCACCACCACGCCGAAAGAGGATCGGGCTTACTTTGAGGAAGGTGAGCGGCGCTTCTTCTCCCTGCACCTGCACTCGGTCAACGGCGAAGAGCCTACCCTGGACGACTACGCGGACATTGCACGCATGGCAAGGGTCAAGGTGAGTGGCCTTGAGACGGCTGGAACGCGCATTCAGCCAAAAGATGACGAGCTGTCGGCCAGCCCGAGCGCTTAGGCAGTAGCCCTGCCCATTCCGGCACGAGCTTAGACCACCCGGTGGCTGGAGTGGGCGGGAGCGCAAGCAAGCGCAAAAAATCTTTATTAGTGTGTACTAAAAGACCAATTAGTGCGCAATAATAGGGCCATTGCTTCTTTCAAAGGACCAGCATGGCCCACCAACGTATCTTGAATCAATCGCAGGCTGTGGCTGTCTGCAATGCGATGAGCCACATCAACAATGTCGCCATCGCCTACCGGGAAGGCTCCGGTCTGAGCATCAGCTTCTTCGGCAATGTCGAGGCTGCTGGCAACGAACCGAAGCAAATCGAGGTCGTTGAGGTGGATGGCGGATTGATCGTCAGCTACGGGTTGCTTGATCGCGAGCGTGAAACCTACCCCAGTCAAGCCGCTTTTGCTACGGCCTACGGCCTGGACTAGCGATGGCGCGCAGCACGCAGGCCTCTCTGGAGGCCAGTCGCAAGAAGGCAGGGCTGGCTGCTGCAGCTAAGCTCGAAGCGGCGGCGGATGCTCTCAATGCGTACATGAGGGCATGCCGCGAATGCGCCGATGCAAGCAATCCCGACCGTAACGGCGCCGCTGACAGCAGGGTAATTCTCGTGTCGCAGTGCTCGCACTACAGCAGCTATCTGCAAGATATTTACTCGAAATAGTGGGGGTGGAAATGTTCAAATTGTTGGTGGTAATGGCGGCGATTGCGTTGACCGCGTTCATGGTGGTGGGGCAATCGGAGCAGGCAGAGCGCACTGCGCAGCAGGGCACGCTTCTGGAGCGCCTTGAAGCCTTGAACACCCCCCAGGTGTCGTTGCTCGTGGACGAGTGGCGCGAGGCCTATCCCAGCCCGAGCGCCGAGCGCCTGACTGAGCTGCGGGTGCTTGTGCAACGTGTGTCGGCGGACCCCCGTTTGGCCGAGCAATACACAGCCAGTGCGAGACAGCGGAAATTCGATGCCCTCGGCGTTGAGTCTCCATTTGGCAGTGTCAAGGCATCCCCTGGCATTGGTCCAGTGTCGAAATGAACAAGCAACCTCAGCAGCGGGAAGTTGCCCATGTGCCAGTTACTTGGCTCATCGGCTCCTTTGCGTGCGGCCCACTGATTTTTTGGGTGCTCAAGCACCTCCAGGCGGTGCCAAAGGGCGCGACTGGTCTGTCGATTGCCGATTACATCAAACCTATGTCGGCGGTGATTCTCGATGCTTGGCCGGGGGTGTTGGTAGGGCTTGTCATGGCGTGCCTTCTCGCCATCGCGGTGAGCATTCGGTTCGCCTATCAAACCCGGACGCAACGCTTTGCGATCTTTGTTGCGTGTGAAGTCGCATTCATGTTGGGCTGTTTGTTGGGCTTGTGGCTGATCTGGGAGTCCGTGCCTGGGTGACTGCGCGCAGCGCTTGCCTTCCATCTCCCTGAAAAATTGAAAGATTAGGGCAAGGCTGAGCTGTGGGCATGTGGGCAACGCGAGCGTTGTCCATCATGTCCATGGTGAGGCGCGTCAGCGAGAGGCAAGGCAGAGCTGTGGGGCGTGGGCAACGCGAGCGTTGTCCATCGCTCCATGGCGAAGCGCGTCAGGGTTTTACTGTGGGCAAGCTGCAGGCTTGTCCATAGTGCCCGGAATCCTGGCGGTGGAGGATGGAGGATGGAGGGCGGGGGGTGCTCCTGGCCGCACGGCCTTTGCGCCTCACAACCTACGGTTGAAACGGCGCCTGGTTTTTTTAAGGCATGTTGAAGGAATAGCATGAAACTCAGCGATCCACAGGCACTGCTCGTCACGAAGCTGCAGGCTGGCTGCAAGTTGCAGCACCACCCTGGCACAGGGTTGTTTCGCCTGCAGGAGCCCACCACAACACGAACTGTCCACCCAGCGACGGTGGAGTCGCTGATCCGGTGCGGCGTCATCAACAAGTCGCTTGACGGCGAGTGCAGCTTAGCGTGGCTGCGCGGCAATGGGCTCTCGTCGCCGATGAGGATGCAAGGAAGTAGGTGGTTTCTTTTTGGCTAATAGTGTGTAACAATAGGGCCAAGCACAAGGGAAATACTGAAATGACAGAAGCGGGCACACCCAACAACAATGCGCAGTTCCTCGCGGTGATCGACAGCGAGGCGAGGGCGGTGATTCTTGAGAGCATTGCCAAGCACTACGGCATTAGCGCTCAAGAAGCCTTTGACGAGGTGTCCGACAAGTCCGCAGAGCATCTGCTGGATTACATGGTGGAGCCACAGCGCTCTGCTGCCTCTGTGCTGATGCAGGCACACGGCTTGCGCGGGTATTGAGGGAGACGAGCATGCCGGTGAAACAAGACCTAAATTTTGCTCAAGCTATCGAGCTGCTGAGGCCACTGCAGAAGCCACGCGCCACGCTCTACGGGCCGCGTTTTGGGTTCTTCATGGCTGAGGCCACTCAGGCATTGGGCGGTAGCTTGGCTACCGCTTCAAACATCCTGCTGTCACTGGGCGCTCAGGATCTGCTGGCGGGCGAGTTCGTCGTTCTCGCGGAAGGTGAGGATGCGCACACGTTGTACCGACTGGTGGACGTGCAAGCGCCCACCGTTCACTGAGCAGGTGCGCCCATGAGCAGAATCAGACGCAACTCGGACTTGCATACCTCCCAGGCCGACTCGGAAAGGTTGGTGCTTCAAGTGCTCGCTTCACCGACTGTGAGTGGGCACAAGGTCACGCTGCCGCTGTCAGCGCTCGGCTACGCGGCCTATCCTGGCTACAGCTTCAAAGCGCCGCAAGGCGCGGCTCTGGCGGCGGCTAGGCTGGCACGCGGCATGGCGGATCGCGGCCTCATTGGCTGGAGCCCTGGTGGGCAAGCGGGAGCTGGTCGCGGCTACTACGCGAAGCAGGCAGGGATTCATGTGCTTGAGAATGCGGCCGCAACTGACAGCAGTGCGGCAGGTGCCACGCCCTGAGAGGCCGAGTCGATTCCATTCAGGCCAGCGGCAGGCGTAGTTTTTGGCGTTTTCGAGGTGCTTGACCGGCCCATGGTGGCTCCGAAAGATGCCAAGGTGGCAGCGCGTGGGACACTGGCGAAGGCCAAGCGGATTGCAGCGCGCTACGGCATCGTGATCGACAGCTTCGACGGGATGTGGTTTGAGGTATCTTGCCCTGAGCTGGAGCACGATGATCCATTGGAAGGGTGCAATTCCACGGATGATGCGCGCGTGGTGCTTGAGCTGGTGGACGAGTACCGTGACTGCCTTGAGGGCGGGTATCTGGAAGCGGTGACAGACCCGTGTTTGATGAATTGAAATGGAGCCACCAATGGGAGATGCAAAGCGCCGCAAGGCATTGGGAAACTATCCCGACACTACCAAGCCCAAGCCAGCGACGCAGGGCGCGAGGTCGGACGGCGGCGGCGAAACAGTCACCTGGGAAGTGCTGGGCGACTTGGCCGCGCATCCGAAGAGCGAGGCAGTCATCCAGCTACTGGAGCAAATGAAACGAAAGTACGAGGGCTTTGGCGGCAACACGATGCTTGTCACGCTTGAACAGCCCGCGCGCACTCCGATCATCAAAGCCAGAGTCACAGGTATGGGGGCCTTCATGGGCCTGATCGGCGGCATGCAAGACCTTGGCCTTGTTGACCGACTGGAGAACGCCAGCGGGCCTGAGCGCGGCATCGACGCCGCATTTTCCTGAGAGCAGGGCGATGGTGGTATCTCCTGGCATGCGACCGCTGCTGGCCTACCCATTCTGCCGTATGCCGGGAGTAGAGACGGGTGTTGGAGCTGCGAGGAATCGAGATTCAAAAATAGTGGAGTAGGGCAAGGCAGAGCTGTGGGGGTGTGGGCAACGCGAGCGTTGTCCATCGCATCCATGGCGAAGCGCGTCAGGGTCTTACTGTGGGCAAGCTGCAGGCTTGTCCATAGTGCCCGGAATCCTGGCGGTGTTGGGTGAAGGGCGGGGGTGCTCCTGGCCGCACGGCCTTTGCGCCTCACAACCTGCGGTTGAAACGGCGCCTTATTCGTGTGTAGCAAATGACTATAATCAGGATTAATTGCACAGCAATTTAGTCAAGGGTTAAGCGGATATGCAAATCACTCAGAACCAACGAACGCGCCTTGTCGAGGCTATCGAGTCACGGCGGGCTGCGGTTGTCGCCGAACGAGCTGAGATTTCCAATGTTCAACGGAAGTGGACCAATGCCGACGCTGCCAAGGCATACGGACTCGATGAAGAGCGGGATGAGCTTGATGTTCTCAGCGCCGCTCTGCAGCAGCCATCGGGGCAACTCAACTGGTAACGGATCGAGCTGCTGCAAACCAATTGCAAGTGGGACTCTTGAAATGACCGATGCCAAGCAGCTTCTTTGGTGCTGGGTATCCAGCGGTTTTCAGGTTCTGGTCCCGAAGCGCAGGGGGTATGGCTTTCTCCGGGTGCCCTACGGCCACCATCATGACGCGGCCTTGGATGCGATTGGCGCCCTGGTGAGTGTTGATGTGTTCGGCCTGGATGGAGCACTGTTCTTCGAGTGCGCTGGCTCAGTGTTTCATGGTGCGCCTGCTGTCCGCGAGGCATTCGCTGCGAAGGTGGTGCCAGCCCTCGAACGGCATTACGGCCTGAGTGCTCTGGAGATTTCAGAGGGTGAGTTTTGGCGGCTCCACCCCCTGGAGCGGGCCGAGTAGCGGAGATAGAAGTGGCTGGCCTATTGAACGGGCGATTCGGCCCCTACAAGCCCAGGACGCCTGCAGAGCGAGCCAAGGCCCGCAAGCAGGCACAGGAGGCACGGCTTGCGGCCATCCAGCGGCAGGATTGGCTGTCCATGCACAGCACATGCCTCAATGGCTGCGGCCAGCCCGTGGCGTTCTATGACGAGGTGCATCTTTCCCTGCGGTACGGCGGCTGCTGTTCGGCAGCATGCGAAGAAAGCTATCGCGCCAAAGAGCTGTGAGCGGTGCCGGTTGTCTCCGTTCAACCGTCATCATCTTCGGTGAACCCCGTCGCGCTGGGTGGCACTGCAATCAGGCTGATGCGCCGCAGAGCCTCTGCCTCCTGGCCCTCTGGTACGCAAAGCCATGACTGCCGCCACCTGTCGGCACGGCCTTTGCGACCGCGCAAAAAGTATTCTGTGCCCGCGATCTGCATCACCCCGTCGATCCGAAGTCGTGCCCTGGTAAGGCAAAGCAATAGCTCTGGCCCAGCCTGACCATCTGTGAGGAACGCCTGCATGTTCACGGCTGGCGAGTAGTCGTCCAGCGGGGCAGGCCGGAAGTGCAGCCAGCCTTTCACGCCACCTGCTTTGAGGATCTGGGCGGGGTGTCTGCGCTGGCCTCGTTCGCGCATCTGGTAGACAATCATTTGCACTGTATAAGAATACAGTATTGAATCCGCTCGGTCATCTCTGCCATTTTTACGTGAACACTCAGTCCAATGGGACTTGATCGGCGCGCCAGCGTCGTGAGCAGGATGCGAGCATCGTGGTCAACGTACCAGTGGTTTTGGCCGCTTGAGCCTGCGTACACGGCCAGTAGGGGCCTTGCCCGCAGTTTTCCTGGGCACCGCTTGAGGTTGGTGCCGCTCCTTGCTCAGCAGCGCGCGCAAGGCTGCATTGGCTTCGGCCAGCTCCGCGTTTCTTTGCATCGCCTGGGCGTGGTCTGCGCGCAGGCTGGTGTTGGCCTCGGCCAGCTCGTTGAACCGTCGCATCGCCTGGGCATGCTCCATGCGAGCGTCAGCGACTTCGCGCCGCAGGGTCGTCTCCAGCTTCGCCGCCTTCTGCTCACCTTCCTGCAGGCCCTCCTGGCGGGCCAGCGCGACTTGTTGGCGTGCTGTGTCGATCTCTCGCATTGCGCGTCGGCGCTCGTCGTCTAGCCTGGTTGTGAGTGTGTGCAGCTCCTGCGTGTTGGCTGCAATCACTTGGGACATTTCCCGGCGTTGTTGGCCCAGATCGGCGATGTTCTGTGCTGCCATGCGCTCTGCCTGTTCGCGTGCGGCCCTCTCCGTGTTGCCTCGTTCGCGCTCCCGTTCCAACTCGGCTTGGAGTTCGGCTGTTCGTTGCTCGGCATGCGTCAGCGCTGTGGTTTTGGCTTCCAGCTCGCCCATGGCCACATTGAGGGCGCGATCCGATTCCATCTGCTCGGCCAGCAGGGCTTCACGCTGTTCCTCGAAGTCTGAGCGTGCTTCTGTCAGCGCTGCGTGCCATAGGGCCTGCATCGGCTGGGTCAAGGCGTCAGGCAGGCCCTCGGGCCGTTGGTGTAGCCGCTGCAGCCTGACTCCCTGTTCTTCACGGAAGTCTTTGATGCCACGGTTTATGTCGGTGGCAGATCCTTTTTTGATGTGTCCACGGATCACCAGCCAGGAAGGAATTCGCTCTCCAAGCCTTGCCAAAACCTCGCAGCAAATCTTTGTTCGCTCGTATGCCGAGCCATCCTTATATGCAGGGTAGGCCTCAAGTGCGCTCTGAATTTCACTCTCTGCAGGGGTGGACATGCAAGCGCCTTTCTGTGCTGTGTTGGTGTCTTTTGGGTGCCGCATCGGTGCTGTGCGTCGGGGCGCGGCAGCAGTCACATTCTCATTGATCCTGCAAATTTTCTCTCAATCTGCAAATGCGATTGTAGCGCCTGTTTTTGGAAAATAGCGTAAATACATGAACGTATATCGTACATATCAGTACAAAAATGCTTGACGATGTGCTGATAACTGCTATTATCAGCACCAGGAAATCGAAAGCGATTTCCGGGGTGTCGGGATGTCAAAATGGGTAAAAAGTCTTTTAGATCAAGGAGTTAGATATGAATGCTGGTGATTCACAACCCCCTGTGGACGAAAAACTGTCGGATGACAGCTCTCACGATGCAAAGTCCGTGGTCGTCGGCACTATCGAGATCGAGCCGCCTACATGGGGCGAGATGGGCCTCATCGCTTGGCGGCTGATTCGATCTGGTGAGATTAAGGCAGTCGAGCACATGAGTCAAGACTTCAAGCGCGCCTTTGCATGCACTGAGGTGTTGCGGCAGTTGATGGTCACGCTCACGCCTGAGCAGCGGGCAACCTATGAGCGCGTCTACGCAGCAGAAATGTCCAAGCAAGACCGCTACTGAAAGGCCGCACCATGACCGAAATGACCCCCGAGTCCTTTCCCCTGGTGCGCGGCGCGCTGCGCAACACACGCAGCTTTGATGCGGCCCTGGAGGTCATCCTTGATGGTGTTGCGGCGGGGTCCATCCGCAACACAGCCTGGAAGGATGCCAAGGACACGCTCTCGCGTGCCGTGTACGAGAGCTGGCCTCACGTTGTGAGCCGACCTCATATCCAAGGGCGGTACGCTGAGCTTTCCGAGGATCTGCAAGACCTCTACAACAGTGTCCTAGTGATGGGGCTGCATGACGTGATTTCGACGGCCAAGAAGGTCGCCAAGACCAAGGCAACTGGCCCCGCTGTCGATGCGATGCGAGCTTTCTGTAACGAGGTGCTGCCGCTCTCCCTCGCTGTAGCCTCTCTCCGAGATAAGGTGGTCAAGGGTCGCGCACCCGGCGCGGGGCCTGCCAAGCCCATCAATCCACACAAGGTAGTTAAGACGTGCCCTTGTTGCCAGCGCGGCATAGCGGTGGCACGAGGCACCATGGTCCACCATGGCTACGAGCGCCCAGGCCACGGCTGGCAAACGGCCTCCTGTGCTGGCATCCAGTTTGAGCCGCTGGAGGTGTCCCCAAAAGGCCTTGAGTACGTGGTGCGGACGTTGCGCGCCCAACTGGAAGCCAGTCGGAAAGCGCTCGCTGAGCAGGCCACGCAGCCGGAGTACCTGCTTGGAAAGCGTGAGCGCAAGGGGCCGCTGGAGAGGATCGGAAGAGGCGATCCGCTCTGGGCTCGGCTGTTCAGGGCCTACGTCGCCGAGCTTGAGTATTCGGTGCGCGTGCTCAGCGCCGACCTCCCTCCCCTGGAGAAGATGCTTGCTGAATGGCAACCGGGTATGGGAGGCCGCTGAACGGCCAGAATCAAAAAATGCAAACAACCGTAACGATGCAATTTTGTCGATTGATGCAAAAGCTCGTTGATGGCATGAATTTGCCAGTGAAAAACCCTTCCTCTGTTATGCTGACTGGACCACTATGAACCTGCCTGTACATGAGTCCGCGCCCATGCCCGCATCGCTTAGCGAAGGCGGGCTGTCTGTTTTGGGCGCCCGTGGTGATGCAGACGCAGTTGCGATGTGGCTGCAGGCGCGTGGGTCGCGGTCGATCCACACGCAGCGAACTTACCGCCGGATCAGCGAGCGCCTGTTGATTTGGCTCTCCAGGGCCGAGATGACCCTGGCCCGGATGACGGTGACTGACGCACAGGTTCATCTCGATTCGCTACGCAGCCCGGATGCGAGCTTGATGATTCCGCGCAATGAGAAGGGTCAGCTTGCTGAGCCTCTGTACAAAAGTCAGACCCTCAAGCGGCCCATGAGTGCGAAGGGGTTTGCGTTCTCGCGCACCGTCCTGAGTCAGCTTTTTCAATACCTGATGACGGCTGGGTATGTGCGGAGCAATGTGTTTGCGTTGACGGAGGTGCCCAAGGTCGTTGAGGTCGATCCAGCGAACAAAGTGCTGTCCCAGGTTGGGAGCAAATATCTCTGGGAATGGCTGCACTCCCAGGAGCCTCCAGATACTCACCACAAGCGGCTTGTGGCTGCACGGAATCGGTGGGTGTGTGCCCTGCTCTATTACACCGGGATTCGCAGTAAGGAGGCTGTGGCAGGCCGCATGGCTGACATTTTTCGCGACTCTGACGGATGGCAGCTCAAGGTGCTGGGCAAAGCCTCAAAGGAGCGTCGTGTCACGATGAGCAACACGTTGGGTCGAGAGTTGATGCGCTTTCGTGAGGCCATGGGTGTCTCGCCCTGGCCGACACCTGATGACCCGATGCCCTTGATTCCTCATGTGCGTGGCAAGGATCGAGCAACTACCCCTATTTCGTCGCGGATGCTGCACAAGCTCGTGAGCGAGCTTTGCAAGGCAGCAGCCGATGCCAGCGACGATCCCCACGTCGCTGATGAGCTGCGCCGCATGAGTGTCCACTGGTTTCGTCACACCTCGGCGACGCATCGCCTGGAGGCGGGAGCGCGCTTGGAAACCACTCAGCAGGAGCTGGGGCATGCCAACCCGAAAACAACCCTGCTCTACGCCCAGATCGCGGGCCGCGCCCGACGCGAGGACGCAGAGCTTTTTGAAGCCGCAGTAGCGGCACGAGGCAAACAGGAGAAATCGAGATGACGAGAAGGATTAGGCGCCCTGCGCGTGCGCGCGCCCGCCAGCCGCATGTGAGCTATGGGGTGCCGTCTGAGCGCGGCACGATCAGCCCGAGGGCCGTGATGCTGCTGCTGCTGTGCGGCGGGCCGCTGCTGCTGATCTTCGGTTCATTCATCTTTGGTGTGGGCCTGCAGACCTTTGGCATGGTCGGCGCGGCCAAGCATGGCGGGTTCCTGGGTGGCATCGGCTCAATGGCATTGACCGTCCTGATCGGCGCATTCCTCTGCATTCCCGGTTATCTCGTGGCGGTCATTTGGTATGGCGTCAAGACGAGGGAATTTCGTGATGACGTTCCAATGCTCATTCAAAAAACCATGACTATTCCGCTCGTGGCCCTGGTTATGTTTTGGGTTCCTGCGGTCCTCATTCCCAATCTTCAACTGGGTGTCCGCATTCAGGTTGCTGGGTTGAATGTGATTTTGATGCTGATTTTTGGTTATCTGTGGATCGCAATTGTGCGGTTCACGATAAAGGCATTTGTGCGGATTCGAGTTATTCAGTACACGTAATAGGAGGTTGAGATGAAATATCGGCTGATCGCTATCGCCGTCCTGGGGATTGCAGGGCACCCGAGCCTGATGGCCGGGTATCGAGTCATCGGTGAAGGGACGCCCGAGGCGCCCTACACGGTCCCCGTGCCGGTGCCAATTGCGCCTGTGGTCGCCGCTCCCCTTGCCGGTGGCCAGGGTGCTGAGCCGCAAGTGCTTGCGGCCCGCGTCCAGGCGCTGGAAGCGGAGAACCGCGAACTGCGTGAGCGGCTGCGGGATGCCGAATGGAAATTGGGCAACCGCAGGGCGCCATCTGTCGATGGTGATGACACAGCATCCGTTGGCTTTGACACTGGGAGCACCTCGGTGGCGCAGCCTGCTTCGCGCAAGGCCGAGATTCTGGCGCGCGCTCGATCTGCCTCTGCCATCGAAATCGTCGGCTACACCGACAACACCGGCAGTGCCGCGATCAATAAGCGCATAGCGCTTGCTCGCGCGCAGCTCGTGAAAGACATGCTGGTGAAGGAAGGCATCCCGGCGCAGTCAATCCGCGTCAAGGAGCAGTCTGGGGTGTACTACGCGAGCAACGACACGCCCGAGGGGCGTGCTGCCAATCGTCGTGCGATTGTTTCGTTCCGCTGACCTGGGCAACACGTTATGCAGAAAAAATTACTGCTGATCCTGAGCGGACTGTTCTCGGTCCTCAGCGCCTCGGCGCAGATGCCCGTGCCGTTGCTGGATGCAGGCCCGCAGGCTGCTCAGGCCCGTAGCCAGCTCGAAGCCATCTTGCTGTGCAAGAGCGGGACCAAGCTCTCGCCCAAGGCCATAGAGGGCCAGTTCCAGGCGCTTGGATTGGCGAAGGGGCCAGATGGGGTGTATCTGCCAGCACGGGCCGGGTACAAGCCATCGCTGTTTGGGGATACGGTTGTGGCCGCGCTTGTGAGCGAGGGGGCGGGCGAGGTGAAAGCCGCCGTCTACCTTGCATCCCAGTCGGGCAAGCGCATGGCGAGCAAGCTGTCCGTGCTCGACGTGGACGAGCAGGCGAATACCGACGAAGCCTCGTATTTCAAGAAGACGGGCAAGAAGACCACGCTGCTGGTCGGCGCAGCCTCGGAGCTGTCCGTGGGGAGCGCAACGGTGAAATACCAATCGGCTGTCGCCTGTCAGGTGACAGGCTGAACAACAAGAAATCTATCTGCAACAGGAGAATTTAATGAATACAAACCTGAAATTCAAGCTCGCAGCAGCGGTCGCGGCTGCGTCAATTCTGTCCGGCTGTGCTGGCTACGATCAGTGGGCCGAAGACACGAATAAGAAGATGAATTCTGGCTGGACGGAGATGCTCTATGGCAAGCAGACTGTGGATAAAAGCGGTATGCCTGCCGGATTCGATATTGATGTGCGTTATGGCAAGGGCGAGGGTTCTGGTATTCCAGGCCCTGCCGCATCGAAATTCATCGACAAGCTGACGGGACATTACTCTTACAACAAGAGCTGCAAGGGAATGATTATGTTCAACGTCAACCTGTTGAATGATACCGGTATGCTTGTGCGCAGTGAAGCCATCATGCAGCCCGGTTACACCGCCAACATGAAGGTGCAGATCAGCAAGGATGTGTTCACCGACGCGATGATGCAGAAGTCCACCCAAGTGACCAAACTGGTGGTGGGCAATTTGCAGTGCATGTGATGGGCGGGGCTATGCGCGCTGACGCGATCCGGGCAGAGATCGCAACACTCACAGACGCCGCCATGTGCGGCGATTGGGAGTTCGGCGAAGCGGCCTCAGTGTTGCGGGCCATGGGCCGCAACACCCTGCAGGCGAAGGACGTACCGGGCGCTATGGAGATGGTTGCGCTGCTGCAGCACTTCGCCCCGCGACTTCGGGTGATCGACACGCCCTGCCTGGGCGAGGATGGCAAGGATGTGGATCTGGCTCAAGGGATCGTATGGGGCAGCGGCAAGCTGCTTTTGCTGATCGAGATACCCGAAGGCGAGTTCGAGAACATCGCCTACTGGGTTGCCGATACTCTGCCCAGCAGCAAGATCAAAGCGATGCCGGGTGTGCTGGCCCTCCCCTTCACCGTCGAGAGCCCTGGCGAGGATGGCAGTGGGCAGCGCGTCCTCTTCCCCGACTGGTTTGCAGTGTTCTACCCACATGGCATGGCAGAGCATGCCTTTGCCACCCTGGTGCTGCGCTCAATGCTGTCGCATGAGGCTTTGGGTGGTGACTGGGTGGATGTGGCCGTGGGGCGCATGGCTTACTACGCCTTGCCAAGAGAGAAGGCTGAAAAATTTGTAGCCAAGGGAACCAAGGCTAATTAGTGTGCATCAATAGTGGTAGGCTCTTGTCCTAGACTATTTGGAGTGATTTATGACCACCTTGAACCCCGCAAGTGCCAGTCTCGCGGATGCATTCCACCACTCCGAGTCGATTTTGGCGCTGGAGGGCATGAGTCCCGATTCAACCAGCATTGCAATCAAAAATGCTGTCATCGCTGGCCGTGTGACCGGCTCCCAGGCCGTGGCTGAGTTGTGTGAGTGGGTCAAGGCCCACCAGTCGCTTGATGGATTTATTGCTTCCCGCGCGTGGGTATAGTGGGCTGCGGTGTCAAATCAATACATAAACAAGGACGGTGTTTTTGACAACAAGCTCGGCATTAAAGACCCGGCATTGCTTGATTCGATAGAGTACAGCGTTTCCCAGAATAAGCAGGTTGAAATACTAAGTGGCAAGGTTGCGCTTGCCGAAAATGGTTTTGGCCTGGAAACACTTAGAGCCATTCATAAATACCAGCTTGGTGATATTTATGAATGGGCGGGTGAGCTGCGAACGATACCGCTTGCCAAGGAGCTGAGCCTAAAAAAGGGTTATTTTAGTGTCTTTGCCAATCCAGGCCAGTTGCTGGATAAATGGTCAGCCCTGGAGGAAAAAACGGCTGAATTTGTCCACGCCAAGAATCTTTCTTTTGACCAAAAGAGAGAGGCATTGGTAGATATTTTCATTGAAGCTAATCACATACACCCATTTCCCGAGGGTAATGGCCGTGCCCTGCAGACGTTTATGAAGCTGCTTGCTGATAAGCAAGGTGTGGAGCTGGACTATGGCGCCGCGAACTCGCGTTCTTGGAATCATGCGAGTGCAGTTTCGGGCATCTACGGCGAGCGTGAAATACGCGATGGCGAGAACCATCTGAATCGCCTGCCTCCGGATGATCGGCCACTCCGCGAAATCTTCGAGCGGATGGCCACCCCTCGGCCCAGGTCTGTGAAAGAACGCCTCACTGATGCAGCTCGTGATTTTCAGGTGCGCCTATCGGTGTTGACCGGCAGCAAAGGCTACAAGGAAGCCCTCACCCCGCGCCCCGCGCCGTGGAGCGCTGAGCAGGAGCTGCGAGCGTCAAAGCTGGATGCAATGCGAGCAACTGCCACGGGAACAAGACTTGCGTTTGCTGAGATCGGCGTTGAGGCGATTCAGCAGTCTGGAAGCGCCTCAAAGGTGGACTGGAGAGCGGTCGAAGATGCAGCGATTTTCAGGGCTATTGGCGAACAAAGAGAGGCCCCAGAGGCCGTGTACAAGACACTGCTGGATACCAGCCCGAACGCTGTCGCGGAGCCTCAGAGGACAATCCTCAAGGTGCGAGTGGATAGCGCAGCGCGCAAAGCAGCTTTACCGCCCGACCCATCGCCTAGCGCTGGGCCTTCGATGTAGATGCCGTTACGGCTTTGAATCTCCTTAATGGTGTGTAATAATACACACTAACAAAGGAGTGATTCATGCTGAACAAGACCAGTTACGAGAACCCCGCAGATCAAGTGCGTGATGATGCCTTGGCTGAGCGCGGACTGCCGCCCATTGCTTACGCAGACAACTCCAAAGGCATCTACGGATGCGATGCAAAGGTCATCGCCATCAAGCGCGGTGAAACCGGCTTCTATCCAATTCAAAGCCGCTTGTCTGCCGATGAACTCAATGCAGCCGAGGGCGTGAGTGAAGCTCAGCGCGAGGCGATGCTGGCAGGCAGTATGTTTGGCTGGCATCTCAAAGGAGCCGACCCTGACTTTCAGCAGAAGTTGCTGGGGCGTTCTGCAGCTCGCGCCGCCGCCTGTCCAGCATGAGTGGGTTTACTATCCCCCTCGCCCGCCGTAGCCGCTGCGAGGCGAGCGGCAAGGAGTTCACGCGCTATGTGCGCCGTGGCGTGCCGAATGAGCACGGCATGCTCAATTGCCCCGTGTGTGGCAAGGGCGTCACCTTGCGCAGCAAGGAGGCGGGCGGCGTGGCAGTTGTCATCCCCAGACACCTTGAACGCATCGTCGGTCTTTAGCGCAGGAGGGAGTTATGCCAGAGTCGAAACCAATGCCGCTTCGCGTAGTGGACGTGGAGCAAATGCGAAAAGAGTTCGCCGCCATCGAAGCGCGGCAGACCGTGCTGACGAATGTCGGTCAAAGGCTGCTGGCCCGCGTTCGTCCAAGCTCCAAATACTACGGCCAGGGCGTTGAGGGGGCGCTGTTCCCCGTCTGCATTGGGCCAGCCGGTGAGTACGTGGTCATCGGTGGCCCTGGTGGGCAGTACCGCCTGTTCGATGTTGACCTGTTTGCCGTCTTTGACGACAGCAGGCCTCCGACACAGATCACTTTTGAGGCAGTGAGCGAACCATGCAGCAAGCTCGATTGACCGACCACACGACTGTCTACCCGGCAAGAGCGGGTGCATTTCCGGCTGTGTCATTTCGCACGGTTGCCGATGCGCTGGAGCACATTCATGTTGAGCTGCGCGGCGCACCCTGTGGGATTTGCTCTTGTCCAGCGAGCAGCTATTTCATCCACCATCCAGGCACAATTCGTCGGGGAAAGCACAATGAATAAAACCGGACCAATCAGTAGTCTTTTTAATGGCCTGTCGGCTGTTTACTTGATCTTGTCGGCCAGCATCGCATTAGGTCTGTTGGTGGGCTCTTTCGCCAGTGGTATCGAAATTGTCGGCGCTCCTGGCTGGGCTTGGACCTTATGGGGTGTTTCTATGCTGTCAGCAATCTCCATAACCCATTTCTTTGGTGCGCGTCGTCACATGATGCCACTAATAGTATTAGGATGCATTCCCCTTCTATTATTCTTTTTGACCGGCGCTTTGGGCGTACCGGTAGAAGAGAATTCAGTGAGCATCGTTCCGATGCGCGAGTTGTTCGATCTGACTTGGGTTATCGCTTTGGTGTTCGCGCCGGTTTTTGTATTGGTGGTGGCATGCGCTGGCTGGTATTCAAGCGAGCGCGAGCGGCGTGAGATAAGGTAGGCGATGGCAGCGATTAGCTACAGCGCTCCCTTGGCCGATCCGGGAACCCTTGCCTTTGCCGTCAATTTCTGCATTCAAGTGCTTGGCGGTTATGGGATTAAGTCCATTTATCTGATTGGCAGCAGAGCTAACGGTCAACCCCGCAGTAACTCTGACCATGATATTTTGGTAATTCTTGACGATGCTGCGCCTGCGGATATTTCGTTGAGCGGTACGCTGCATTCAAAAATCTTTTTGCAATTGGATAAGGCGCGTAAAGCACAAGGGCTAGGGCCTATTGATCTGATTACTATGCGTGAAAGCCGCTATCAAAACAGTAAAGATGATCCAAGTGCATTTGCCGGTGCTGTGTCCGGTGGGATTCGATTATTCTGAGGAACGCAATGAAAGCTGAATACACAGTCTTCGAGGATGCAGTCGGGTATTGGTTTGTGCCGCATGCAGCAGAAGCAGCCGCGATTGCGGCGCCGTCAGTGCATCGGAAGGACGCGCACCCCACCAAGATTGCAGCGTGCCGCGCAGCACTTGCGGATGCATTGACGCAGGGGGCCACGGAGCTGCATTTGCACGGCATGGGCGCCACTCTTGGCGTCAAAGCGGATGCCGCAGCAAAGGGCGTCAAGCCCTATATCTACCACCCCTCGATCACCACAAAGATCGCGCCATTCGTGCGAGGCAAAAGGGCGTGAAAGGCATCTTCCCGGCCCAACCGGGCGAGAGGCCAGTCCGGTTCGCCCGGTTGAAACTAGCCACGGCAATCGTGGCCGTTTGCATGCTGCTGGCCGTAGGCGCTTTCGCCCTGGCCAGCAGCCTTGATCCTCTGGCAGGCCTCGGCGTCTTCGTGCTGCGCGCCGTTTTGATGATCCTGTCCACCGCGTTGCTGCTGTTGGGATTGGTCACTGGGTTCGGAATCTTTCTGGCGCCGAAAGACTAGCGGCCTGCCGTGGGGCCAGCCCTTCCCAAGATCCATGGGGTGGATGTTGTGTTCGGTTAAACGAACAAAACATTGACGCAGTTTTGCAAATGTTCGATACTACGAACATGCGGAACACCGCGAAGGAGCCCAGCATGAGCATCAGAGTGACCATCAAAAACCCGGACAGGCCCGAGGGGCCGAAGCGTGCCCAAGACAGCGGGACGTTCGGCCAAATGGTTCGCAAGGAGCGTATCGCGCTGGGCAAAACGCAGGACGATCTCGCCCACGCTGTGGGCACCCGCAGGCAGACCATCGCTGACCTTGAGAGGGGCAAGAACGTGGGCTCGCACATCGTTTTTGCAACGCTCGGAGCCTTGGGCAAATTGGTGGAGATCACCGATGCCCGCCCTGACACGGAAAGCATGCGCAAGATGCTTGTTGGGTTAGACAATGGCTGAGGCTCTGCGCGGGAAGATCAAGGCCCTGGCGGTGGACACCCCCCAGGGCCATAGTGGGAAGCTGCTGCGCGAGTCGCAGTACGTTTTCAACTACGACACACAAGACAGGCAGGCAGAGCTGGCGTTGGGCATGCCGCTTCGGGCGGCGAGCTACAACAGTAGCCAGCCTCATCCCATCTTTGCGATGAATCTGCCCGAGGGCAATCTGCGTCACAAGATTCGTGAGCGCTACGGGAAGGCTTTCAGCAAGCTCGATGACATGTCGCTCCTTTCAATCGTGGGCCACGACCAGATCGGTAGGCTCACGGTCGTTGACCCCACCGAAGAGGTGACCCGCCCTGGTGCCGGTGTTGGCCTGCGTGAACTGCTTGGCTCGAAGGCATCTGACGAGCTGTTCGATCACCTGCTCGACACCTATCTGGCATCGGGCGTCAGCGGGGTCCAGCCCAAGGTGATGGTCCCTGACGCAGATGCCAGTAGCGATGGCGTTGCGGCCATCATGCACACCACAGCGCGCCTGTCTGATCTCATCGTGAAGGCGTCCAGTATTCAGCACGAGAACCTGACGCAAAACGAGTTTCTGTGCATGGACGCAGCCAAGCGAGCTGGCATCGACGTGCCGGAGTTTCACCTGAGCGATGACGGCAGCTTGTTTGTTGTTCGCAGGTTCGATAGAACGGACACGGGGGAGCGCAAGGGCTTCGAGGACATGTCGGTCCTGGCCGGATTGACATACAACGAGTACGGCTCTTACAAGTACGAGGGTTCGTATGAAAACATCGCCACGATCATCGAAGCCTACTGCGGACCGAATGCCACTGAGTCCAAGCAACGGTTCTTCGACTATTTCTGCCTGAGCACGATGGTCAGAAACGGCGACGCCCATTTGAAAAACTTTGGCCTGCTTTACGACTCACCGCACAAGCCCGAGAGCATCAGGCTGTCGCCACTGTTTGACGTGGTGACGACCTCGGTTTATGACGTGGAGAACCTCCGCACAGGGAGGATCACCCAGGACCGTGACATGGCCTTGAAGCTCAACAAGTCTTCGGCCTATCCAGATCGGGCAGCGCTGATCGCGTTCGGCCACCGTTGCAACGTGCTCAAGCCCGAGCGTGTGATCGAGCGCATCGACGCCGGTATGACGGCATCGCTTGAGGCCAATCGTGACCGCGTGCCTGACCAGCTCTGGCAGCGTATGAAGAAGGAATGGGACATGAGCAGGCTTGGCCTGGAGTCCCAGGTCAAGAAGGTGCGCCTGGGTGGCTTGGGCAACCCTCGTGCATACAAGCAGGTAATGGCCCCGGCGACGCCTGCATGGACGGCTGCGCAGGACCAGCGCGCCGGAATGTTGGACAGCCTCAAGGCCATGACCACGGGAGCGTTGCTCACGTTTGCGGAGATGGGGTCAGAGGCAATCGAGCGAGCTGGCGGCGGCGCCAAGGTCGATTGGCGGGCCGTGGAGGATGCCGCCATTGCCAAGAGCCTGAACGCTGACAAGCAGTCAGCGGATGACGTGTACCGGGCTATTGCTGGCGCGAGCCCTGCAGCACTGACGGATGAGCAGAAGGCAGCGTTGCGCGACCGTGTGAACACTGCAGCTCAAGCAGTGGCCCACGAAACGGAGGGCAAACCCTCCCCCGCGCACTTGGGCCGCGAGAGGGATTCTGAGCCGGGTCTGTGAGCAACGGAGAAAGATCAAGATGATCCCAGAAGGGCCGCTGTCGATTGTCGATGTTTTGGCTGCAGCAACGTCGAGATCGATGCCAGCAATGGCATCGAGCGAAGAGTCCCGGTTCCCGGTAACGGTGACTGGAGAGACGCGAGCTTGGCTTGATGCGCAAGCAAAGGTGCTTGGCACTTCCCTTGCGGGTCTGTGCGGCACCATCTTGAACGAGGTTGCAGCGGAGTCGGTGCGCAGGGCTTTGGCCTCCCCGCCCGCGCAGCCGGTGCGCTTGTCTGCAGCGACGGCCACCGAAACTTTCGAGCCGTGATCCCCCTCAGAATTCGTTTTCAGAAGCCTAATTAGTGTGGGACAATAGCGCATCCTAATAACGGGGCGCACATGAACGGGAAATATCACTGGGCTATTTGCTCCTGCTGTGAAGGCGAAGGCCGTGTTGAAAATCCGGCCTTCACCAACGGCTTCACGTCCACGGAGTGGGCCGAGATGGACGGCGATGAGCAACAGCGCTATCTGAGCGGCGCCTATGACGTGACCTGCACGGAGTGCAAGGGCAGCGGCAAGGTTCAGGTGCCCAACGTGTCCGCGCTGAGCTTCGCAGAGAAGCGCGCGTTGGTGACGAAGCGCCGTGCGGATGAAGCACGGCGGGACTACGCGGCAGAGGTGGCTGCAGAACGTCGCCACATGGGGTACTGCTGATGCAAGCTCCTTCCAGCTCAAGCAATCAGACCATCTGGCTGACAGACACAGCCTCGTTCTCTGGCCTCAGCTTTTTTACGCTCTGTCGCCTGTCCGACGCGACCATGGTCGTCTTTCCGATGCACGCCCTTCCCTCTCGCATAGCGAGTGGGGAATTCAAGGGTGAGTTGGTGGTGGATCACCTGGGAAATTTCGTCTCCTTCTCGTGATCCGCTATGCCCAGATTGAAGCCAGACACGATCTTGCAGCGCTGCATCCCTTCCGCGATCCAGGATCGCAAAGGGCTGGTGGACGCCTACTCCGGGCAGGGCGAGGGGGCCGAGCAAGCGCGCTCAGAGATGCGCGCCATACATGCGTTGCGCGGCAAGGCGCTTGCCGACATGAACGAGGCTGAGCGTGCCACTGCTTTCACCGCACTGTGCTGCGCTGAAAACTGGCACCAGTCGCTCGGCGATGCCATGGGGCCTTCTGGGCGCGGTGAGCTGCGGGAGGCCTCGCTCATCCGCACTGCTCGACTATCTGTGTTTGGCAAATCGGCCCTGGAGGAAATGATGGCAAGGTGCGTTGCTGTAGACGTTCTTGATGCAATCAAGATCATGGAGGCTCGTGCAGCCGCAACGCCACCAGGGGCCGCGACATGAAGGTCGTGGTACGCGCGATCTTGATCGGCGGCACACTTGCCCTGAGTTGGCAGGTTGCGAGTGCGGCCCCATGGTCATTGACTGGCAAGGTGATCCACGTCGATGACGGCGATAGCCTGACGATTCTGCAAGCTGATTTCTCCAAGTCCACAGTCAGACTTTCTGACATTGATGCCCCTGAGCGCGGTCATGGAGGTGGTAGGCCTGGGCAACCGTTCAGCCAAGCAGCCAAGCAATCGCTTGTCTCTCTGGCGAGAGGTCAAAGCGCGACGGCTACTTGCTACGAAACCGACCACTGGGGGCGATCTGTCTGCACGGTCTTTGTCGGTGGCCTAGATGTGAATGCCGAGCAGTTGAGGCGCGGGATGGCATGGGTAAACCGTGTCAACCGCTCCTATGTCCGTAATCCCCAGTCAGCGACTTTTGAAGCTCAAGCCAGGGCTGCAGGGCTTGGCATCTGGGCTGCAGGGGGAACGCAGCCTGTACCGCCGTGGGAGTGGCGAAAGCAATGCTGGAAGAACCAGGCCTGCGATGGTGCAGGCCAGTAGATTGACGAATGACGAAGGTGGTGAATGTGCGTACTGATCCCGTGAAAATGGGTCCGTCGAATCTGCTGCATGCATTGAGCATTTGGGGCGAGATCGCAAGTGGTGTGGGCAGTTCCTCTGGCGTCTGCATCGGTTCGTGGCGGCTGCAGGACACGTATGCCGAGGTTGAGGATGCAATGCATCTTGATCCCGATGGGGTCACGGCCAGCTTGTTGCTGGCCTATTTCCTGAAAACCTACCTTGCTGGGGTCGAGTGCAGCGCCCTGTCGCTGCTCAATGACCCGGAGTGCTTGGCATCCCGGCTTGAAAAGCCGCGCTCCCTCATGGAACTGCTGGGCACGCCGGAGCTGGTGCAGGCCAGAGCGGCATTTTTCGCCACCGTGGCCGAGTCACTGAATGGCTACGGTGCTGCCGACCATCCTGGCGTGCAGCAGCTCCTTGCCCGTGATGACTCCATGGCGCTGCTGCGGCGGGATGCGCTGCGCGGCATCGAAAGGCTGCGCGTCGAGCAGTTCCTTGAAGGCCCAGAGGATACGGCAGGGCGTCGCCCCGACTGCAGCAGAACCGTGATGCAGTGGTGGAGTCTGGAGTCGATGGTGGCAGCGGCCACCCGCATGCCTTCTGGCGTGTCGCTGAACCTGATCCGGCATCAAGAGACTTATCAGAGCTATTTCTGCTTTGTGGTCAAGAACGGGGGCAACCTGTTTGTGCTCTCGGATGTGCCGGAGTACGAAGAGCCACCGCTGGAGGTGAGCGAAACAGGTGATGGCTATCAACAAAGGCCTGTGCCCCGGAGCTGGTTTCCGTATGGCTACCTGGGTCTGCGCTATCACGGTGAAAGTGAGCGACTGTATTTCCAGCGCACTGAGCATCGTGCCGTCGCAAGTGAACAGAACGTGTCGATTTCGTTGACGCACATTGCCGATCTGCACCCCCTGGAGCTGGTGTGGTTGTCCATGATGTTCGACCTGATCGTGGAAAAGTTCTGGCGCCGTGGCTACAAGGTTTCCCGGCCCGCTGCCCTGTCGCAAGCGCAGCGGCCAAAGGCCGCTGCGCTTGCCGGGTTCAGCGCGGTACCGCGTAGCGAGGTCAAGTCGTCGGTCAGCCTTTGGATGGAAGATCGGTATGGCTGTGAGGTGCCCTTGGAGGCCTACACCGGCACCGGCCAACTGGGCGGTGACGAGGATCGCGCCCTACTCGCGCGGATCAAGTTTGCCGCCCGTGTTGGTGAGCTGGCCGCATCTGAGTTTGCAGCTCGCAAGGACGACGTGCTCGCTTGGTACTCCGAGCGAGTGAAGGCAAACGCGCCCACGTTGCTGAGCTTGTGCGGTCACACATCGCTCTGGGTCGAGGCGCCGCAGCATGGGGTGCCTCGCCAGTTCCTGCGCCGGTTCCTCATGAGCAAGAGCACGGAGGCGCAACGCGCCCAGGCATCAGGGGTGGTTTTTGGCGAGCGCTCAGACCATGGCGATCTGCACTGCTATCTCAACGGGAAGATTGCCACCTATTGGGTGGGAATCTACCCCTGCAACCCTTGCGAACTGGCATTCCTGGCTGGTTGCGAGGTCAGCGAGTTGCCTGATGTGCTGCAGCACTGGGAGTTGTGGCAGGCATGTACTGGGGGGCGCGTGGACCCGATGGATTGGGTGGCCCCCAACCCATGGCTCGCACTGAATCTGTCCATTCTGATCCCCTTCTCTCAGGTCAGCATGGCGCGGGTCTTGAAGCGCCCGACCGACCGCCCCGCGCTGGAAACAATACTGCGGATGGAGAGCTGGTAGCTATTTGTTCGTCAATGCTTATTAATGTGTGCAATTGATGGGTATGATTTGGCGAATGTGTCCAGCACGGAAAATGCATGCGCTGGTTTGCTAACAAAGAGTGGTCATGCAGCTAACAAAGAGTGGTCATGCAGCTAACAAAGAGTGGTCATGCAGCTAACAAAGAGTGGTCATGCGCCACCCCCAGTGACTCCGTTCATGATGGCGGCAGCACAGTGTTTGCACGCAGTGCGTGGCGCCTGGATGCCATCGCTGCTTTTTGGCATGATCGCCGCAAAGCCCACCGCCAACTGAGTTGATAGACATGGAAGAAACCACACCAAAGACTGCACCTGTCAAGCGTGCACCCGGCGCGGGCGTCAAGGCAGCAGATGGCGTGCAGGACGGCAAGCGCTACAACGTCATGCTCGATCCCGATAGCGTCGAGCTGTTTTTGCAGATCGGTAAAGGGCAACTATCCCTTGGCGCCAGAGAGGCAGCGCGTCGATTGGCGGAAGCAGGCGATGTGCGCGTATTCAGTGAGAAGCGGCATGCCCTTCGCACGGCAACGCCAGCACCAAAGAAACGATCCTCGAAAGCCTGACGCGGGTCTGCGGTGAAGCCACCCAGATTGAGGTTGCACAAGCCTTAATAGTGTGTATGATTAGGCCATGGACCTGAATTTTTCATCTATGGCCGCACGCATTCAAGCTGCTTTCGCAGCTCGCCGCCTCGTGATTGGAGCCCAATCATGAAGGCGTGGCGCGATCTGAGCGCGGTGGCTATGCCCGCGCGCATGGCCCGCCTTGCGCGTGACCCGCGAGGCTACCCCATAACAGCGCATGCTCGCGTGGTCGATGGAGTGGTTGATTTTCGGACAATGGACCCCTACAAGGTAGCGGCGCTCATTCAGCGCCGTTGCTGCGCCCTGTGCGGTGAGCCCTTGGGCTCACGCATGGCTTTTGTGGGTGGCCCTCGGTCAACTGAGGCAAGGTGCTACACCGATGGCCCGATGCATCGGGACTGCGCGATCTATGCGCTGCAGGTGTGCCCATTCCTGGCCGCGCCTTCCTTCGGCTATCGAAAGAGCGCACCGGAGGATGCGGTGGTCAACGAGGCTGTGACCACGCAGCGCCCTGACGTTTTCGGTCTGGGCATCTGCCGCGACTTCGCCGTGGGCCTCATGGGTGGTCAACACCTCGTGATGCAGGCATCGCCCTTTGAATCCGTGTCTTGGTGGCGCCATGGCGCCAATGTGGACGCTCCAGGGATCGCAGGGGTAGCGAGGTCCGCATGCTGAACAGCATCCTGAACCTCACTCCATTGACGCTGATCGAAGTTGCGTCAAAGCGCGTGATCCGCGAAGCCTCCCAGTGGTCCCGGATGTACGCCGTTCCCAAGGAGTTGCCCTATTGGTTCTTTCAAGGCATGCACTCTGGAGGCGAGATGCTTATTGCCTCGCCTTCGGGGCACGGAGAGCGGATTTCAGCTCTGGATGTGATGAACGTCATACCCACGGAGCCTATCCGCACCTTGGCGGTTCCCCCCAGCAGGTTCAACGAGATGGGGCGACACAAGACCGGATCGCTTGAGCTGTATGCGCCTGCCTCGGTGCTCTGTGCCATTCGCACCCGATTCGGGTTTGAGTATCAGGTGCTGTTCGATGATGAGGCCTTGCGCACGCCCTCCAATACATGGCTGGCGCCCCTGGCTCCGGGCGAGCGTGAAAGGCTCAAACCTCTCACACGCCGCACAAGGATGCCTGTGAGCAGCCTTTCCAGCGCGAACTGGTCAGCAGATGCCGAGTCCAAAAAAATCGAGAGACACCATGCAAAGGCCTGTAGGCATTTTTTCTCCCGCGCGCTTTCTACTGTCGCAGTCAGCGAAGCCAGTCATGGCTGAACGGGCACTGAGATACTGGAAAGGCGACGGGTCGTGCTGTCGTCTGGCGAACGATCCACTGTGGCGAGCCCTGCCCTTTTCTGCTGCACCAGCGGCTTACGCCGCCGCGTTTAGTCGCGATGATCTATCGCGAATGATCGAGGAATACTCGGGGCGCAGGCCCTCGGGAGTCCACATCAGAGAGTGTTGGTCCGAGGGCTGGTGCTTCGCAATGGTCGGCGGGACTGAGGGGCGAGGACTGTGGATTGCGTTCGAGCCCGATGCTCCGATCCGTGTACTTTAGCGAGGCCAAAAAATGCCAGCCAAACCGCTCACCCAGGCCGAGAAAAAGTGGCTTGCTGAATTGCAGTCCGTTCTCGATGCTTGCCCCTCGGATCGGCTTGGGGCCTACACCGTGGGCGATCATGACGTTGGGTTTTTCGACCGTAAGGTGTGCAAGGCGTGGCTCGTGGCGAACCCGCGCGCAGAGCTGGATGTGGGTGAAGAGCTGCGCGCCAGCGGTGCCGACTTGAAAGCGTCTATCCGGTTTCCATTCAACGTAGACAGCCGTTCGGGCTGATTCAATTTTTCATAGAGAGGTATCCATGATCCGAGCAAAATTCTTCCCCCTGGTGCTTGCTGTTGCCCTCCTGGCCGGATGTGCAACCAACCCGCACCAGAGCTTGCCTGTGCGGATGGGGACGGTCATCGAAACGCAGGAAGGGCTGCGGCCTGAATTCCAGCCCAGCACCGGCGGTGCGGTTGCGGGCGCGGTCGTTGGCGGCGCAGTTGGCAACCAGATCGGCAAGGGCAACGGTCGCAAGCTCGCAACCGCCATCGGCGTCATTGGTGGAGCAGCCGTTGGAGCTGGTGCCGGTGGATCGACCAAGATGGTGCGCTTCGTGAACGTCACATTCAGAGACAACGCCTCGGGCCAAATTTTCGACGCAGACCTGAGCGGCCCATGGCGCCCAGGCATGGCAATTCGGTACTCGCTCACCGAAGACGGCAAGCTGGTCTTGCGCTAACTCGGACGCTCGAAGGCCATGCCCATCACCAAGCGCCCGTGCTCAAACTGCCCGTTCCGGTGCGATGGTGCGGCCATCGAGCTGAGGCCTGGGCGGATTGAGGGGATCATCAAAGGGCTGCTGGCCGATGATTTCCTCACCTTCACCTGTCACAAGACCGTGGATTCCGAGCGCATGACCTGCGCAGGAGCGGTCGCGGTCATGGCTAAGTTGGAACGCCTGCCCGTGATCGCCCGTCTGGGCCTGCAGGTGGGGGTGATCTCAAACGAGGACATTGCTGCGAGCATGGCAATGGTTCTTGACCCGGCAACCCTCAATACCCAGTCATTCTGACAAGTCAGTCCAGCGCCGTTGCCAGGGCGCTCAAGTGCTCGCCCAGGTCTGTCATCCCGGCCTTGCGCATCTCCAAGGCCACTCGCATCGAGCGGCCCTCGCTGCGCGGAAGCAGAACGGCGGTGGAGCGCTCGTAGGGCCTGGGTAGTGGGTGAGACAGCCAAGTTGCCCGAACGGCCCTCATGGCGTCCGCAAAGGCTGTCATCCCCACATCGTCGTCAGCCAGGGCAAATAGCTCAAACTCGGCTCTGAGCGATGCCACGGAGCTGGCGTCCAAAGAGTGCGTGTGAAGGTCGCCAGTCAAGGGGACAGATTGGCCCAAGCGGGCCGCAATGAGCTTTGCTGCTGCGAGGTGGTGGCTACCGCCTGAATTCATCAGCCACAGTCTCGGGGCAGGTACGTCCCACAAGTACCGGGCAAAGTGGTCGGCGCCAGGGGAATGGATGATGCGGATTTCTCTGTGAGCAAGGGCCTTGGCCAACTGCTGCAGGCTGATCTCGGCGATCAGCTCGCGCGAATTGGAGATGACCATTTCGTCGGTGGACGCGAAGGTATTCAGGTCTGATTTGGATGCAGCGAATCCGTCTATGGCCTGCAGATCCAAAGTGGCTTGCGTGATCTGGCAGCGGGCAAGCCGTGCGTACTCTGGCCGCACGATGTGGAAGCTCTGCCAGCCGTCGCCTCCAGATGCCGTCCAGCCAACCAGATGGCCTTTCGCCCTTCTGGGCCAGCCCAAGAGCGGCGGCGTGCCCAGCTCGTGCCAGGAGGGCACGTTGCGGGCGCTGATGGTGCGGGCCGGGGCGCGCAGGCTGGCGCGCATACGCGGATGCGTGGCGAGCACACGGCGGATGCTGGCCGGGTCGCCGAAGGCGTTGCGAACGCCTTCCCAAATGGAGCTGCTTATCGTCTGCAAAATCGCTTCTCCTGTGACTTCGATTCTGCGTATAGCAACCGTTGATTGGCACAGAGCGCCAGGGTCAGCTCCGTTTCGACCTGGGCGGTCGAAAACTTGCCTTTTGCTCAAGCTGCAGCTCGCACCCAGCCTCAAGCATCGCGAGGGCTCGTGCGCGTGAAGATGGGGCGTTGCCCAGCTTCATTCGCAGCTTGTTCCCTTGAACCTCGCATTCGATGATGGGCACTCCGAATGCTGTGTATGCCGCTGCGCAGCGCGCCTGCTTTTCGTGCTCAAGCTGCTCCGCTACCCGTCGCGCAGTCAGCGTAGCAGGGGCGCTCTGGTGCGCTTCGAGCTTGGCAATGAGCTGCTGGGTAACAGGCACCCGTGGGAGGCGTGTCAGGTAGTCTGACGCCTCCTGCAGCAGTTTGAGCGTATCCACCAGCACAGCACCCACATCGGTTTGCCCGATGATGAGCGCCGGATCGAGCGGCGGTTGAAGGCCTGCCCATTCAGTCATTTGCCATCGTCCGATTTCAGACCCCACTTGGTGCACATCGCCTCGATGCGGCGGGCGCCGTCAGGCACCAGAGAATGCAGATCGGCTCGCCCCCATCGCAGGGCGTCAAGGCAGAGCAGCATGTCGTCTGAAATGTCCACGTCCAGGGTACGGAGGATGAACGGGTCGAGCGGGAACGCTGTTCCGTTGTAGGTGGCAGCGACGAACTGCGCCACACGCAGAATCTGGCCGCTGTCGCGTTGCTCGGTGAGGGTGAGCAGCCGAGAGTAGGCCTGTGCTGCAGGGGCCTGCACGCTATCAGCGCGTCTGGCCCATTCGTTCTGTTGTTCAAGGTAGTCGTTCATTCACACCTCCTAAGTCAAAGAATGCCCAATCGTGCCATAATTATTCCACACTATTAAACGAGTGCAGGGGCCTTCCAGGCTACTTTTCGTTGGTGTGTATGATTTACGGCAGCATGCAATTGCGGAGGGGTTCTATGACAGAGGATCGGACAACGGCGAAGGCGCGGCAACTGGTGGACCAACAGATGGCCCGCGCTGCAGCTCGCAAGAGCGAAGAGCTTGAGCTGCTGCACAGCGACGGGCAGTTGATGATGTGGCCGGAGGACGAGCGAGCGGCGCCCAACGAAGTTTTCCGTAGCGGGCTATGCAGTGCTCGCAATCGCAAGGTGCCGCGCAGCGTGTTCGTTGCTCAGAACCCGCTGCGCACCCCCATCCTGGGGGGCGGGGAGATTTTCTACATCGGCGAGGAACTGCGCCAGGACGATGAAACCGTCTGGCTGCAGCTCGTGCATCTGTCCAAGGCGGCGCGGTGCCCTTCCGTCACTTTCACGCCGCACAGTTTTCTCAAGGCCATCAGGTGGCCGACCACCGGCCCCAGCTACCAGCGGCTGCTGGGCACGATTCGTCGCCTCTCGTCAGGCACTATCGAGGTTTACAGCCAGCGCTTCGACAAGGGCTGCAGCACCCGGTTGATCGCTGGCTACGAGTACAGCAAGGACGAGCAGAAGCCCTGGACTGTCAAGGTCTTCGACAAGGAAGACAGGTTGCTGTTCTTGTTCGAGCGCATGTACAGCCGGATAGATTGGGAGACTCGACTGGCCCTCCCCGAGGGCGTGGCCACATGGCTGCACGCCTATTTCTCCACCCATCAGGAACCCTATGCGCACAAGCTGGAGACGCTGCTGCGCGGAGCTGGGATCGAGGTCGATGCACCGGAGGATGCTGACCTCGATGCCAAGGCCCAGGCGAGCCGTAAATCTGCTCGCTTGCGCGAGGCCAAGAAGACCATAAAACGTGCCCTGGAGGCCCTGGTGAGCGTGGGCTTCCTCAAGGCCTACGACATATCCAAGACCGGCCTCGTGACCGTCTTCCGCGCCTGAGACAAGCTGCTCGTGCCGCCTGCGCTACCGCAAGCGCTCGGCACCCTTCCCTCCCTGGATTCGTACATAGACAACCGCCGCGCGTCGCTGGAGTGATCCAGCGGTGCCTGCACGCTGGGCGTGTTCGTCACTAGACCCCCGTCCTCGCGGTTGAGACGCTGCGCCACGGGCTGTGGCGAGCACTGCTGTTCGTCGGTTGACCCCCGGCAGTTCGTTTTTTGACCCCCACAAGCAGCATTGCAGCGCCATGCACGAGCCATTTCCCCAGGGAAAGGCTCATTCCAAGCCGCTTTTGAGGGGGTGGGGGGCCTGGTCTGTTCGCTCGCCTGCCGTTCGTATTTTGACCCCCGGCCCGCGTCAGGGCGCGCTACTGGCCGGCTGAGGCCAGGACTAGGGGGCAAAAGTTCGTATTTAGACCCCCGGCAGCGCCAATTCAGAGCAGGCATGGGCATGCTGGGCAGGTTCTGTTCGTATGTTGACCCCCGCGAGGAACCTGCAGGCACCCGGATTCGTACTTAGACCCCCGCAGAGTTCGTATTTAGACCCCCGTTTTCGGGATGAGCAGCCACCCATGGCAGGGAACGGAGGCCTTGAAGGCGCAAAACGTATCAAAAAGTACGCCGCGCGGACGTGGTGGACACGATTCGTATGTTGACCCCCGATTTGAATGCACTCTTCGTAGGTTGACCCCCGTCCAGACAGGCAAATTCGCATGTTGACCCCCGCCTACTCGTATGTTGAGCCCTGCAAGTTCGCATGTTGACCCCCGCCAGTTCGTATGTAGAACACCGCCGCACGTCGCCTAAGCCTATGATTTACAAGGCGTTTTTGGGGTTACCCACACCCCTCTAACTGTCTCTTAACTCTTTTATAACTGGTTTTTTAACTAGCCCCGCGCCCTGTGGATAACTCGCGAAATTTTTCGCGGGGTGCACAAAGTCACCGCCTCTTGGGGGGCTGCGCCCCCCGCCAGCTCCTCCGGCCTTCGGCCTACGCCCGCGCTTCGCGCTCCCGCCCGGCATCCCCCCAATACCATTAGCAGGCCCCCGAAGGGGGCGGAATAGGCCCCCCCAGGCGGTGGAAGAACTACCTCTGTGGGAGGGGCGCTTCGACGCCCCTCGGCCTCCGGCCCGCTGCCTACTGGCAGCTCCCCCGCTGCGGGCTGTCGCCCCAGACCCCATGGGAGGGCAAGCCCTCCCCCCGCTGCCGTCGCAGCGGCTCCCCCCTCCGGCCTGTTTATCAGGAAGAGGGGCGGCGAAGCCGGTTGGAAATGCCGCTGTCGCTTGCCCATGAGCCCAGGAAGGGCCTAAAAACGTTTTGGCAAGGGGTCGGGCTGGGTGGTTTCCTGAGCGGCCTTCCTGCGGGATGCCCCTGCGGCCTCGGTGAAGTCGCTCACGACGCTGGCCAGGGCGTCTGCCTTCCTTCCTGACATTTCGACATTCCGGTGGACCGCCGAGGCGGGTTTGTGCACGAGCTGCTGCGTGCTGAACACAGCAGGCGAAAAAAAACCAGCGGAGTGCGCTGGTTAAAGGGAGGAACTGTGATTGGGTTGCGTCAGGCTGTGGCCGCTGCGCCTGGAGATGGCGAGGCTTGCTGCCGCCTGATCTGTTCAATGGTTTGGTCGATTACATGGTGCCCAATTGACAGGTACTGCTTCACCAGTGGCTGATTGTGAGGGAACCGATGAGCGGTCACATAGTCACGGCCTTGCAGCTTGTAGGCGTTGTCCCCGTAATCCTTGATAAAGGTGTGACGGTCCTCTAGCGGTTGATGTGCAACGATCTTCATTGCAGGTGTGGCAATAGCCACAACACCCAAGAATGCCTTGTGCATGCCCTCGTAGTCGGCTCGCAGCGACTGGGCTTGCTCCTGCTGCAGTTCAAGGAGCTGCTGCATCTGTGCAAGCTGGTACTGCAGGTTGGCGTTCGCGTCGTGCAGACGTTCAATCACGCCGTCACGGTCAGCGATCACATTCTCGCTGTGGATCGTGGCAGCGTTCCAGCCATTGGTGTACCCCTGCTCCAGGCCCATTGCATGGCCGTGAGCATGTCCGGTGTTGTAGCCAACGGACTCAGCAAGTCGAGGGTCTTGGAAAACGGACATTGGGTACTCCTTTCACGTTGTAATTAGTATGCGCTAATTAGCAGGGGTTTGCACGGCATTTCGTCACGCTGCAGCGCTTCTGTTGCTTTGATTGTCATCGAACATATGGTCTTCGGATGTTCCAGATGGTTCAGCGGTATCCGAATTCAGCACGGCGCCAACGCCTGCAGTCGAGGCTGCTTCGTTAGAGAGTGGTCTGTTGCCATTGGCATCAGTACCGCCACTTGTTGCATCGTCAGCTCTTGCGGATGAGGTTGAGGATTCATTGTTGACCAGTCGGTCCTGGCCCGACGAGTAGTTCTGCGCAGCAGCGCCTGCTGCAACGCCTGCAGCACCAGCTCCCGCAGCGCGCGAGCTGGACGTGGCCGGTGACTGTTCGGGCGGCACATAGTCTGGTGTGTCATGTCCCTTGGACTGTCCAGTGTCGGAGATCGGCCGATGGGCGCGATTGGCGTCGCTTCCCGCTCCACCAGCATAGGCAGCACCTGCCGCTGCGCCGCCTGCTGCAGCACCGGCATAGCCCAGGCCTGAGCCACCAGAGGGCATGGCGCCTCCACTGCGCCCTGCATTACCCGATCCAGCGGGTGGCAAGCGGCGGGCTCCTGCCGCGCCGCCAAGGGCTGCGCCGCGTGCGGATGCTCCATGGCGTTCCATGCCGCTGCGCATCTCTGCCGTGGCCTGGGTTTCACCCAGCGGTTTGATTCCGGCGCCGATCCACGTAAGGATTGCATCAGGAAGTGTATTTGTCAGACCGAAGATCATGTACACGATAGGCCCCAGCATAAGGCCGTACATAATCATCCAGTTTTTCCAAGTGAGGAATTGGACAAAGAATCCCAGGGATTCAGCACTCGAAACATTTGCTGTCCGCATTGCCCAGAATGCCTTCGATACATACAAGACGATGGGATTAGCAAGCAACATTGCAGCAAAAAGCGCTGCAATAATGAGTACAGGCCGCATAAACAGCGACAGGAACATCAAATAGCCTTGTGTTTGACTACCAACGAATGTCCGGTCAGGCGTCATGTGCATAACGGCCCAAAGCGGAGCTGCGAACACAGTTTGAAGGACGGCCAGCAGCCACCCAACAACCGCCACGATGAAGATCGTGTAAGGCAAACTGGGCAGAAAAACACCGAAATAGAAGGCAAGAATATCGATCCAGCCTGATATTTCTGCAATGGGTTGCAGGATATTTCGTCCCAAGAACTCGCTGAGAATATCCGCTGCTTTCGACACGCCACCCACGATGGGCACGCCGGTTGTTGCCGCAGCAATTACACGACCTGTTGTCACAGCAGTATCAAGCAGCTTGCCAATACCAGAGAGCGTTCCATTGGCGACAGCTAGAATATCTCCTGTAGTCTTGATACGAGCGATGGCATCTGCATTACCGTCCGCGCCCGTCGCCGTGTTCGTGACGGCCTCCATCACTCTGCCGACAAGTGAATTCATAACCTTGTTGCCACGCTCACCCATCTGGTCAATGTCCACATCGTCCAGATCGACAGGAATGATGCTTGCGACATTGCCCGTGTCAGTGATGGATTTGGGGGTGTAGCCAGAGCCGTCAAGCGCCTTGCGTGCGATGACAGCGGGCATGATTGCGCTTTGTCGCACCAAGTTGCCCTTGGCATCTTCCGGGAGCCAGCGCAGAGCTGGTTGCGTCACAGTACCGGGTGACTCTGCGTAAATCTTGCGCAGCTCTTCACGGATGCCTCCCAGGCGCTGGTAATAGCCGCCCGCCATTGCCCAGCCGTCTTTGGTAATGTCATTTGTGAAACGCTCCATCAACCCTTTGAGGGTATTGTCAGACTGCATGCGCGACCGGAGGTTCGACAGCATATTTGTCTGTGCGTTGTCGGCAATAGTGTTGAAGGTATTGACGCTGACAGCGCTCCAATCCTGATTAATGTCTCCAGGCCAGGACGCAACCCAACTGTCAATTTCTCGCATCATGTCTTTGACTGCGGAAAGTTTTGCAGCGAGGATGGCGTCCCGCAACAGGCTGATTGCTTGATTATTGGCATCACGCGCCGCATCGTCAAAAACTGCGGACAACAGCACTGGTGTGGAACTCGGCGTCGGGGTTACATGCTGATATTCATACAGGTTGACTGTTCCGCAAACTGCGTTCCCACCAGCCAGCGGAGCCAAAAGATTTCTGTCTTTGAACTCGTATGTGTATGTGGTTTTAATACCAGCTTCGGTGGCTTGCCTGTCAGGTGTGCCGCCCGTGTTCAAACTGACATTCGGTGGAACGAGGCCAGAAACAATACCGTCGCCGTAAACTGCATTAACAGTTTTTGCGCAATATGCCGAGACCATGTAGTTAGATGCAAGCTCTCGCATATTGAATAAAGGGAAGTCTTTATTCGCTGTTGCGCTAGAGCCCACCCCGATTTGCTGACTCACATTTTGTAGTGAGCCAGCGATGATGCCGTTTTCAACGCCCATCTTGAAGGTGCCGTTGGCAAAGCCAACCGACCACAGCGAGAACATCATGACGATGAGCTGGATGAACGAGTAGCCGGTGCCCGTGGGCAGAAGCACCGCCGCACCGGAAACGATCCGCACGGGTGTCCACAAGGACGACCAGTTTTTTCCGAAGGCCTCGCCATCGTTGGCCGTGTTGATGACGCCCATGATGGTGATGAAGCTGACGATCAGCATCGCAACGGTCAGCACCCCGCTGTTGAAGTAACTCATCATCGTCGCGATCACGTTCACAACCGGATCGACCGTGCCAGGGTCCGCTCCAAGTGTGAGATTGCGAATAACTGGCCCGAAGACTGTCTGCAGGATGCTGACTGTTACGTCTGTGCATGGGTCTGCCGTGCAGGGGGTGAAAGGCATTGTTGCCATTGATGTGTCCCGAAGTGATGTAACCGAGTCCTAAGATTCTCTCAGGATGCTAGTGTGTTTTCAATGAAGAAAATATACTCGGCGAGTGCCATCATCGTAGAAAAGTGAGAAAACATGCCGTTGCAGGAATTGAATTACACGGATGGAGCCCAGTGGGTGCTCGCGCGAAGCGCCATCAAAGTCTCCAACGTTGAGATTTATGCAGCGCTCCAGGCGCTGGCCTACTCAGCGGCCCAGGCGCGGGCCGACTGTGCGGTGGGTGGACTTTTTCCGGGCTCCACGCTTGAGGTGCTGCTGACACGCGACCTCGATGCCGAGTACCGCCTTGAGGTGCCCGCGCTGCCCGCTCACGTTGATGCGAGCGCGATGCGCGCCATCGGTGAAGCGATTACGCGGGAAATGAAGGACACAGGCAAAAAGCTGCTCACGCTGAGGGTCGAGGGGTTTGGCGAGGTGGTGGTGTTCCCCCCGGAGATGAGCGAAACAGTCCTGCTGGGCACAAAGACGACCCTGTTGAACGCCTAACGAACGGAGCACTATGACGATGAAGAAGCTCCCGGTAGTTGCTCGCTTTGAGTCGGAGAACGACTTTCTGAGCAGGCAACTCAATCAAGATCGCCCTGCACGATTGGCAGTTCGTGTGGTTTTGAACTTGGCCCAGGTCCAAGGAAACCTCGTTGAGAAGCTGACCGAAGCGGCGACCGCTGTTGGTCAAACGATGCAAGTTGCTTTCAAGCGACACATCGCAAACATGGCGGACGCTTCGCAAGCGCTCGCAACACAACTGATCTACGCCGAGATCAACCGTGTGTCGCCAGCCCAACAGGCCGAGCTGGTGAAGCAAGGCCGCGATGCTCCTATTGTCTCCGAGGCGACACTGAGGCAGCGCCGCATTGCACCGGAGGTGCAGGCGGCACTGATTGAGCACTGCAGCAGTCACACATCGACCTTGCAGGCCCTGGCAGCACGGCCTGATGCGACGCTGGACACACTTGCAGCCTTGGCAGTCAGCAATGACCAGCGGACACGGTTGAACGTGGCTGCGAGCCTTGGGGGGCACATGCGCTTAGACGAGCCAAGTCTGACAACTAAAAAAGCTGCTATTTTTAGTGCTTTAATGGTGGGTTACGAGAGCGATTTCGCTCCATATCTCGTCCCCGTGTGCCAGTCATCGGAGCAGCTTCGGGAAATGTTCGACAAGACCTCGAAGGCGCTGGGCGTTGTTGAGGCCTTTGTCGAAAACCCATACACACCGGACAGCGTGCTGGTGGACATTGCATCGTCGCCTACGATGCACCTTGTTCAGCACGGTGCGGCCAAACGTGCAAGGGATTTGCTGCAGGCCAGAGCAGACCTGCGCGAGTCTTCAAGCTACTCAGACGATATGGCACCATCATGACAGCACATGAAAGCTATATGTCGAATTTGTCCGTCCGCAGAGCAAGCGAGGCCGCGATAGGCATTGCCGCTTTGCGCCAGCTTGCATCCACTCCAGAGAACAGCTATGCGATTGATTCCATGGCTGATGAGATGCTTGGCGAAGACAGTAGAGCGCTGTCAGTGCGCACGGGCATTCACACCCTCGCTGCTCGCGAGAGCGGGTTCCTCAAAGAGCGCGCTACACACGCCACTGTCTCCCCTCGGGTCAACGAAACCCGTGAGCGGGAGCTTTCCTCCATGGTCAGCGTCTACGCCGCAGCATTGACCACGTTGAACTCCATCCCTGCGTTGCGCAGCAACGATGCTGACGGCATCAACGTGCTGCAGGAGAGCTTCGTGACTGCCATGCAGGGCATTGACCAGTTCCCCATGGGCGCGAAGGCGCGGCAGGAGCTGCGCGCGCAGTTTCAGAGCGAGACGGCCCTGGCAGTGCCGGAGGCCAACCGGCCCCAGGTCGCCGAGCTGCTGCTGCAGGCCGAGCAGATTTATTTGAAGCGATATGCCGACATGGTGTATTCGCATTACGACGAACCAAATGACGGCCCTTCGCCGTCGATGTGAGCGAGGTGTCTATGTCTCCAGCGTCCTTCCAGGCCATGTCATCCAGCGTTCTGCCATCGCAAGAGCGTGAAATTCTGATTTCCAAGCAGTCCGCGCTGTCGGCCCATGGCCAGCAGACGCGGGCAGCGCTGAACAAGCTCCCTCCCCCGGTGGTGGACTCGCTCCTGGCCGATTACAAGGCCCCCAGCAACGAAACGCTCGATGGCGTTTTTGTTGCTATGGCAGAGCGCGAGCGCATCATCGAGTCTGCAGAAAAGGGACAAAACCTCGATGTGGAGTGGCTCAAGAATGGAGCCGCGACTTCTCGTCAGATGGACGAGATCGGGCTGGGGTCCAATGACCCTTGGAATGATGGCCCGTCGATCTGAGGGCAGTTCATCAATCAAGCCGCCTGCGAGGCGGCTTTTTTGTGGGCTGAAGCTATGTTTCTCACGATTCTGTAGACCGTGCGGGCTTCATCAATTGATCGTATGTCAGCGATGTGGAATTCTTTACCCACTGCCGCTCCAACTTGCTCATAGAGGGCATCGCGGGTCATCAATCCTTGCTTCCAGATTGGGTCAAAGATTGCATGAATATGCTTGCGCGCATTCTTTATTTCGGCAGTTGCAATGCAGCCTAGTGGCGCTGTTCTGTCGCTCGATTTGTGATGACAGCCAACATGGTTGGAGCATGTGTCACATTTCCAAAAAGGTGTCATACGTAGGTCTGCTCTGTGAGCGTAAACCTCGGAACCCGTGGTTAAGCGTGCGTACACGTTTTTCTGACAACCGCAGCAATAGATCACCTGAACTGGAAATGGATCTGTTTCGCTACGCTCAGGTTTTTGAAGACGGAGACGGTCGTCCGACAACACCGCGCCTGGGTTGTCAATCGCCCTCGCCCACCAACGCAAGACCTCAACGAGAACAAAGATTGTCGTGTCGTGAAGGTTGTTCTTTCGCCAGCAGTTGAGTAGTGCCTGGACGTGCCTGCCACGCAGCGTATTCGCCGGGAGTTTATTTCTGTTAAACCCAGCTCGCGCTAGATCGCGAGTGAACTCATCCAATATCGGCCAGTGTGGTTTGCCGAATGTGGTGCCAAGACTCCTGCCGTGCGTATAAAGCTGGTGCAGCTCGACGCTAAGCCTACTCATTGCTGTTAGAAGTACCTTGCCATGTCGCGGCTGTTTTGCCGCTCTTTCGTGGCCTCGTTGAGTGCCGCAACAACATCCCCCCGCTTGATCTTGATGCCCAGGCCTTGAGGCCTGCCAACATCAATGATCTGGCCCTCATGGACAGTCATCTCCACCGGCACGACATAGTTGGCCTGTGCCATCTCTTCACGCTTGGCCTTTTGATCGCACCAAATACCGATGGTGAGGGGGGGTAGGTTCACCTCCATGCACTGCGCGCCATCTGTGGACAGATAGAGCCTGTCAGAGACGTAGGCTGAGTCGAAAGGCATGGCGGATAGCCAAGTCATCTCGAAGGGCTGCGCGGCCAGGAGCAGAGAGCTGCCCTCGACCGCGAAAGCAAACCGGCTGGACTGCATCGTACTGAGCATCACCACAGATGCGTGGCGCGGGTGCCGCTTGATCTCATCGCGGCGGAAGTTCCCTGCCCAACGCATGAAGTTGGTGTATGCGGTCAACAAGGTGGTGGCTTTCTGGAGCCTCTTCTTGTCTTCCTCGGGAATCTCAGGGGCGTCGCTTTGTTCTTGTTTTGCCATTCCGCGCTCCATGTTGCGGTTTTTTGGGTTGAGGGAGGTTTGCCTTGACACGAACCGGGCGTGCCACGGGTTTTGGAGGGGCCGCAGCGGGAGCCTCTGGCGTTGCTGGCTGGAGTGCTTTACCGCGTTTGCGTGCGTCAATGAGCATGAACAGGTCGTGCAGCAGGGAATTCAATGCCCTGTTCGGCGAGTAGCCAGTCAGCTTGGCGTGCGCCAGGACGCGCTCCTCGATCTTTGCATTGAGCGTCCATTTGATGGCGCTCGCCTCTTTTCGCGATTTGAGGACCGTCATGCCCATCTGGCGGGCCATGACCATCACCGTGTCGTAATCGCGCAGCGTGAGGTTGAAGTGCGCCCGCACGTCCACCTTGCGGCGCGGGTTTGCAAGGTGCTCGCCGTCCTTTATCCACTGGATCACAACCGGCATCTTGATGAAAAGCTGGTAGAGCTTTGCCATCAGATTGAATCCGTATGTGATCTGGGTCTGCTCGACCGCCCCGCGTTCAAGATCGGGGCGGGCGAGGTTGCTCGCCAGTGTTTTCAAGGTGATCTCGTTGTCCATCAACAGGGGGTCGCGGTTCTTCTTCGTTTCCGAGAATTCAGGCGACTCGCCCCGGATGTAGTAGATGGAGCCGCGTTTGGAGACTTCGAGCTGCAAGAACGAGCAGGCAGCACAGAACACGTCTTCTGTGCAAAGGCGATGGCGCACCAGGGCGGCGATTTGCTCGCCCTCCACTTCCCCAACAGGATGGACGGCCAGGGTTGCGTTGTACTGATCGTCGTAATGCTGATAGGCCCTGCGCTTCGCTTGTACAGCCTCGTCAGTGTCCTCCGGCATGTTCTTGGTGTGCTCGTGTGCGAGTACAGCCGAAGTGAGCACTATTCGCTGCAGATCGCGCAGCAGGTTGAAGTAGCTCTTGATCGGTAAGACCTTGTGGGAGATCAGAACCAGTCGCCGAAGCAAGATGACCGCATCGGTCAGTTGCTCCGGTGACGGGATCAAGAGGTAGCGAGTTCGGAGGCAAAAAGCCGCTATTTCCTCGCTCAGTGCTTTTAGGGCGGCGGGGTCGTTTTCGACGTTACTGAGTTCGCGCATACGTGGGACGTGGCTCTATTGATGTGTATAGACCCGCTATGGTAGGCAAGTCGTCTACCCCTTGCTCGCGCAATAACTTAATAAACAGTCGCGCTGGCTCAAGTTGTTCGTCTTGCTTCCATTTGGGCAGTAGTTTGTCGTCGCGGTCACGCATGATGCTCGTCAAATGCCGCGCAGCGGCATCCCGCCAAGCCTGACGCTGGCGGGTGGGGATGAGAGCAAAGTCACCACGAAGACTGGGCACCCTACCTTCCATGAAAGCATCCGGTGTTATGGGGCCGCGAGACAGCCCAGGTCGCCGTTTTTGCCTGGATCAAGGCCCATTTCTCTGAGAGTATTCCTTGTGATCTCGATCTGTTCGTCGCGGGCACGAGGGTCGTTTGCAAGCGCCTTGTTGACGGCGGACTGAACGGGATCAGAGGACGAAAGCATGATTTTGAGCGTTGCAGCCAAAAGCAGCAAGGCCAGCAGGGCAACAAACCAAGTTGCTTTTTTGCTCCAGCCCTTTTTGCCGCCGCTGCTGCGCGCTGAGCCTGCTGCAGGGGCGGCTGGGCCGCCAGCGTAGGCCAGGGCTGGTCTGGCGAGCCAAGGGGAGCCAGCGGGAGCCTGTTCATAGGCTGCGGTGGTCGGGGCGGCACCTGCGCCGCTGCTGTAGACCATTTCCAGGCTTGCCTCGGTGAAGGCGTCGGCCACGCCCTGGAGAACCTGTTGTTCGACTTCCAGCGCTGGAGGGAAATTGAGCTTCCCTTCCTTGCTGCGCTTGCCGTGGCCCTCTACTTCCAGCGAAAACTCGGCCAGAAGGTATCGAGTAGCTTCTGCTTCGCCCTTTTGGGTGAGCAGGTTGATCTTGCCTTGGTACAGCGCACGGTCCACCAGTTCCTGGGTGGTCACATCGGTCACTTCTGTGGTGATGTTCGTGACGCCTTCGGTGTCGATCATCACCACGCGCGGCGAGCGTTTGAGGTCAAGGTCGGTGGCCGTGTCGAACACGACGACTAGACGGTTGCTTGCGGTTCCTGCTGCTACAACGCGCAGCTCAGGAGCGAAATCGGGCAGAGATTGTTTTGCCATGGGATTTACTTCTTGGGGTTGCCGAGAATGTCGTCAATCACAGCCTGCTCGGACAGGCCCATCATCATGCGAGCCTTGCCAGAGCGCCGATCAACGAAGAATGCGACGGGAACGCCGGGACTCGGCTCGTTGTTTTGTTTGAACGCCTCGAACATGAAATCGAGGTTGTTATTGAGGGCTGCTACGTCTGCCTGGGCGGGCTCAGTCGCGATGGACTCATGCTTGCCCAGTACGCGCTCCAGCACCGCAGGGTCTTTGGAGCGAAGGATGGTCGTCGCCAGGGGGAGGCCCTGTTCGGGGCGCCCCAAGGCGGCAGTGGGAATCCATTTGATGGTCATGCCCTTGGCCACATGCTCGCGCGTCTTGAGGTAGGCGCTGCGGCAGTATGGGCACCGAGGGTCAATGATGATGTAGAGCGTGTCCGCTGGACCGCCCTTCCCTTCCTTGAAACCAGCCAAGCCATCAACGAGCTTGATGGCTTCGGGGATCTGGCTAGGAGCCTTGCCGTCGAATGCGGACGGTGTTGAGTATTTGCCCGTCACAAGGTTGTTTGTGGGCGCGGCAGGCGCCACAACTTGGGGCAGGCGTGCCCCATAGCTGGGGTCGCCTCCGGGCATTGGCATGGGCAGTGCAGCGGATTCGGATACGTTGGCGCCGCTCTCCAGATTCCACACCACCCCGGAAACGAGGGCCTTGCCATCTGCGGTGGTGTACAGCTTTACGGTCTTGCCGGATTTGCTGATGAGGGTCCACATCGTCAGCCCGCCAACAGGCATAACCTGCTTGGTCACAGGTGTGCCGTAGCGTGCGAGATGAGTCATCACGGGGTCGTTTTGCAGAGCCTGAGCAGCTTGCGCCGCTTCTGCGGCACCCGCCCCTACCGCTTGAGCCGTGGGTGTGCCTACGGTCGGCAGCGTCGGGGGAGCGTCGAATCCACGCGATGGTGGCGCAGGTGGCAGCTTGACCTCTGGCCGCTCTGCGTTTGGAGGTTGCAGTGCCGCCATCTTGTCGTGGATTTCTCCACTGAGATCAGGTGAACGAGGCGGTGCCTTGAAGTCGGCGATGCCATCTGCAGAAAGTTGAGGGGAGGCGGTGCGGCTGGCAACGAGCCAAACCCCACCCATCAAGACGGCCACCGCAGCGGCGGCAATAGCGAGTTTTTTGCGTGTCAATTCCATGAGCAACATCCATTTGAAGCTCACACGATGCTATCACCGATTTAGAAAAGCGTAACGACTAATTTTTGACAACCTTGGCGATTTTGCGGTCATCTGGCGTTTCTGATTGGTCTTTTTGCTCGGTTAACTCGGGTGGTAGCGCTTCCGCGATTGACCGTGCCCCAGCCCGGTAAGCGTCACGATCCGATGGCCTGTAGCGGAAGGCTGTCAGGGCCATATCCAGGGCCGTAATTGCCTTGTCCAGTTGCGGTTCGATCAATGGGTTGTTGGACTTGATTTCGTACAAGTAGTGGACGTGGACCGCACTGCCCTCCACGTAGGCGCCTTGGCGACCGAAGTTCTGCAGCACGTACCACAGCGTGCGATCAAAGAAGCGCATCCAGCGCATGTCTGCGGGCGGCAGCACGCCCAGGCTGCGCGCGGCGGTGAACATGGCAAACAGGATCGTCCGCACGTAGGCGTGCTTGCCCAGGATGGCCTGCATCGGCTTGCTCTCGATATGGCGTGCAATGACGGTGCGTGGCACCGTCAAATCAATCTGAGGTTGAAGCCATGCGAGTGGGTCTGTTGCGATACCAGCTTTGTCAGCCTTGGCGCTATCCTTTGGCGGTGGTTTGAACTGATCCCAGCACCAATTGACCATCTCGTTGGACTCGGCAAGACAGGCCTTGAAAGCAGCATCGTCCAGCGAGCCATCGGTGGCTGCTACGCGCGGGATAGCGATTGCGAGCAACAGCGTTTCTGCTGGTGTGAGGTTTGCAACCCCGGTCCAAACAGAGCCAAGTTGCTCTCTCAGCACACGCTCCGCTTTGGCTCTATCCAGCACCGGGGTGACAGAGCCATCTGCCTCTTCTATCCAGCCGTCTCCAGGCTCGCCGTTGTCCACGATAAGGCGATGGTGGTAGACGAACTGGCGCGAGGTTTGAGACATGCCCAAGACGGGGTGATCCAGGGGCGCCTCTATCAAGTCCAGCGCATCGAACATGCGCAGGTGGCGATAGAGCGGCTTTTTCTCGCGAACAAAGCTGTCCACGTTGAAGGTTTTAGAGAACCGATTGTTCGGATGCTTGGACTGGATGTTTGCGAAAATTTTGAACGCAAAAAGCATGATGAAGGGCAACAAAATCACATTCACATAGAAGGCGAGATTGGTAATTTCCCTCCAGCTCATCGTGCTGAAATCGCGTGTGCAGCGCTCCAACAAGCCGCTTGCAGCGCAGCCATTGGCAAACCATTTGCTGACTGCAGCAGCGCCTGGAAGGCCTGTGGCTCCGATCATGTCGAGCCACCACAACTCCGCTCGGCGCACGTAGGTGTACGCCATCGAAAGCTCGGTATGAAACGCGAGCCAAGCAATGAAGATTGCGATGACTGACCCTGCAAGGAGGGCCAGGATCATCGTGAAATCGTCAACGCTGCGCCCGTTGCCGCTGCCGCTCGCACCACTGGCCATCAGTCACTCCCTTTTTCGTCGGAGGTAATTGGTTTGGGCTGAGTCGCACCGCCTACCAGCGAGTTCAAAGCGCCCCAGCGCGGTTTTGTAGCCGCTGGCTGCGCTTCGTGCGCCATCAGCGGTGCCGCCTTGTCGTCAGGCTGGGACGGCTCGCGCAGCGCCTCGGACGGCTGCGCAGGTGCCGTCACAACCGCCTGCACAGGAGCAGGTGGTTGTGCTGCGATCTGCGTTGTGCCGCCCTGCCCTTTGCGCAGGCCTCTGACCTTCAAAAATTCGGCCGCTTGCCGGAAATCATGTTGTGATTCCTGTGCGCCAAACAGCGCGGCAAGCGCTGTCGTCAGCGCCGCGTGGTCCTGCGTTTTTTCGCACAGGTCCAGCGCGAGCTTGTAGCCGAGCAGTGCGTAGTTGCGGAGCAACTCCGACTTCCGACCCTTCACCGTGCAACTCTCAAGCTCCTGCAACAGTTGCTGATCGTCTTCGGGTGAGAGATACATGCCATGGCGTTTAGGGCTCATGCGGTTGACCTCCACCTGGGTGTGTCATGGCAGTCGCCGCAGCGCTGCCATGACTGCTGTGGCTGGCCTTGAAGCCCGCCCGGATCAACGCACGCAACAGCTTTCCGCTGTTGGATGTGTCGGTCTTCTGGAGATCGCTCTGCAAGTCGCTTTCGGCTTCGTAGCTGCCGTTCAAAGCCGTCGAAGCCCTAACCCACTTGCCTTCGCTCGCCATTAGGCCCCCACCACATGCTTGGCGAACTTGAGCATGCCACGCGCGTTGGCGAACACTGGTTCGTCTGGCACGCGAGCATGTGGAAAGTGTTTCAGCAGTTGCTCTTTCAGCACCAGTGCCCCACCACCGACGAAGAGCACATGATCGAGATCAGCGCCGCTGCCGACCTTCGTGCGGACTGCGCTCATGATCTGCTGCGTCAGGCGCTCCTTTTCGTCGTCAATGATTTTCTTCACGTCCTGCTCTTTCCCATACAAGCGGACGGTGCCTGTGGTCAGTGCCTTTTCAATGGCCGAGGCCGGGAGCGCAGCGTCCAATTGCAGGTGTGCAAGCAGCTTTGCGCCAACGTTTTCCATGAGCTGCAGCACGCCCACATCGTTCGAGCCCGAACGGCTGGGGTCAACGACCATTCCAGGCAAGAGAACTGCGCAATCAGTTGTCTTGCCACCCACGTCAATGACGCCCACGGGCATCTCGGAGAGATTCTGGAAGTCACCCGAGGGGTTCCCGTCGAGGTCCATCAGTTGATCCACAAACGAGGCAACCGCTTCGGTTGTCACGGTGTTGGCAACGATCTTGGCAAGGGGGGTGTCGCCGTAGCTGACCCGCTTGCCCAGGTTGGCAACTTTGGCGTCGATCAGCGCTTGATTCTTCTCACCGTTGGCGAGGTAGTAATAGCTGACGGGGAGGCCCGTAGTGATGCGCACGTTGCGGCCACCCAGGCCTGCGCGGCGCAGTGCGTCATGCACGAGCACACGGTTCAGCTCGGACTTGGGGTAGTCCATAAAGCGCGTGTCCTCGAACTTGGGGAGCTGGGCGCTCACCGTGAAGGTGCGGCCTTCTTCGGTGTCGTAGAACACGCCATCGTCGCTATCGCGTAGCGAAATCAGGTGTTTGCCTGCAGCGGCCCGCGAGGGGATCGAGAACGTTTGACCAGTCTCCAGAACGATTTTGATGGCGTAGTGACCATCATCCACGCCAACGAAGAGATCCTTATCGCTATTGTTTTCGCTCATTTGGGAGGTTTCCTTTTTTTTGGTTGCCATCATTGCCCCTTGAAAGGCCGCTCAACACGTATCGAATGACCCAGGAAAAACGTTTTTTTCGATTTGAGAAACGTCCTGAAATTCATTTTCTTGAATTGCACGTACAGCAAAAAAGCCGTCAATATCAATGCAATTGCGAGCGTGGACCAGCGCGGAAAGAGAATCAGCGCAAGCCACGGCACACTTGCCGACGCATTGATTATGAAAAATTTGGCTTCTCCAGAGACATTGCTCCAGTGATAACGCCCAGTTGACATAAATCCCCCTTCAATTTGTCAGCAACAAGAGTCGATACAAATACCCATGAACAAGTCCCAAGGGACCAGCTCATGGCACGTAGATGGCACTGCGCGCCATCGTGAGTGAAGTGTAGCACTCGCGGCACGTAAGCGACACCAAAACGACACCAATACAACACGCAAGCGGCCAATGTGGCACGCAAGCGACACCTAAACCACCCTATGCGGCACCTTTACGGCGCATTCGCGGCGCGTAAACGGCACCGATGCAACACGTAGGAGCGAGGTGCTTAGGACTCCTGACTAGCCAGGATCGCCTTTAGCTGTTGCTCCTTCTGCGGTGGGAAGATGCTTTCAGCGACGGCTTTGGTGATCCGCCCCTCGGCGAGCAGCGTGCTGGCTTCCTTGCGGAAGGAGTGCCCTTTCTCTTCAACGATTCTGGCGATCACGCTGGTAATCTTTCCCATCTGGTCCAGCTCGGCCAATTCGTCGCGAATTTCGTCGTTGAACTTCAAGTATTCACGTACAGCGATCAATTTTCCATCAATGCCTTTTACAAGGCGCTGCGCCATTATCATCCGCGCAGTATCAACAATGTCGTAAATAGCGGTTGCACGCTCGTTTGATGGAAAACGCGATATGAGCCTTCGCATTACCGATGGCACATCAGTAGCATGCACCGTGGCAAAAACTGGATGCCCAGTAAGAGAAAGCTCCACACCGGCACGAATGGTTTCTTCGTCACGCATTTCGCCAACCAGTACAAGTCCTGGCTTTCTGCGCATCGCTTCGCGATTGGCTGCGTAGAAATCCTTGAAGTGCTGTGGCACCTCAGACTGCACGATGATTGAATGCTGGCTGTTGATTTGGTCGTATGTGAACTCAATCGGTTCTTCATGCGTCAACAGATTGCCCTTGATGGGGGTATCGTTTTCCAGGATGTAGCGGATGATGGCCGCGAAAGTGGTGGTCTTGCCTGATCCGGTAGCTCCGGCGATGTAGACCAGTCCGCTCTCGGGGATGCAATCGCGCACAAGCGTCTCTGGCAACCCGATTTTGTAGAACGGTATTGGCTCGTTTGGGATCGAGCGCAGCACGATCTGGCCAGACGTGCCACCTGGGTTGAGAATCGGGGAAATGTTGACGCGGTAGCCGTAGCGCAGCTTTGCGCCACGGGCGTCTCTCTCAGTTGGCGAGAAAAGCTCGTACCGAGCATTGACCGGGACTCCTGAAAGTATGTCCGTTTCAGCGGTGTCACGGTTGCTCGTCCACTTAATCATGTACATGACCTCGCTCTCATCGAGAGTGCTGGGCGTTAGAGCCATGAGGTCGCCGTTGATCCGTGCACAGATCGGCAACCCAGGCTGGATGTACACGTCACTGGCATTGTGTGCCTGAGCTTCGAGCATCACGCCTTTCAAGTGCTCCGGCACGATGAAGCGCTGTGGGGGCACGAAGTCGGTAAGGCGAGCAGCGCGTGGCAGCAAGCCACCGGCCTCCACCCGCAGCTTGCCCACGGGCTCGCTCATATCAGACACCTGCGGCACCCTGCCCTTCGCCATCCTGGCCGTGGGGCAGCGTGCGCCGTTCGGGAGCTGGCGGCTGTGCTGGATCGGGCGTGGGGTTGAATTTTGGCGAAATCCGGCGCATGGACTGCGTAGGCTGCGCTGGAATTGGAGGCACGATCTCTGAGGTCTTTACAGACGCGCGCCATTTGTCAATGGCGGGGTTGAATTCAGGCAAAGTCGTGATGCGCAGAAGCGTTTCATCGACAGCAATGGTTTCATTCTGCTGTGCCGAATATGCCCATGTCTGCGTCGCAATGGCGGGCATCGTGATTTTGTTCTGCAGCACGAATGTGTGGAACCGGATCATTCCAGTCAAGTCCCGGTTCAGGCGGTCGAGCCCATATTGCAGCATGACGTTCGCTTGGTCGATACCCTGCTGCCAACCTTTCCCGATGTATTCACGCCAAAGCTGGCGCTCATAATCTGTTTTAGGCCGCATATTGCCAGATGCCACGTCATCATCTTTGTCTGCATTGCCGAACCAAAGGTAATCACGCCAGTTCGGAGGTACTGACGAGAATCGCGGCTGTTGGTCAATTTTGTAAGAGGCACCAGATAAACGCAGAGCGTATGCGCCGTCTTGGTTATACAAATCACGGGCTTCGGTGATAACTGCGGGTACGACCCGATCCCGAATCATCAGATTGCCGAAATCGTAAACCGTATCCAGCTCACGCGATTTTCTTTCGATCACGCCATTGATGTGGGCGAGCTGTTTTCGCAAGCCACCCTTGACTCCAATGCCCAAAGCGGCTTCTTTAAGGGCTTCGATTTTGATACTGGATGAAGAATCATCGGCGGATCGAACCATTGCAGGGCGGTCATATTGCGCCTGCAATTGCTCAAGGGACACAGGAATATCAGCAGCCATAGCGCTTAGCCTCCCTTTGTTTGATTCTGTTCGCTGTCGCGGTTCTTGTACTCAATGGTGAGTGACTTGCCGGGACGATTCAGAACGAGATCAGCCGCGAGGTGCATCTGATTGCCGATATTGCGGAGAACCGAATCAGGTGTGACCCCTTTCATGCGGATATTGATAGGACGCAATTCAGCGGGACGACCTGTCTCGCTGAATGCCATGCCATAGCGCGAAGCGAGGGATTGCACCAGCTCGCGTGGATTACCGATGTAGTCCACGTCAATGGTGTCAGTGTCAAATGCAGCCTGCCGTTTTTGGACAGTCGAATAGTCCTCGGCGAGCAGCGCCGCGTAATCGCGCTGAGCGCCTGCTGCAATCGCAGCTTTCTCGGCAATCAGCTTGGACGCAAAGTCCTCGTCCATGGGCGCGGGGGGCGTGGCGCAGCCCAACAGCGTGAACGCCACGGCCAGACTCGCACATGCAGTCAATCTCAATCCCATTGCAGACTCCTTCAAAAAGTGAAACGACGATAAAACGACAAACGGTGATGTTGTGGCGTGCTCGGAGCGAACTTTCGCACGCGGGGATCATACCCCGCCAAGGCAAAAGAAGCATCCCCAAGTTCATGAATTCGAGCGCAAAAATGCGTTCTCTAGCACCAAAACGACACGCAAACGGTTCTCTTCTGGCTCTTATACGGCACCAATGCGGCACCTATCTGGCGCCTCTTTCGCCGTGAAAACGCCTTGCAGTTGCGGAAAACGGCACCGATGCGACACGCATACGGTGCAGATACGGTGCTCAAATGGCACTCAATCGCCCCAATCCGGCACCATTGCGGCACGCATGCTGCAGTTGTTGACTGTCCTCTGGTCGCAGGCCGCGCGAGGTTCTGGTCACAGGAGCCCACATGGGCGTTACTCCGCGTGTTTTAGCCGCGAAATTTGCACTGTGCGTCTGTGCCCCTTGTCCATGCTGCAATACATCCGCATAATTGCGGAAATCCGTAGGCATGGACTCCATTCTGGGCACTTTAGAGGGGGCGTTTGTGCTGCGATACATCCAATTTTTGGCGGCGATACATCCAAGTTTTGGCGGAGTAACGCCCATCTGTGACCAAGCCGACCAATCTGCGACCATGCTTTTCCCCTTCTGCCGCCGAAACACTGATGATCTGGAACCTCCGTCTGTTACCGGAGCCCGCGTGCCGGGACTCCTGGGGGCGTGCTTTCTGGTTCCGAAGCACACGTTCTGGTCACAGGATGCGCGTAGTTCTGCGCCCTTTCGGCGAGCTGGTGCCAGGCCCTGTGCCAGGTCTGGACGGTCTGCTGAGCTGGTGCCGAACTGGAGGTTTTTGCCCTGTGCCACCCTGCCCTCTTTTGATCTGCATCCGCGAAATACCTACTTTTGTGAGCGGAATAAATAATTGCTATGTACGAAAATTCGATAACAGGAGGAACGCGGGCGCTTGATCTGCTTTCTCGTATTGGTGCTGAGGAACGGGTGGGTCAATCACTGTCTGCAGATACTATTGTTCTGTATTCGAGAAAGATAAGACAAGCCGCCAGCCGAGTGGCTGGCGGCGAAATTTCAAGATTAACGCCTGAGATGCTGGTGCGCGATCTTTCGGATCGCGTGGACAACAGCCAAATTACCCGAGCCACAGCGCGCCTTGAAAAGGCCGCTGCTTTATTTTGGATTGCGTCGGAAGCGCAATCACTTATGGATTCGGGTGATTTAGTTATTGACCGTTATGAGTCTGCATACAGAGATATTCAGTTTCTAGGGACGAGCGCACTTCCAAAAAAATCGGGCATGACTTCAAGTCCAAATTTGAAGGCGTTTCCCGATGAGGCAGTAGAAATTCTTTCTAAGGCTGCAATTGATGACAGGAGCTTGAATCTCTTGCACGGATTGTTGTTTATTCGGGCGAACCTCGTGGTTGGCTTGCGGCCAATTGAATGGCTAAATGCGGCGCTCATCAAGCATCAAAAGACAGATCCATTGGGTGAGTTTGTTATCGGTAGAGATGGCGAGATTGAAACCTGTACTGCGTTGCGGGTATATAACGCCAAGCAATCCGCTGAAAGGGCTAATGGAGAGCATCGAATAATCATGCTTGAAAACCTGACGGAGCAAAATCTTTCCTATATCAGCAAGTGGCTTGCTGCAATAAAGGAGTTGTACACGCCTGAGATTTCTAGGTTGTCTTATGGAGATAAGACAAAAAAGATTTATGACTCTTTGCAGAGAGCGATACGCCGAACGCTTCTAAGTAAAGGGTGGGAAGGAAGCGTTCCGTCTATTTACGGGACGCGCCATCAAGCTGTTGCAAATGCAAAAGCAGATGGTCAGGACCGCCGTCAGATTGCTGCCTTGTTTGGGCATTCCAGCGAGGAGACAGCGCACAGGCATTACGCACGGAAGTTTTCGGGCTACACCGGGCGCAGCATGCGCGCTGCGAGGGAGTCCCTGCTGGCCGTGCGCTACACGCAGGTGCAGGCGCCCCAGGACGTTGCGCAATGGAGTGAGCCATCGCCCCGCCCAGGCCCCCAGCCAGATAAAAGTTGACTCAAAAGCACGACCGTGCTTTGCGCCTGCACACTTGCACGCACAGTTGCAATTGTTAAATTTCGCAACATTGCGTCGATACGCATTTTGTAATCATGTGACACGCATGCGACACGGGAGCGGCACGTAGGCGGCGCCCAACTGGCTCCCATGCAGCACTCATGCGGCACTCAGGAGGGGCGGTTGCGCGTTATGTATACCGCAACAGCTCCAATGCGACACCTATCTGGCTCATAAACGGCACATATGCGGCGCAGACGCGGCACGTACACGGCGCGTTCAAGTGGCCTTGAAATCCATTCTTTTGTTTCCCCTTCCCAGTGGGTGAGGCGCTGCGCAGCGTTCTGCTGATCTGAGTCCAGTGATTGATCGTTGGAATGCTTCAGAATGTTGCATAAAGGTATGTCTCAAAGGTCATAAGGGATTGCATTGCAACAGCAACATACGCAGAAATCGCAAAATTGCGTGATTGCGGATTTTGAAATGGCTTGTAGAATGCGGCCCAACGAGAGGTATTCATGCGTCTGCACAGCGTTCGGGGTTGGCTTTCGGGCCAGACGAGTTGGGGGGTCAGTGATGGAAGTTCGGACGTGCGCACATTGCGCCGTCTGAATCGCTTTTACGACCGCGCAGCCGTCTATGGGGAGGTGGCAGTAGTGGTGCTGGTCTTGGGCCTCATGGGCTCGTGTGCTTGGCTCCTTACGGAAACCAGTTATGAGGACGTGATCTTTTGGGACGCGACCGATCACATTTGCGTGCTGGACAGCCGCACCGGAGAGATTCGCTATGGCAAAAACTGAGAACACAAAACCGGACAACGGCAAGGATCAGCTTGAGGGGCGTCAGCTTGACGACGCGATCCTTGCTCAGATCGCCAACGACAAGACCCCTGGTGAAGCTGCTGCAGTGCTGCGCGAAGTCGCGCGTCTGCACCAAGAAAACATCACTCTCAAAAAACGCAATGTGAGGGTCTGGGGATTGGCACTCACATTGGGTGCGACCTTTGCGGTGTCTGTGAGTTCGGCACTCTTTCTGTTCCCAAAGTACCGCTACATCCCCACGACTGACAACAGGGCGCTGTGTGCAGTCAGCAGTGACGCGCAAGTGCGCGTCACTCCCGCTGCGCTGACTGAGTACGCCAAAGACACTGTGGTTGAGGCCTACACCTACGACTACGTGAACTACCGGCCCGCGATCAACGATGTTGCCACGAAGCGTTTCACAGATGCTGGACGCAAGCAGTACCTCGCCTCGCTCCAAGAAAGCGGCAATCTTGAGCGTGTCATCAAGGGGCGTCTTGTCCTTCGCACGATGGCGACACGCACGCCGCAGATCGAGGAAGAGGGCCGTCGCGGCACCAAGCGCTACTGGGTGGCAATCGTGCCCGTGGCTATCGAGTTCTTTTCGGGCGGTGAGAGCCAGCCACGATCACGCCAGGACTTCCTGGCCCATGTGACGATTCTTGAGCAAGAAGCCAGCGCAGTGAACTTGAAGGGTATCGCTGTCGATTCCCTGGTGCTGTCCCCAATCGCAAGTCAACGTTGAAGGCATGTAGGGAATGATGATGAAAGCAGCTTTTTCTTCTGTCGCAACGGCTGTTGCGGCGCTCCTGTTGCACGGCGCAGCCGCCGCGCAACAGGGACCAATAACGCCTGCTCCCCAGCAGGCGCCCCAGGTGTTGGCGCCAGCCTCATCTGCAGCAGAGTCGGCGCCTGCGGCGGCGGCATCTGCTGCTGTGCCGGTTGCACCCGCTCCTGCAGCATCACCTCGCGAAGCTGCGCCACCAAACAGACTTGGGCAGCAGGTGAATGCTCCTGTTCCTATCGTGATGCCAGCGGCCACTGTCAACTCAACTGCTGATGGTCCCAGCGTGGTGTATCCACCTGCTGAGGCCATTGTGGAGCGGGCCGTTCGCCAGATCGAAAACATGCAGCTCACGCCCGAGCAGGTTGAGCGCTTGAAGTCCATCTACATCGAACGCCAGCAGCAGCGTTCGATGCCTTATCTGAACCCCGCAAAGCCGGTGACTCGCACATTGCTTGTGAATCTCGATCCAGGCGTCGCACCACCCACACTGCGCTTGTCTCGTGGGCAGCAGACAAGCCTTGTGTTTTCGGATGTGAGCGGCCAGCCATGGATGATCGAAAAGGTCAGCATGAATCGTCAACTGTTCAGTGATGGCCGTGTCATTGGAGCGGGGCAGGGCGGGCAGGGCGGGCAGGCCGAAACGCCGACGAACGTGCTGAGCATCGAAGCGCTCACGCCAGCAGCCTATGGCAACGTCACGGTCACGCTGCGCGGCCAATCGACACCAGTGATTTTTGTCCTGACAACTGGTCAAGCAGAAGTTGATATGCGCGTCGATGCCAAGGTGCCGGGGCGCAATCCTGATGCCGAGGCTGAGGTGTCTATGCAAGCTGCTCCAGGGCTGGACAACGCTATGCCGTACTTCCTTGATGGCGTGCCTCCTGCGAGCGCAAAGCGTTTGCGGGTGACTGGCTTGGACGGCGCCGAGGCCTGGGTCTATGACCGAAACCTGTATGTCAAAGCTCGCGCTAACGCCCAGTATCCAGCGTACTTCGCTGCAGCTCGCAGCACCAGCGGAGTGTCCGTGTACCGCTATGTCGGTGTGCCAAAAGCTGCGACGTTCACCATCGGTGGACGTGCACAAACGGCTTTCTTTGAGTGAGGTAGCAGCAGATGAGCGACGCAAACAACAACGGTACGGGCGCTAACCCCGACGCAGTAGCAGAAGACCAGGGATTCAGCCCTGAACCTGCTGTGAACCCACAAGCAAATGGTGCCGCGCGCAAGGCTGATGCCGATGTGAGGCGGCGCAACCTGCGTGCCACTTTTGGCTCTGGCCCAGGCAAACTTGCGCTGATCTCTGTGGCGGTTGTCGTAGTGGTTTTTGGTGTGCTTGCAGCGACGAATATGCGTAATGCACCAGTGGTTGGAAGCAAGGCCCAGGTGGACGCTCCTACGTCTCCACAGAATCGCGTTTCGACCAACGCGGTGACGCCTGAAGAAGCTACTCGCCGCGCAGAGCAGTCGCGCCGCGAGGCCGAGGAAGCACAAATCAAAGGGGGGAGCTACCAGCCCGGTTTTGACTACAACATCGGTGCCAGCTCCAAGCAGGAATCCCCTGGAGCACCTGCCAAGTTCGCGGGCTTTGCAACCCCCGAAGAAGAGGCTGCTCGTGCCCAGGCCAACGGGAGCGCACGCAGCATGCAGGCACAGCCCATGCCTTCGGGCGCAGCGCCACAGCAGCAGACGCCGCAACAGCAAGCGGAGCAGCAACGCCGCGACCAAGAGTTGCAACGTGCTGCAGCGAAGCTGGAAACGGATCAGAAACAGGCGGAAGGTGATCGCGACAAATATGTTGAATCTGTCTCGCAAGAAATCGTGAAACAGATCGGCGGCATGTTTGCCTCCCAAGGCAGTGACAGCCTCAACAATTTGGGGGCCTACACCCAGTCCACCTACTACGTGGCCCCCGCTCGTGGTGCAAGCAGCGGAGCCACTGCAAGCGCACTGCGCGCGGCGTCCCGCAAGCCAACGATTAAGGCTGGGAACACTATGTTCGCTACCCTTGATTCGGAAGCCAACACTGACGATGGGCGCACTGTCCTTGCAACCGTTCGCAGTGGTCCATGGAAGGGCGCCAAGCTGATCGGCATGATTGAGCAGAGCTACAACAACATCTCGCTCACCTTCATGACTTTGGCCCCCCAGGACGAGCGCAGCACCATGCGCATTCGTGCAGTGGCATTGCGTGAGCAGGATGCCAAGTTGGGCATGGCAGAGAAGATCGACCACCACACGCTCAGCCGCTATTCGTCGCTTGCAGCGGCAGCATTGCTCCAAGGCGCAGGCCGTGTGTATCAGCAGCCAGTGGGGACAACTGTGTCCACCCCAGGCGGCATCATCACGACCAATGAGATGCCTCGTGACCGGCAAGTGATTGGCTCTGCTGTCGGTGAGATGGGGTCTGCAATTGGCGCCGAAATTCGGCGTCGCGGCTTCAATCAGCCCAGCACGTACTCAACACCTGCTGAGACGGGCTTCATGCTCTATTTCTTAGAGGACGTGTTGCCTGCAAATAGTGATGAGCAACAGCAACAGCAACAGCAACAGCAACAGCAACAGCAACAACCGCAGCAATTGACTGCCCAGCAGTTGGCCCAACAGTTGGCCCAGCAGCAGGCGCTCCAACAGTCCGGTGGGCAGGGGAATGCAGTCAACGCCCCCACCCCCGTGGGGTTCCCGCAGGCAGGGCAGGGCACCTTCAATCCCGGTTATGGAACTACCCCATACGGCTACGCCCCAGGCGGCACTGGAGCGGCACCGAGCCAGTACCAGGGCACCGGCTATGACAACAGGTATCGCGGTCCTTTGAACAGCAACTATTGAACGCAAAGCGAGAAATCATGGCAATCAATCTCAAAAAAATGTCGTTCGGCCAACTGGTCGGGATCGCAGCCGCCGTGTTTGTCGTCGTGATGGTGATCGCAGGAGCGCTCATCTCAGCATCGGGCAAGCCTGAGAAGACGGTCAGAAGCAGGCCAGCTCAGTTTGATGCACCAGTCAACGGCGCATCAGTCGAGTTGGAGCAGCTTCGCCTTGAGGTCAAGGCGCTGCGCGAGAAGGTCGATGCCAATGCTCAAAGTGCTCAAGCCGCTTTCTCGCAGACGGCCTCGGCGGTTGACCAGCAGAACAAGAATCTCGCAACGCTGGACAACAACATTCAAGTGACTGCCAGCCGCGTTGGCAATCTGGAGAAGGCCCGTATTGGCACGCGGGTCAACGTGGTGAAGCCCGAAGAGCAGGACGCTCGGCCAACTCGCAGTGAGCGCCTTGCGGCTGCTGAGCGTCGTGCATCCAGGGACAAGTCGATGCAACTCACTGGCGGCGAGTCGAAGGTTCTGGCATCGGTCGGGAATCGTGCTTGGATTCGCAATGGCAACGACGAGTGGAGCGTGAGCGAGGGCGAGACGATCCCTCTGGATGGCGCTCTTGTCGTCAAGCGTGTAGCGCCCAATGGGCAGGTACTTGTCGATGTTCAGGCCAAACGCTGAGAGCCGTTTTGCGCACGTCATTTCTGGAGCACTGAACCATGGGCACCGGCTTCCCCGATCTACTCGATTTGCTCGTCAATGCAGGCAAAGTCGCTCCTGCATTGCTGATGATGATCCAAGGCATCGCAGCCTTGGTTGGTCTGTATCTCGTCGGCTCTGCCTTGGTCGAGCTGTGGGGGGTGTCTCATGACAACGCGCTGAAGTACGTTGCTGGCCGTCAGCGCTTTTCGACCGGATCGGCGCTGATCTCTCTGCTGGTTGGTGCGCTCTTGAGCGCGCTGTCCACCCTCAACCTGATGGGCATCATGTCCCGCACTGTGTCGGATGACTATGTGGCGTCGCGGATCATGCCAACGGACATGGCCTACACCGCTGGTGGGTCGCTGGCGGACAAGGGGGCCGTCGCCACCATCGCTCTGCTGTCGATCATGCAAGTCGTGGGCTTCATCGCGATGTTCAAGGCCCTGATGACCGTCAATCGCTACTACAACAATGAGCAGGCTCACCTGGGCTCAGCCGCTGGCTGGGCGCTTGGAGGCGTGCTCTGCTGGAACTTCAAATGGTTCGCTGATGTAGTCAACAACACACTGGGTTTCAACATCATCTCGATGTTCACCCCGTTCTGATCTCGTTCTCTAATTTTTACTTTTTTACAACCGGAGTTCACTCATGAAAGCAGCTTTCCTCAATCTCGCAGCTACCGCTCGCTACAAGGCATATCTCGCCTGCTCGTTGGTCATCGCATTTTTCAGCGGCACGCTGGCCCTGCCAGCACACGCGATCAGCAAGACTGACCTGACGCAGGACATTTCTGGTGGCAAGAAGTTTGACGACATTGCGGGCAACATCGACGGCGCCGCTCAGACTGGCGCATCGCTGCTGATCCAGCTCGTGGCCATCGGTGGTTTCGTGGTCGTGGCCATCTCGCTGTACACCCTCTGGAAAGCGTCCAAGGATGAGCGCGAAAAGCCACTCTCGGCTGTCGTGGGCCTGTTCATCGGTGGCGCGATGGCGGGTGTTGGCACCATCATGTGGATGATGCGTAACACCGTCACGGGCTAATCCGATCCAGCGGCCCAGGTGCTATCACTGGGCCGCACCCACAGCTCAATCACCGCATCACGGACGAATATGGGAAGCATGGAACTGATACCGCCTACGAGGCCCGAGGCCTTCCTGACGCGGTTCGCGAATTTGCCGGTGTTGAGCGTCAAGCGCAAGCAGTGGCGCATGGAGCAGTCTGAGCATGACCGCAATGAGGCGGATGCCGTGTTTCTGGAAGTGCGCAAAAAAGTGCTCGACCGCGATGGTCGGCGCTGCTGGTTCTGCGGGTTTGCCAGCACAGCGAACCAAGAGGTCCATCACCTTGATGATGACCACACGAACAACCGCGAATCGAACCTCGTGACGATTTGCAATATTGACCATCTCTGCTTTCACCTGGGCTTGGCCGCGATGCGCGGCGCGATGTTCCTGGCAGTGGTGCCTGAATTGACCCAAGCTGAGATCACGAATCTGATGCGCATCTACCACTGCGCAATGGCAGTGGGCAACGAGGATGTTCAGTCGCGGCTCAAGGGTCTGTATGCGATCTTCGAGAGCCGTTCTGTAGACATTTTCAAGCGCGTTTTTGAAGCCGACTTCTCCAACGGCCATGAGATTGCGGTGGGCCTGTCCAAGCTCGACGATGCAGCGTTTGCGCTGCGCAACAAAACGCTCGATGGGCTTCGCGTGATTCCAACGGAGGCCGCGTTTCGTGACGGCCAAATTGCCGGTTACCTCACGCGAACACACAGCCAGTATTTGGACATGAATCACTGGCCTGCGTTGCTCGACACGCTGCGCCCGCAGCACGTCTGAGCCAGTCGTATGCGCATTGGAGCCATAGTATTTGACCCCAGCTCGGTGATGGGGTCGGGGGATCGCTCAGTCGTCTCCCTGACAGCCGGGTGGGCCTCCATCGGTGGCACAACCGCGCGCCGCATTCAAGGTATCTCGGAGCTGCCCAACGATGTGATCTGGCTGACAAACCTCGGCTACTCGGCATTCCTTGCTGCCAAGTTGAATATGCATGCCAATTTCCGCAATGACAGTTGGCTGCGAACTTCCTTCGAGCAGATAGCCACGGAGTTCGGCCTGGGCCGCAATACCGGCAAGGCCAAGGACACAGCAGAGGCTCTGTCCCTGATTGCGCATCGCGTGGTGGCTTACTCCTGTCGGGAGTTGAATGTGAAGGTCCAGAGCCATGGCCGTCTCAATGACGACTACGCGACCACCATGGGGTTAGATCGCTGCCGCATCCCCGAGGTGCACTACTCCACCTTCGAGACGATTGCGGGGCATCCAAGCGTCTCCGTGATACAGCCCGTGAGCTTTGGCCGAGGCACCACCAGCAGCGCCACGCTTCGCTGCAATCGCCTGGGTTATGCGCGACGCATGCTCGCCCAAAAGGTGCCACCCGATACAGGCTGGGTGTTGGCAAAGCAAAAGCTGTCAGAAGCCGAGCTGGAGAACATGGAGCAGCCATTCATGGTTCGCTGCCGTATCACCAACGTGAAGCCGATCATGGCCGAGGCCCTGTCCTGGGGCAGCGGTTCCAAGTCCATTCGCGAGTGGTTGACAGATGTTGAGTGGCGCGTTGTGCGCCAGTACGCGGATGTGGAGCTGCGGGCCGCAATGATCTGCGAGCAGGGCTATGAAAGCCTTGGTAGCTATGCGGAGAAGCTGCCACAAGGGGCAATGGACGAGCTGTCCTACAGCCTCGGTCTTGTGGCCGAGCAGGTTTGGACAGCACTGATGAACAAGCAGCCGCGAGTGGGACGGATCACTGGCTTCACCGCGCGTGCGGCCTGGATGCGTGCCATCGACCGCATGCAAATGTTTGACTATGCCCAGCGCATGCAGTCACGCCGGGGCGTGAACCTGATTGCCTATGGCATGGGCAATGTCGTTGTGCGGGTGCCCGAGGGTGGCATCAAGCACATCCTCGACGTTGCAATGGATGTGGGCTTGATGCCACCCATGGCTAGTTTCATTGAAGCCAGGGAGTCGGCATGAGCCACGGCGAGCAGGGCAAGAGTGGTCTGTACCAGATCGAAGCGGTGTTGCGCTCGCATGCAAGCGTGGTGCAAATGCTGGAGCTGGACGGGATTTTGGTGGACAGGGAGTCGGATGAGGCTGTGCGTACCGCGCAGGCTCATGGCTTTATCGAGCAGTTTGTCGAAAGGGTGAGTCATGCTGGAAAAATTTGAGTCGGTGATTGTCTCCATCTTGGAGTCGGTGAAGATGAGCGTGCAGGACTATTGCGACATTGAGACGGTGGACGAAGGCCGAAGCCTTGTCACCTCTGATGGCAGCTTTGCGACCATCGTTCGTTTTCATGGCAGCAAGGGCATCTTGGGTGAGGATCAGTTCCGGCAGTTGCTGTCGCTCGTCACGGGATCGCTTGGCATCTTCTTGGACCATCGGGGGCACCAGCTTCAAGCGATCTTCCGCCGCGACCTCGATGGCCGTGAGGCTCTGGTGAGCAATGCAGAGCAGCAGCACGCTACGGCCAAGCGCCTGTCGCTGGCTGTGCACGACCTGATTGATGAGACTGTGGATCGCTATGGCGACTACGTTTATGACGAAGAGTGCTATCTGGTGTTCTGGTCCCGCCCGTCGCTGCTGGACCCCATCGAGGGCAAGATTTTTCAGGAACAGGTCAACACGTTTCGCAAGGAAAGCGGATGGCCCGCCACTCGTGATGCGCAGAACCTGTTGCGGCCTATTTCATTCTTGCGTGATCGGCACAATGCCTACGTGACCAAGGTCGTGACGGACCTGTGCTCGCCGGAGTTCAATTGCCACGCTGAAATTCTCAACGCCGCAGACGCTTTGCGCGCAGTGCGCTCCAGCGTGTATCCAGACATAAGCGGCCCAGGCTGGGAGCCCGCGCTGCCAGGGAAGAAGATTCCATTCCGCTGGAAGGACAACGCGAGGCACGAGGACTACAGCGAGTTCTTGTATCCGCGCATCGCTGAGCAGGTGATGACAGCCTCTGCGGACATTGGGACGATCTCGAATCCACAGATCCCTGACCCGACCACCATTCGTGTTGGCACCCGCATTTATGCGCCGCTGTTCGTCAGCGCCCCACCGCGCGAGCCCAAGTTCTTCAACCACCTGTTCTCGTCGCTCAATCGTTCCGACACACAGGAAAACGGGCGCTCGCGGTCAATGCCCTACACCCTGTCCGTGATGATCGAAGGCGATGGCCTGCAGGGCACAGGATTCAAGCAGCTTTTCGCGAACCTGCTGGGCTTCACCTCTGAGATCAATCGCAACATCAACCTTGCGCTTCGCGATCTGCAGGAGCGCAAGCGCGATGGCGAGACGATTGTGAAGTTGCGGATTGCGGCCATGACCTGGGCCGACTACACGCCAGAAGGCGTGCGTGAGCTGCGGTTGCGCAAGTCCAAGGTGCTCCGCGCGCTCGAAGGGTGGGGCAAGTCGTCGGTCACTGAGCGCACTGGGTACGTCATGGATGCCTTTCAGACGTGCTGCGTGGGCCTCTCGCCTAAGCACTACGCTCCCGCGTGCCCTGCGCCCCTGTATGAGGCGCTGGGACTCTTGCCGCTGACCCGCCCCGCATCGCCTTTTGCGCGTGGCTCCATCATCTTCCGCAGCCGCGATGGCAAGGTGCTCAACTACCAGCGCTTCGCGTCGGAACAAACCACATGGATCACGCTGATCGCTGGGCGCCCAGGCTATGGCAAGTCGGTGCTGATGAACTCCAATAACTTCGAGTCCTGCCTGTTGCCCGGTATCCAGCGCCTTCCGTTTGTGGGCATCATCGACATTGGTATCTCTTCGGCTGGATTCATTGATCTGGTGCAGGATGCGCTGCCAGAGAACATGCGGCACCTTGCGGTCTACAAGCGACTGCAGAACAACGAGCGGGACTGCATCAACACCATGGACACGCCTCTCACGAAGCGTGAGCCGCTGCCTCGTGGACGTGAATTTCTCAAGAACTTCATGACGGCCCTGGTTACGCCGCCCGAGCGTGATGGCAGAGCCTTTGAAGGCATGTCCACGTTCGTCGGTCGAATCATCGACCTTGCGTACATGCGCAAGTCGGATCGGCTGGAGAAGGCTCAACCGAATCGCTATCGACCTGGGCACCATCGGTTGCTCGATGAGGCTGTGCAAAAGCTGGGCATCACCATCATGCCCGCCACCAGCTACTGGGAGCTTGTGGATGCGTTTTTCAAGGCTGAGCAGTATTACGAGGCTGAAATCGCCCAGCGGTACGCTGTTCCCACGTTGTCTGACCTCGCAGCAGTTGCCAGCTCCGAAGAGGTCAAGTCTGAGTACGGTACGACGAAGACAGAAGGCGGTCGCGATCTGATCCCCACGTTTGTTACTGGGGTGCGTGAAGCTGTCGGTGACTTTCCTGTGTTCGCCAGTTACACGAAGTTCGACCTGGGAGCTGCGCGCGTCGTTTCACTGGACTTGCAAGACGTGGCGATGCTGGGCTCTGCGGCTGCGCAGAAACAGACCTCGCTCATGTTCATGATCGCCCGCGAGTCGTTCATGAAAAAGGTGGCCTATTCGCGTGAAGACCTGCCGTTCTTCGAGGCGTATGCCCGTCCGTACTTCACCAAGATGGTCAACGAGATCGTTGACGAAAACAAGGTGCTGTGCATGGATGAATTCCACAAGACGGGCGGGCATCCGATCCTGCGTCAGCAAGTGCTGACCGATGCGCGTGAGGCTCGGAAGTGGAATATGGAGATCGTTCTTGCCAGCCAGCTTATGGAAGACTTTGGCGACCTCTGCAAGGTGGCGACCACGCAGTTCATCATGGACTCAGGGACCGAGCAGACGCGCCGTTGGATGCGCGAGAACATCGGCTTGTCGCCCGTCGAAGAGCAGGGGTTGGTCAACTTTGTGCACGGCCCTAATGCCGATGGCGGCACCTTCCTGGCGAAGTTTGAGACGAAGAGTTCCCCCTTTTCGCAGTTGTTCACGCTGACGCCGGGGCCGATGCGGCTGTGGGCGCTCTCTACGACCGCCGAGGATCGCAAGCTGCGGATGATGCTCTATGAGGCAATGCCTCGTGATGCAGCACGCAAGCTGCTCGCCAAGCGCTTTCCGTCCGGCTCGTGCAAGAAGCTCGTAGAGCGGCGCAAGCAAGAGCAATTCGCTGATGCCGATTTTGTGGACGAAGCGATGGAAAGCTCTGTGATCGAGAAGATCGCCAAGGAATTGTTGGCTGAATGGTTCGAGTCACCTGCGCACGCGCTGGGTTGATTGCTGCTGTAGGCGAAGGGGTTACGAATGGTTCAGTACAGGGGTTCTTCGCGTAAGCACGAGGTCAAGGCGACAAGGCGCCGCAAAGACACGCGGCTCGCGGGCCAGAAAATCTCGGAGTTCTTTTCGTCGCCCGATGGCGGCGCGATTTTCCTGCTGATTGTGGTCGGCCTGTCTGTGGCATTCGCCATCGTCAAGCCGCTTCCCTTCGCTGGGGAGTTTGCGCTGCTCATCCTCTGGTTGTTCTGGCGGATGTACGGCAACGTGGACGGGCGGGCATTCGACTTCCCCTATCGCATGCCTATTGAATCGAAGCTGCGCGATGGCTCCACCCTCAAGGGCAAAGGCCTTGGCTCTGGCATCACGATGCTGGGCAACGATCTGGAGACGCGCGAGCAAATTTACGCTGGTGACAGTGACTTGCGTACCCACCAGCTCGTGCTGGGCACCACGGGCTCAGGCAAGACAGAGTACCTGCTGGGCCTCGTCTTCAATGCACTGGTGCAAAACACCGGGTTCATCTACACCGATGGCAAGGGCGACCCTGCGCTGCAGAAGAACATCTTCAAGCTGGCCCGCCGTGTTGGCCGCGAGGACGATCTGCTCATCATCAACTTCATCACATCGGGCCGTGACTTCGTTGAGAAGCAGTACGACAAGGTGACGAACAACATGAACATGATGGGGAATACCTCGTCAGGCATGTTGATCGAGTTGATCGTGGCCCTGATGGACGATTCTGGCGGCGGCGGCGATATGTGGAAGGGGCGCGCGATCAGTTTCGTGGCTGCGCTGACTCGCCCTCTCGTTTTTCTGCGCGACAAGGGTTACATCAATCTGGCGCCGGAAAGCTACCTTGAATACTTCGAGCTGAACGCTATCGAGGAACTGGTGTGGGAGCACAAGGGCAAGTACGGCGAGACGTTCGACGTAGTGTGCGCGCCACTGCGCTCCTACCTGCTGACCCTGCCTGGATACCAAAAGAACAAGATCAAAAAGCAGGAGACGAAAACGCTTGAGCAGCATGGCTTTATCGTCATGCAGCTCACACGGATTTTCAATGACCTGACTTTCAACTACGGCCACATTTTCAAGACGAAGGTGGGCGATGTTGATTTCTATGACGTGGTGATTAACCGGCGCCTGCTGGTGGTGCTGCTGCCCGCGCTGGAGCGGGCGCCAGACTCCATGCGCATGCTCGGCAAGATGATCGTGGGCTCCATCAAGCAGATGATGGCCGGTTGCCTGGGAAATCGCGTGGAGGGCCTGGTCCGAGAGATCATTGATTCCCGGCCCACCAATGCCGCTGTGCCGTTCTACACGATCCTTGACGAGTACGGCTACTACGCCGTTATCGGCTTCGCCGTGGCGCCTGCGCAGGCCCGTTCGCTTGGCTTCTCAGTGATTTTCGCTGCACAGGACTTTTCCTCGCTCAAGAAATCCTCCGCAGAAGAGGCCGACGCCACATGGGAAAACACCAACATTCGTGCGATTGGCCGTATCACCTCTGGGCAGGAGAGCGAGACGTGGAAGCGGGTGCAAGGCGCAGCGGGCGAGGCCGAAGAGGCGCGCATGGCGGGCTTCGAGCGCAAGTCGGGTGCGGTGAATGAGGTGTTTCGCCAGCAGGACAACATCACCATCGAGCGTCGCAATCGACTCGACTACGACGATCTTGCAATGCAGGAAAACGGTGAGTTCACATTCCTCATCGGCAAGAAGGAGCGGGGAGGGCAGAGCGGTGGTGTGCGTGTTATCCGTGGGATGGGCTTCTACACGGGTGGTGGCAAGACGCCGAAGGAAATGCGCATCAATGACTTCCTGCCCATCCAGGCGCCGGAGCCAGCCGATCTGCCGCAGAACCGCAAGGCTGTGAAGCTGCTGCAAGGTGCCTTGAGCGACGGATCGCTGGGTGTCATGTTGGTCCAGGCCGTGGAGGCTGACCCCATCTTGACCTCCATGAAGAACCTGTTTGCGCACAACTACGCGACGCCGGATTCCACGCGGCTGAGCCGTCCCGACGCGGCTGCTGCGGTGATGCACTGGTTCTTGTCCCGCAAGGGTAACGAGCTGGTCGGCGCAGTCGGCAGCAAGGCGCCCGCCGTGGCTGTGGTGCCGGTGTCAGCTCCTGCATCGGCGCCTGCTGATATGCCCGAGGTGCCGGAGACTCCCGACACGCCGGAATTCCCGCACGAGGCACCTGAGTTCCCATCGGATGCCGAGGACGCACAGGCGGCTGCTGGAGCCTCTGGGGCGGCGCAGGGTGGGTCCAGCCTGCGAAGCCGCCTTCTGGAGGTCTGTGAGGCTCTGAACGCCGATCCTGCGGCATTCCCCACCGCTACTGGATCTGCATCTGCAGCCGATGATGACGAGATCAGTCTCAGTGACGACTATGTGTCCACGAGCATTGTTCTCACACAGAGCGAAGCGAACGCCTTCAAGGAGAGGGCGCTGCCGCTGCTGCGTCAACACCTGATGCTGGCCGGGGCCGTGGATGCACCCCAGACAGAGGACGACTTCGATGCCGAGCTTTCTGTGGGCGATGAGGCGTTGCTCAAGGACATTGAGATGCTAGGCCGGGGCCAGCCCTACGAGAGCCTGGATGCGAAGTGGCAAGCCGAGCAAGAGGTGTTGGCCACGCGCAAGGCAATCATCAAGCAGACCTCATACATCGACCCTCCCATGCCCGCCAAGATGGACGTGCACGAGGCCCAGGAGCGCCTGTCGAAGCTGGATGCCTTCTGCGGGGCGCTCATGAAAAAGACCTTGAAAGAGGATTGATGCCTTCCCGGTCTTCTGTTCAAATAAGCGCAACGACTGTTTTTTGAACATTGCTAAAAGTTTGGCGTCAAAATGAGCATTTTTGGAAAAGCTAAAGGCGCTGCAAAGTACGTCTTTGTCACGATACCGGCTGGCGTCTTGGGTGTGAATACCCTGCGCAAGAACAACCAGACCATCAAGGCTCTGTATGACACATTGACCAACCCCCTGTGCCCGCATTGCTCCGGTGGGGTCATGCGGATGCAGGGAGCCCAGGAGGGCGACAACACTGCGATGGCCTATACCTGGGCCTGCACCAAGTGTGATTTCATGCTTCTGGGAGGTCGGGACAAGGACACGGTGATCCCGACCCTCATGGCGATCCGTGAAGAGCAGTCGCTCTCGGTATTTGATGGGTTGAGCGCTCAGGAGCGTGCATCGGTCGTGAAGTCGCACACCCTGAGTTCGCGGATATTCCTGGGCGCTGCGGTTGTCTTTTTCCTGGGCTTTTGCTGGATGCTGTTGCAGGGCTCAAGCCTTCTGCTGTCGATCAATTGGGCCGCGCTGGCCCTGTGCATGTTCGTGCTCTTTCTCAAAAAAAGCTACCGGGCATGGCAAGTGGAAAACGGCGTGCTTTACGTCAAAGGCGCTTTCAAGTCGTGGTTCAACAATGAGAAGTGGTTTCGCTAAAGCCCTGGCAGGGCTGACCGCGTGCGCGAGCGCTTTGACGGTCGTGAGCGCGGCGGCGATGCCCGTGCTCAACGTCAACGATCCGCAGCACCGCGTCGGCCCTGCGGACATTCCCTGTGTGATCCGCGCAGCGATGCGCCAGGGGGTTCCGGCGAACGTCCTGTTGGCATTGGCGTCCGTTGAGGGTGGCAAGAATGGGCAATTCGTTCGCAACACGAATGGCACCGATGACCTGGGCCACTTCCAGATCAACACCATGCATTTCGACACCCAATCGGGTGTCTTTCGGCACGTCAGCAAGACCGATGCGGCATGGCGCGGTTGCTACAACGCCGAGCTGGCCGCGTGGTTCCTCCGGCAGCGGCTGGATGCCCCTGGCAATCACGACTACTGGGTGCGTGTCGCCACCTACCACTCGGCCACAGCTCAATACAACACGATCTACCGGCGCAAGCTGGTGCCACTTGCTGCGCGCTGGGGGCGATGGCTGCAAGCTAATTATTCCACGCAGGTTTCATATAACTAACCCGAAAGGTTTTCCATGAGTCGCATCAATAATGAGTTTCGTCTGACTGGCCGTATGGGCTCCGATGTGGAGGTTATTCGCCCTGATGGGCGTGACCCCATCGGTAAAGTTTCCATCGCAGTAGAAAGTGGCTATCGGGATCGCACTTCTGGCGAGTATGTTCCGCAGACAACGTGGCTTGATCTGACGTTTTACAACCCGCGTCACACCGAACGCCTGGAGCTGCATGCTGGCCGGGGTTGTGAGATCACAGTGATGGGGGTTATTGGCAAGGATGTGTTCGACTCAAAGACGCGGACAAATCCCGATGGTTCTGCCGCCAAAGACAGCCGTGTGACATTCAATGTCAGCAGCTTGATGCTTGGACGTAAACCAAAAGGCCAGGACGGAGACAATCACGATTCGCGGTCGGCTGGCGGTCAGGCTCCGGCAAGTGGTTTTGATGATATGGACGATGGGGACATACCGTTCTAAATAGCACTCTTTTGGAGTTGGGCATTCAAATGGCCGGAAGGGCACTTATTTAGTGCCCTTTTTAATTTCTGAGTAGGATTTTATATGCCGAGTGTGGTGTTAAATGCTGGGGCGCATGCAGCTCGGTTAGCTACTTTCATCGTGGCTGCGTGGAGTGGCTTCTTTGTTCTTTCGGTTGAGCTGCTCAGTTCAAGGCTTTTAGCTCCTTATTTCGGGAGCAGCATATTCGTATGGGGAGGAATTCTCACTACGTATATGCTTGCCTTGTCTTTCGGTTATTTGCTGGGTGGTGTTTTCTCCACCCGGCAACCCAGGCTCTGGAAATTGGCTGCATTACTCGCAGCGGAAGCATTATTGACATTGCCAGTGATTGAGGCAGAGCCTTTGCTTGAAGCGATTTCCATTGCCTTTCCCGATCCCCGGTGGGGCAGCATCATCTCCAGCATGTGCCTCTTCGCCATTCCAACAGTCATCTCCGGCATGGTGAGCCCGTACTGCATCCGGCTGTTGGTGCGCGGTATTGGTAGCAGCGGTCGCGAGGCTGGGCTGGTGTACTTCGTGAGCACCATTGGCTCTGCCGCAGGCACTATAGGCACCGGCTTCTTTCTGGTGCTGGTCTTCGATGTGTACCGCTTGATCGCCATGCTTGCTGTTATCTCGTTGCTCGTGGCCGCTGTAGCAGCAAGCCTGTCGTACCAACTGCGTATCCGCAATGATGATTAAAACCCTGGTTGCTGGCGCGCTGGCCCTGCTGGCGGCGGTGGACGCCCAGGCGCAAGTCTTTGGGGCAACAAAGCCCATTTGGGTGCAGCGGTCGATGTACCGCAACATCATCGTCCTCGACGGACCTACACACAGGTGCCTGACCTTTGGGCGCCGCAGCGCGAGGCAGAGCTGCATGGAGAAGGATGCTCCGGCGACAAAATTGGTTTTTGGTTATACGCAGAGGATGTTTGATGCTCTGCAATATGTGCCAAACGTCAAGCGTGTTTTGGTGATCGGCATTGGCGGGGGAAGTATTCCCATGGCTATCCGAGAAAAATATCCCGATGTGATGGTCGATGCTGTTGAGCTGGATCAGGAGGTGATAAATGTCGCAGAGCGGTTTTTCAATTTCAAGCCTAATAATGAACTTCTGAGAGTCTTCGCAGAAGATGGAAGAGTTCATATTAGGAGGGCAATTCGTGAGGGTGTTAAGTTTGATGTGGTGATGCTTGATGCATTTGATAAAGACTACATACCCGAGCACATGGCGACGGCTGAGTTTCTTGCGCAAGTGAAGAGTGCGTTAACGCCTAACGGCATTCTCATGTCGAACACCTATAAGAAAACTGGGTTTGCCAAGTATGAGGAAGCAACCTATCAGCATGTTTTTGGCGGTGTCTACGAGTCGGCCATACCCAACGGCAACCGAATTATATTTGCGGGAAAGCATGCTGCGGATGTTGCAAACCATCTTCCCGATTCTGCGCGTATTGATAAATCGGATGCGACGGTGATGCGGGATCGTTTCTCTCCGGTTAATTCTCTGCTTGTTCGCTGATGCGGATTGTGAAAGGAGTGTCTGTGTTGACTGATGAGGATATAGATGCTCTTTCGCTCGGTGAGCTGATGGAGTTGCATGAAAATGTTGGTGCCCGCATAGAGCGATTGAGGGCTGCAGGCAGGGCTCAAGCAATTACCAAGGCCAGGGCATTAATTGAGAAATATGGAATAGAGCCTTTGGTGATATTTGGCGCGGATTGGGAAAATGGACAAAAACCCCGCAAGCGAGCCGCGCAGAAATACTCCGATCTGTCGGCTGGTAAGGATTGGGATGGCATCGGAAAGACGCCGCGATGGGTGGTGGGGAAATCCGCGAGATTAATAAATTTCCCAAACCTTATCGGTTGAATACGCGGCTTATCTTGTTGATCTGTCCGGGCGATGCAGTTGCGCTGTTCCTGTATTGATCTCTGATGTTCAAAGAGGCATCGTTGCGTTAGTTGATCGAAAAATTCAAAAAGCGCGACGGCGCATTTATGATGTTTGTCAATTTGTACGCGGTAAAAATGGCGATGTGTTGACAGTACAATTTCATGCGGGCTATATTCCGGCCAACGTAATTTCCCTCGTTTATTTGGAGAACCGCATGAGCAGCACCTTCGACCCTTCCATGGCAAAAGACGCTTTGAAGCCGCAGGCTCAGCAGCAGCGGCGCGTCTTTGATGAGCGCGTCTTCATGGCCGTAGAGCGCTTTGAGCTTTCGCGCCCTGGTACAGGTGGAGAAGACTGGGCCATTGGGCGCTCCGTGACCGATCCCAGCGTGAAGCTGGCCGTTCGCTTGAGCACGGTGGAAGAGCGGATGGTGGACATGCCCAAAGCCAATGAGGCCCGTCTGCGTCAGTCCTACGAAAGCGGCGACTTTCGCCGCGAAACCCTGGCCGAGAAAGCGGCAGGGAAGATCAAGCTGATCGCGTTCGATGGCGCTCGCCCGCTTGGCGAAACAGAGCATGGCGTCAGGACGTACCGCGCACACTGGCCGCAAACCATGGCAGCAAAGCCCGAGGCCGAGGTGGTACACGGCCTGGGCACGATCAACCTGTTCCAGCCCAGAGATGGCGCCCCTGGCAAAGCGTCAGCCCATGTGGAATATCTGCGGACCTCCACCATCGTGGATGGCTCCAATGTGCGCGAGGCCCTGGGGTCGGCCCTGGCGACTAAGGATGACCAGGGCAATGCCCGTGATGGCCACGCCATCATGCGCGTCTACCACGGGGGGACTGAATTCGCGACAGCGCGTGTTTTCCCTGCGCGGGAGGAATCCGTGGTGAAAGACCCTCTGTATGGCGACAACAAAACGGTTCGCCTGCCAGTGCCGGGGGATGCAAGCGTAAAGGCGTTGCTGGATGGCAAAAGGGCAGGCCTGGACAATGTGGATGTACAGAACGATCTTGCACGGGCCATCGTTGCCGGAATTCTGGACGATGATGAGCCTCCTGTGTCCCACGTCATGGCGCCAGAAAAGGCTGCGAATTTCTTCTACGGGGCGAAGGCGGGCGAGCTGACGGTCGAGATCGTGGCCGCTGAGCGCATTAATTTCGGTCTGGACAGCGCGAAGACGTACCTCAAGGACATTGATAACCCGAAGTTCGCCGGGTATCTGGTGCGCACGGAAGTGGAGGGCGAGCGCACTACCGTTGAGCGCGGATATGGCAACACCGTCACCGCGATCCAGCGGCATCCTGATGGCCTGCCTTATGCGATCTACGCATCGCCCCAGGAGCACTTCCCGCAGGTCAGTCCCCTGGCGCACTTTGACGCAAATATGCCGCTGACGGCGATCCTGCCGGAAGACCCGAAAGCACCTCGGAAAGAGGCCGCTCACGAGAGCAGCCCAGGCATGTAACGCCCGATGAGCTGCACAAAACCACCACGGCGCCCAGTGTCGTGGTGGTTTTTCATTTGTGCTGTATGAGTGTCGTGTAAGCGCCGTATCGGCGCCGTGTGGGTGTCGTTTGATGCCTGTTTGAGTGGTTTTTGAGGGTTGTGTCTTGGCTGCAAAGAAATGGTTCGATCTCGCTTCCCATGGCTATTTCGTCGGCGCCGCAAGGCTGCGTGATGGGGTCCAGCGCATCCTCTTGTTGGATGTGGAAGACAAAGCGGATGCCGACAAGCTGCTTGGTGCGGGCTTTCAGCGCACGCAAGGATCGCCCGCCTATGAACGCGGGTTGTATTTTTTGGCGCGTGACGATCAGCGCATCAAGGGGGCCGATCTCGCTGCAGCGCTTGGCCTTCCAAACTGCCCGATGGTCGTCAAGGAAAGCGACGAGATCGCCCGCGAATTTCAGGCCGCTTTCAAGGAAAAGATCGGCAAGAACCTGTGGACTGCGCTGCAGCAGTCCCGCCAGTTGGGTCGCAACAAGGATGGCTACCTTGTCTACGAGTCGAACACTGGGCGGTTGATCCAGTGGACCAATGACAACGGCGACTCCGAGATCGTCGCTGCCAACTCCAAGGGTGGCCGCGAGCTGGGTGCTGGAGCCTTCCTTTACGCGGATGACGCGGAATCCCTGGCGGACTGTGCCCAAGGGTTTTTTGGGGAAATTCGGGCGGGTGCCCGCAAAGACTGGTCGGACGTAGAACGTGCAACCCGTGCCGCCTATGCCCGACACCTCGTCAACGGCGAGGTGTCGGATATGCAGCTCAAGGCATTTCAGGAGGCCGTTGAGGCTGCAGGCTATCGTGCCTTCAATAGCCGCCCCTCCCGCAAGATCGACAAGCTCGCGTTCACGGTGGCCGAGGACTACTACAACGGCCTGCCGGTGGCGCGCATGCGCACCGCTGAGTCGATAGCGCTGCAGCAGTATTCGACCCCGCTGCCGATGGGCGTGATCGCCCAGCGGCTGCTCGTGGGCAATGAGGACTTCCAGGGCAAGACGTTCGTGGAGCCAACGGCTGGCAATGGCGGCTTGCTGACGCTTGTGAGCAAGGGGGGGCGGGTCTTCGCCATCGAGCTGGACAGTAAACGTGCAAGCGTTCTAAAGGCCAATGACTGCGAGAAGGTCGTGGTTGGCGATGCCGTGGAACTGAACTACCGGCGTGCTCTGGAGCAGCCCGAGGGGTTCGACTATTCGATAACGAATCCACCATTTGGAGCCATGGAGCGGGATCGTTCGTTTGAGAAGCTGCCGCGTGTGCGGCGTGCGGACTACTACATTGCCCTCAAGACCCTGGAAGCCCGCAAGCCAGAGGGTCGTTCGGTATTGATCCTGGGGGGCGATGACGCGCGAAATCCGGGCGAGTTTCGTGGCGGCACCAAGGCGTTTCTCGAATACGTCTATGACCACTATGAGGTGCTGGGTGCGGTCGAGCTGGACGGGCGGATGTACGCAAAGCAGGGGGCGGGCGCCAACGTTCGCCTGTTCTCAGTCGGTGCGCGCCGCGAGGTGCCATTGACCATAGAGATTCCTGAGCGCTTGCCGGTGATTCGTACCTACGCCGAGGCTTGGGATTGGGCCGAGCGCATCGTGGAAACCTACCCAGCGGCTGTGGTCGAGGCCGTCACTGTGGTAGAGCCGGAGCGGCCTGAGTTCGAGCTGCAGGGCGATTCGCCCGCCCAGATGCCGGTGATGGCCTCTGTCGAGGTTGGTGCGGGCGAAGCGCCTGCAGCGCCAGTGAAGAGCGTGCCAGAACGCAAGGTGAATGAGTACCAAGCGCCCTACCAATCGGCTTCCAAGGTTGCGCCGCCGACTGGCATGGTTCCGATCAACCTTGCCGGTGCTACCTATGGCGCTCTGGCCGATCTGGAGTCGAAGGTTGGTCCGATTGATGACTATGTGGCGAGCAAGCTGCAGTACGCAAAGGAAGATTTGGGGGGGTACTTCTCGCCCGAGCAAGTTGATGCGCTGGGCCTTGCGATCAGCAAGATGGATGATGGTCGTGCATTCACGAACAGCGACTTCACTGGCTTTGGGAAAGGGCGTTTCTGCGCCGCGATGCTGCGCTACGCGAAGCTGGAGGGCAAGGTGCCGGTGTTCCTGACCCTCAAGCCCGAGTTGTTCACAGATATTTTCCGTGACCTCAAGGACATTGGTTCGGACGATCTATTCCGTAGCCCGTTCATTTTCAATGAGGGTGTCGGCATCATGCAGTTTGGGTCTGGTTCCGATGTGCTGCACCCTGCCACGTCGTCCAGCGCACGCAAGGCTGCGCTCGATGGCGGCGTTTTGCCCGAGGGGACCGATCTCGTGCTCGCCACATACAGCCAGTTCCAGCGCAGGCCGGAGATCAACCGCAAGGCTGGCTTCTTGGCCGAGATCGCTCGCCAGGGCACGGCATTTGTGGTGGATGAGGCCCATGTGGCCGCTGGTGAATCCAATATCAGCGTGTCCATCGGCGCTGCACTGGCTGAGACGGATGCGGTGGTGTATGCCTCGGCAACCCCATTCAAAGGGGTTGCGTCATTCCACATTTATTCGCGGATGTTCCCAAAGTCCGTCGATCTCGCAAGCCTGCCGGAGACGCTGAAAGCCGGTGGCGAGGCCTTGATGGAGGCCATCAGCTCCAACATGGCCCGCGATGGGGTGTTCATCCGTCGCGAGCTGGACTTGTCCAAGCTGGAGTTTGCGTCGCGCGAGCCATCGCCTGAGCGGACTCAATTCAACCGCGACGTGAGCGACAAGGTTGCACGCATCCTGAGTCGCATGTCCTACCTGTCTGGTGATGTGAGCAAGGAAGTCAACGAGCTGAATGCGGGGTTCAAAAAGCAGCTCGAAGGCATCCCGGAAAACGAACGCCAGGGTGCTCGCATGCAGGCGTCCAGCATGAACTTCGGATCACGCCTGTACAGCCTCAATCGCCAGTTTCTGTTGTCGTTGGTGGTTGAGGATGCTGCTGATGCCGCGATCCAAGCGTTGAAGGAGGGCCGCAAGCCGGTGATTGCGGTCGAGAACACTGGAGAAAGCCTGCTTCGCGAGGTTCTGCAGCGCCGCGCGAACGTTGCCGAGCTGCTCGATGAGATCGAAAGCATCAAGGCCCGCCCAGGCGACGACGCTGCAGCCGCGCAGGAGCGCCTGGATGCACTCAAGGAGCAGGTGGATTCAAGGATGGCGGCAGTCAAGCTCGAAAAGCCGCCGCAGTTCCGTGATCTGCTGGAGGTGATGCTGGATCGCATCGGAGTCATTAAGGTCCAAGAGCGCTATGGTGAGTACAGCACACATCGCCCATCGTCTGAGGAGTACCAAGACGAGGCGAAGGCGCTGCGTGAGCTGATCCGAGAGCTGCCCGACATGCCGCTCAGTGCCCTGGACGTTATCAATCAGCGGCTGCGTACACATGGGTATGAGCCAGCCGAGGTTTCAGGGCGCACTGTGTCGTTGCACCAAGACCTTGAGGGAGGGCAGTGGGTGCCCACCGAGCACAAGAAAGCCAACGCGGTCGCGAATGTGGCTGGTTTCCAAAGCGGCCAGTACGACTGCATAACGATCACCCGCGCCGGGTCTACGGGGATCTCATTGCACGCTACCAATCGCTTTGCAGACTCTGATATTCGGCAGCGCGAATTCATCATTGCGCAGAAGGCCGCAAACATTGCCGAATACCTGCAGTGGATGGGCCGCGTGAATCGTCGCGATCAGGTGTGCCATCCGATCATGCGCAGCCTTGAGACTGCGCTGCCTGCGGAGTCGCGGCTGACGATGATGCACAACTCGAAGCTGCGGCGCCTTTCTGCCAACACCACCTCTAACCGCGACAACTCGAACATCTCGGACGAGTCGCTTGATCTGCTCAATGACCTGGGCGACGAGATCGCGCTGGAGTGGCTGGTCGAGAATCCGCGGTTCGCGCGTGATCTGGACATTGACCTGCCAACGGACGAAAACTCGCTGGATGCCCGCGCCCAGGACAATCCGTACATCAACAAGCTGATGGGGCGGTTGGTGATGCTGCCTGTCGCCAAGCAGGAGGAAATTCTGGCTACTTTGTCCCAGAGATTCCAGGCCAAAGTCGAGGAAATGGAGCAGCGTGGCGTCAACCCGTTCAAGGTGGATGTGTACGAGTGGGGCGCTCGCGTGGTGGCAGAAGATGAGCTGGTCGCGCCTACGCTCAAGATCACCTCATCGACCTTCGATGAGCCGGTGAAGATCGTGAAGCTGCACTACGAGGAAGAGGTCGTGCCGATTCGCGAGGCCAAGCTGATCGAGATGATCCGTGCGGGCATGGCCGACTACCACGAGGCGTTTGGGCATGGAGAGGAAGGCAGCACGAACCGCGCGAGGTTTCGCGAGGCCGTTGCCAATGCCGCCGAGGCCTTCGTGCACAGGCAGCTCCCGGACGAGCTGCGCGAGGCGGTTGAGGCTGGCACCAAGACCATCCACGACGCCCTGGAGCATGAAAAGGCGACGAGTGCCAAGCGTGCAGAGATGCGCATGCGCAGCCTTGTGAACGGATGGCCTCAGATGCTTCCAGGCACGCTCATTGAGTTTGATGACCCGATCAAGGGGACGCTCAAGGGTTATGTGACTGATGTGTCTTTGCCCAGGCCGGAGGCCTTGACGTTGCTGGGCGACTACCGCATGCGTGTGGTGTTTCCTGGCGAGAGCGGGGTGAAGACGGTTTCGCTGGCCACGCTGTTCAATCAGGATAAATCGCTGGGCGAGTTCAGCAGCTTGCGCATCAACACTGACAAACCAGACAACGGGATTGCGAGCTGGATCAAGCGTGAGTACGACAAGCTCATGTCTGGCTACAACGATGTGCCGGATGGGCTGGTGACTCGCTCGGCCATTGTGCTGAGCGGCAACATTTTCCGCAGCGTGGAGCTTGCGAGCAATAACGCCCTCGGCAACCCCATTCTCTACACGGATGCCGAAGGCAACCGGCAGCGCGCAGTGCTTGTGCGGTCGCATATCTCACCTGAGAAGCTGAAAAGCATGCCCATCGGCATGGACGCCGACGACGTGGCTCAGTACATCCGCGCGGTGGACGCGAAGTTTGAGGCGCTGCCTGACAAAGGCTACAAGCCGTGCGTGGAGATGCTGATCTTCAACAACGCCCTGCTGGACGGCCCAGAGGACGGCGGCATTGTGCTTTCGCGCCGCACGCCTGGGCAGTACATGCTGCGCCTTCCCGGCACCAAGAAACATGCTGGCGGCTTGATGGCAGATGGACGGATTTTCGACATTGGTCCCAAGACGCCGCCCGACAGCTTGCGGCTCAAGCTGGCGGGCACCCGAAAGACCATGAGCTGCAAGGTGGAAGAGGGGCAGTTGCCGGAGTTGTTGACCCGGATGAGCCAGGGCCACCATGTGAGTCGTTTTTTCGTTCACGACCTGGACTTGGAGGTCATCAAGCAGCTCCAAAAGGCCAACAGGGAGAGCACTGCGGCGCTCGCGCAATCGCGCGATACCGGGGTTGTTGCTTCCTTGGGCTAATTGGATTTCTCAAAGGGTCCAATCGGTGTCAAAATAACGAAACGGCGTAATTTTGATGATTTCGCAAATGTTGAGTTTACCGGGGTGATTTATGACAGTAGGTAGCGGCGCTGCAGCGCCGATTGACCTCAGTGGCTACGCAATCATGTCCAACTTCGCGCGCAGTACCCAAAGTGCGCGGGTTTTGGCGTTCCTGCTTCGCATCGACAGTGTTGATGCGTGGGCGGTGGACTTCAAAGAGGACGAGGCAGCGAACGCACTGGAGGTCAAGGCATTTGTGACGCAATTGCAGGCATTCCTGAACTCCGGGGGGATGGACAGCCTGCAGGTTGCGCCGCATGAGTTTTTGGAGCTGCTGGGTGGCATGCGGTCCAGCCGATGCCTCTACTTGCTCAAGAAGGCGAGCGAGCAGAACCCTGTGCTCGCCGACCAGATAGAAAAGCTGCTTGGTGAGGCCAAGCCAGCGGATCGGTTGGTGATGGTCGTGCGTCGGAGGCTGGAGGCCTTCACCAAGGCGCAACTGATCGGGGAGATTTTTTCTAATTCACGGCTTGAGCGGATCAAGTCCATCATGGGAGTTGAAAATGGGAAGCGCTGAGAACGTAGTGCCGGTGTTGGTGTCCCGCAAGAACTTATTGCCGGATTTCATGCAAATCTTTTTCAGCAAGGGGTTCATTGCTGGGGTTGCGCTGGGTGTTGCTGCGCTGGGTGGCGGGTACGCCATCTCTGCTTCTGGCGGCGGCGGCTCGCCCTCTGATCCGACCAGCACGCTGCTTTCCGATCAGGAATCTGTCATCACGGCGCAGATGCGTGCGGACGCGCAGGCGTGTGCGAGCGGCACGCAGCAAGGCACTGTGGGCAATGCGATCAATATGTCGCTCAAGGCCCATTTGGAGTTGGCTTCGGCTTCGCCGAACGTTGAGCAGCTCTTCGACGTGAATGCGGACTGCTTCGCTGGCCTCAGCGCGCTGCTGGACTTGTCCTTTGCAATTCCTTCTCTGGCTACCATCATCGCAGCGGCGCAGGCGGCTGTGATTGCCTACGCCAAGAAGAAAATTTGCTCCGCTGTGTCCAGGGTTACCGGCATGGTGACTGGGCCAATCAATCAGGCCATCGGACAAGCGAACCAATACATCGGTGCACTCAACGGCCTGAGCGCGAACCTCAATAGTTCTGGTGGCATGTCGTTGCTTGACCCGAACCTGGGTGCTAACTACAACATCGGTCAGTCTGGCACCTACAACACCGGGCAACCGTTTGGCAACCAGCCACAAGCGACAGTGCCTGATTCTGCGGGCGGCAGCGGGTCTGGCACCGGGACAGGTACGGGCACGGGCACTGGCACAGGGACTGGAACGGGCACCGGCACGGGAACGGGCTCGATGACGGGCAATGGCCCAGGCTCTTACTTCGCCGTGTACTCTGGGCTGATTAACCAGTTGAACACTGCCGAGGCGCAGCTTGCTACCGCCAACCAGAACTTGGCCGCAGCCCAGCAAGCAGCCAATGTTTGCGTCGCGGATTGCACGTCGCAGCAACAGGCGGTGGTTGCTGCGCAGACGGCGGTGAACAATGCACAAGCAGCAATCGACACCATCCGCTGCAGGATGAACAACCTGCAGGCGGATGGCACGATCCCCGCAAATGCTTGTGTCACCTCTGGCACGACTCTTTCGAGTCGTTCGGTTCAACAGAGTCAAAGCCCGCAGAGCCTGACACAGAAGCTGACCAACCTTTTCCAGTGATGCGCGCATCATGAAAAAGTCCGTCGCATCTAAGCTGGCTCAGGTGGCCTTGGTGGCCTCCCTGGTAAGTGTCTCAGCCCAGGCCCACGCCTTTGGCTGGGCCTCGGTGGTGTCGTGGTTTATGACGATGCAGCGCGAGCTGAGCGCCTTGGCAATTGCGGTCAAGCAAACCGCAGTTGCATCGAACCAAATCAGCGATGCCGAAGTCAACACCCGCAAGCAGCTTGCGGTGGCGATGGGCGCGGTGATGACCAGTGAACGTGTGCGGGAAGTGGTCAAGAACTACGACCCGTCGCTCGGTCAGCCGATGTTGCTCAAGTGCGAGGCGCAGTTTGATCGTCGGCTGCAGGTTGAAGTCATCAACCAGTCGGAGAAGAACGCCCGTGTTCTGGTGTCCAACTTCGCCTCGGCGTCCACACCATCCCGTGCCGCAGCGGATCGGGATGTGCTGACCCAGCATCGTGAGCTGTTCTGTTCTGTGTCCGAAGCGAAGCAGGGCTTGTGCGAGCTGAAACCAAACGGCATGCAGGGCTGGGATGCTTCCTACTCAGGACCATTTGGCGAGCAGACGATGACGCCTGATGTGGAGCTGGCTGGCTACAACTACATCACCAACGTGGTGGACACCAGGGCGTCTCATTCCATCAATTGCAAGTCCGAGGCCTGCGCGGCGGCGCGGCTTGAGAACATGCAGGCCACTGCCATCGGTTCGATGGTGGCGGAAAGTTTCATTGGACAGTTGAGCATGCGCCGCTCGACTCGTTTGGAGTAGTGACTATGCGTAGACGTAATCGACATGCCGCCAAGCGGCATATCCTGCAGGCCTCTCTGGCTGCAGCGCTGGGTAATCCGAAGGTCATTGCGACCGGCGCGATCTCTGCCGGTGTGCTGGTATCGGGCGCGGCCTATGGCGCGCTGTACGGCTTCGGGCCTGCTGAGACGTGGACCATTGGGATGATTACGGCCATGACCAGCGCTGTGTCGGCCCAGCTCGCCGCCTTCCAGGCGCTGTTCATGGCGCAGAGCCAACTGCGGTTTGAGCAGGTGATTTCGGCTGTGGCCATCGCCACCAAGCAAGAGTCTGTGTCGGCGAACCAAGTGGTCGATGCCACGCGCAATTCCGGCCAAACCCTTGTGAATGCTGTCCGTGCGCAGCGCATCAACGATGCCACGGTCAAGGCCTACTTGGACTACTCGCCAACTACTGGGCAGGGCTTTGACGCCTGCGGCACTGTGGCGCGCAATCAGTCCTTGGACAAGGCATTTGATGACGTGCCAGGGCTGGCGCGTCAAACACTGGCTCAGCTCGACGTTGCGCCTGGGCGACTGGTGGATTCGCGCGTGGGCGCTATGTCAAACCGGCTGAATCTGCATCGGACGAAGTTCTGCTCTCCAGCCGAGGCCAATGCAGGTCTGTGCAGCGTCGGTAGCGTTCCTGGCGGCGACACGAATGCCGCTCTGCTGTTTACTGGCGTGGATCAAGGTAGCGATGCGGCAGCGGCCCGCAAGGCGTTCATCCAGAACGTGGTGGGCGCCCCTGATGAGCGGATTACGCGGGACGCGGGTCAGTCACCTGCAGGGCAGGCCTATGCCTTCGAGAAAAATCGCAAGGATTCCCTGTTGTCGATTCCTGCGTACTCCCTGGCGATGATCGACGCCAACAACACGCGCAGTGAAGCCTACGGTGGCAAGTCTGCCAACGAAATGATGAAGCTGCGCGTGAACCAGTATTTTGGTGGCAAGGAAGCGCAGCAGTGGTCTTCGTCCATGGCCGCGCAGACCACACGCGGGCTCGTCGTTGAACTCACCAAAATGTCGGGCCTGGAGGTGTGGATGCGCCATAAGCAGTACGAGCAAGGCCAGCGGATGGAGGCCAATCTGGCGGCATTCGTTTTGAGCAGCACTGATGACATGCAGGCCGAGGTCGATCAGAAGTACGACGCTGTGCTCCGACAAACGGCAGCGCAGGCAGTTCGGCCATAAAGGGGGCGGTATGCGTACAAGATTGAATCGTGCAGCACAAGCGGGCAAGACCGGGATGACCCGCGCCCAGCGGCGGGTGGTCACTGGCCTTGCAGGACTGACAGCAGCGACTTCGTTCGCTGCTTTCTGCCCACCGCAGTATCAAGAGACATGGGTGTACCCGGCGTTCGTGGCTGCGACCTCCACCTTGACGGCGCAGATCACGGCCATGGACGTTGCGCTGTCGGCGCAGCTCTGGTTCCAGAGTGAGCGACTGATTAGCGCGATAGCGATCATGACCAAGCAGAAGGCGGTTGCCGCCAACCAGATCGCGGATGGCTTGCGCAACACAAATCAGAACGTGGCAGTAGGCCTGAATGCCCTTGCAACTGCAGAGCGCGTGAAGAAAGCGCGCTTTGAGTATGGCGGTGACTTCGGCCAGGGCTACTCCCCTTGCTACGTGTTCCAGGGGCGTCTGGGGATAGCGCGTGCTGAGTCTGACCTGAGTGGTGCTTCTGCGGCTGCGCTGCGCGCAGACGTTCAGGCAGCTCCGGGCCGCTTTTCTAATCCGATCACCGCTCAGAAGGAGATGCAGATGGAGCACAACCAGCTCTTCTGCACTCAGGATCAGGCGAGTTCTGGCCTGTGTACCGCGCAGGGTAGTTTGCCAGGGGCCAATCTGAATGTGGCGACGCTGTTCAAGCCAACGGCGGGGGAAGAAGACCTGACGAAGGCCAAAACCTCGTTCATCAATTTCGTTGCTGGCCTGCCCGATGGTGAAGTACCCCAAGGCGGCGGCTCTTCCCAGGTTGCAGCGACGTATCAGCTCGCAAAAATCCAGAAAGACGCGGTGCGCAGCAGTGCGCTGGCATCCTTGACCCAGATTCGCCTGGAAACCACCAGCGGCGGTCACGGTGAGCATGGTGACGGCGATCTCCCGCTCTCGATGCAATACGCCACCGAGGTGAAGCGCTACGCAGGCAATACGCCTGAATACAAGCGCTGGTCCAGCGTTATGGCTGCCCAGAATGACCGTGGCGTGATGGTGGAGCTGCTCAAGATCAAGGCGCTGGACCTCACCCTGCAGGAGCGCCAGTACCGTCAATATGAGCGCATGGAGGCGCAACTGGCAAGCGCAGTTGCTGCCAACCTCAAGTCGGGTCAGGCCCGCAAGGCGCAGGCCTCGGCAGAGGCCGCAGCTCGTCAGAACGCTGCGAATAAAGTGGGATTGTGAGCATGGCGATGAAGTCTGCCAAGTGGCTCGCTTACCTCGGCTCTGTCGCTGCAATAAGTGCAGCAGGCCTGATGCCGCAATCTGCTTTTGCGGCGTCTGCCTCGTGTGCCATGGACCCGACCAAGGGCGGGGGTGGCATGGCGGCTACAAGCCGCTTTGGCACATGGCGCTCGTACTACAACGGCGGCAAGGGCGGCGGTCACGGGGGTCAAGACTTGCGTGCTGCCGTGGGTATGCAGTTGTACGCGCCGTTCGATGGAACGGTGCTTTACAAGAACGTGCAGCCAGGGGGTGCCGGTAATTTTCTTGCGATCCGCAATGGCAATGGCGATGTGGTCTGGTTTATGCACTTGAGTGGGTATGCCAATGACATTGCTGTCGGCAAGACGGTCAGCGCAGGCCAGTTCGTGGCCTTGTCTGGCAATACAGGTCGCAGCAGCGGCCCGCATTTGCACCTTGAGTACACAGTGAAGAAGCGCGAGGACGCGCGCAATGTGTTTGTGACCAAGGGGATGGAGCGCGAGCAGGTTTTCCAGGCCAAGAACAATTTCGTGCAGAAGAGCGATGGCACGTACACCACCGATCCGGCTGGTTACATGTGCGATCCGTACACCTTCGTGGGCGACGCCACCAAAGACAACGCGGTGTTGGGCAAGAACACCAAGGAGCAGTACCAGATTCTGCATGGCAGTGTGCCCAATGGCACCCCTCCCAACGCGGAGTACACGGATGCCCAGTCTGTCGCAGCCAATTCGGTCGCCGTCCAGGCCAACGCTGTGGGCAAGACCATCCCCGAATTCCTCTCGGATCGTGATGGGTATGGTTCGTTGCCGGGAGTGCGCTACGAGAGCTACAGCAATGTTTCACCCTCGGAAATGATCGCTCGTGAGTCCAAGCGGCGCATGATCGACGCCGAGTGGCAAAAAAACCTGACACAGGTTTCGTCTCGCGCGTTGTGGGTGGACTACGCCCAGACGGTGGCGGTCAGCAACTACATGCAAGAGGCCATTTATCGCAAGCGCGAGAAGGTGGAAGCGCTCCTGGCGACGTTGGCTGCTCAGAAATCTGAGAGGCAACGCAGGGCGACGGATGCAGCGCGCGAGCGCGCTGTAAAGCAGGGTGCGACGAAGGCACTCCAGTAAGGCAATTTCGCGTAGGAGAAGACCATGAGTAGTGAGAAAGATATGGATGAGTTGAAGGTAAAAGATGGTCTTCCCAGCTTTGGGCCAGACCCAAAGGCCGCGAAATCTGCAGCGGCGAAGTCCAAGGATTTAGGGCAATCGAAAAAGCCCGAGCTTGCCCTGGATGCCGATGCGCTCAGTTCGGTTCCTGGCGGGTTGCGCGTCATTCGCGGCGGCGGCGCGGAGATCGTGCAATTCGCACAGGCGCAAAAGAGCGCCCTTGCGGCCCAGGCAGAGGCCATCGTGTCATCCAGCTCTAAAACTGAGAAGGGCTTTGACGCAAAGGTCGGTGTGGACAAGGATGGTGTGAACGCCAGTGTGGGCGTGAGCATGAAGAAGACCACCGAGGTCAAGTCTGAGAGCAAGAGCAAGGGGCAGTTCAGTCTTGAGGACAAAGAGTTCATCGCTGCATTGCAGGCCAAGGGCGTGGACCTTTCCAGCGGGAAAATTCCCTTGGACGTGCTCGCAGAAGTGCTCGCGGAGATGGCTGGAGAGGCCCCCAACACAGCGCTGCTCGATGCGAAGGCCCACGACAAGATGCTTGCTGACATTTCCAAGCGGTTGTCCCTTGGACTGCGCGAAGAAAAGGGCGCCGAGCTGCGCGCCGGGGTCACTGCTGGCGGCGGTGGCGGGCGGGGTGCGCGAGGTGACGAGGCGCCACAGTACGGCAGCTCAGTCGGCGCCGAGCTGGTCGCCACAGGCGGCGCTTTGATCGGCGGGCTTGCTTCCCTTGCATCCGGCTCTGCCAAGTTCATCGGTGCCGCAGTCGGCGCCGCTGGGCGAGGTATCGGCAATTGGGGGGCGAAGCCCGAGTTTGCCGGTAGCAGCTACGACCGCGTTTCCGTCATGCCAACGATCAGCGAGTACCGGATCAACCAGATTGAGAAGTCAACGAACAACTACGAGAAGGCGCTGAACAAGTTTTGGCAGGTTGCGCCGATGGCTGCTCTGCGTGAAGAGATTGAAGAGCGTGCGCGCAAGACGGGCATTTCTGTGCCCGATGCGATGGCAAAGATGAAGCCCGGTGGTGAATGGGCCGAGCTTCACGACAAGTTCGTGAAGGAGGTCGCTGAATCACCGGATGCGCTGCAGGCCAAAGTGTCATTGGACAAGGCCCTCAAGAGCTACACAGGGCAATACGAGCACAGCGCCGAAGAGCTGATGAATGCCGACATGACCGATCCCAAGACCATGAAGGCGCGCAACAAGGTGGACGCCTCCAAGGACAAGATGCAGGAGCTGGCAGCAGAAACCCCCGTGTTTGGTGGCGAGACGGAATCGCATGCTGAGCGCCTGAAAGCGGCTATCCAGGCGATCATTGAGCGCGTTAGGGAGCTGCTGCAGGCTGTGGGCGCGAAGTTTACTGGCGGCGAGCAAGAGCATGCAGCACCCTGAGTCCTTCGACCGCACCCATTTCCCCCGGCTGAGCCTGCTGCGGGCATCGGCCAGCGACTTTGGTTTGCAAGACGCGGATGCCGTTTGTCTCGATGCGATCCTGGGCGCAGCCATTTCCTTTGGCTCCGAGGCAGAAGATGGTGCGTTTTCGAGCATCCATCTGGCCTATGGGCAAGGCCAAGACCGGGTGAAAGTCACTGTCACCGGCACACGCGATGAGGGTTACCAGCTCGTTCTGGAGCGCGCCACCAGTGGTGCGAAGGAGTCGTACATGGCTGGGCTCGCTGCTACCACGTTGGGCGGTGGTAGTGCCTGGAATGTGGTGACGGCGCATGTAGCTGGGCAGCAAGCGACGGCAGGCAAGGTGCTCGCCGAGATCGCCGAGCTGCGCAGCCTGGTTCTGCAGGATAAAGAGGTCGGTGAGCGGCTAGAAGCGGTGGAGTGACGCAGTGAAGTGGTTCAATCTTTCCCGCTATGCGGCCAAGCTCACTGTGCTGCCAAAGTCCGATGCGCGCACGCGCACGGTACTTCGGTTGGAAATGCCGCATTCCAGGGATTGGGCAGCGCAGCGGGCCATTGCCCAGGTGCTTGACCCCACCGTCGCTGAGCGCTACACCCCTGATCGGTTCCGTGAAGCGCTGGCCGATATGGGGTTCAGCGCGATGGACAGTACGCGGCTCGCCTCCGGGACTGCTGCTGACTTCAATGCCCATGGCGCCGAGTACCCTACCTTCGCAGCAGAGGCCGTGCGCGATTCGATCAAGCTGTCTGATCTGCAGCGGTTGTTCCCAGGCCTCACGGTGAACGATGTTGAAGACATGCCGCTTGAGCGTGTTCTGGTGGCGAGTGAGGACTTCCAGGGCTACGAGGCGCGTTGGGAGCGCCTGCGCAGGGCGATGGTGAATGATTCCATCGGTGTCTGGGTTCCCAATCAGCAGCCATGGGGTCAGAGTGACAAGCCACTGCCACTGCGGGAGGCACTGGAGGCGGCCGGTTTGCTGGGTCAGGACCGGGATAGGACCATAGCGATTGCGCTGGCCCTCAAGGCATCGCAGCTTGGCTATCGCGATGATGCTCTGGCGGTTTACTACGTGAACGAGGAAGCCGCCCAGGCGGATGGGCTCAAGGAGGGGCAGTACCACCGCAGCGGCTTCGCTGCCAGCGTCCCCCTTGCTGTGGTGGGGCAGGGCAAGGTCGTGGCCTTGCGCGACGTGTGGGCGATGCCCGATCTGCGGCGCACCATCTCGCCCGAAAACGCGCTCTGGCTGCGGCAGGACGCGGTGCCGCAATCGCTCGTGGTCGATTACCTGCGTGAGCGGATGGCCTACGCTGCGCGACTGGAGATTGCGCTGAATCGCCTGGATAGTTGGATCGCCGATCCCAAGCAGCTCAAGGACGAGTCGTCGGATTTGGTGTGGGGACAAGTGGCTGTCTTCAACGAGGGCCATGCCCTGGTCGAACGCCACTCGTCGCTGGCCGATTCGGTCTTTGGAGACACTGAGCTTGCCATGGAGCGAAACGATGCCGGTAGCTGGCGTCTTCGCAAGCTCAACAACATCGACAACAGTGCTTACGAGTCCCTGGCGCTGAGTGCTGAGAAGCTGGGTATCGCTTCCAAAGACAAGGTGCTTGACACCCTGCTGGGCGCCCGCCTGCTGTGGCAGAAGATGGTCAATGCGGAGATCGCTGCAGAGCGAGATGCGGCCATGGCCGCAGCCAAGGCAGTGCAGGCCAAGCCTGTGCAGCAACCATTGGTGGTCGATGCGCCCGACACGCGCAAGCATGTGGATGTGGGCGAGAAGATCGGTGGTGCGCGCAAGGACTATGCGAAGCGCGCTATGGCCCTTGACGATGTGTTGGCGATGAATGATCTTGAGATCAAGTTGCACGTCAACAAGCAGAACGTGTGGCCTCCGTTGAACTATGCGGCCATGAAAGAGGCGGGGGTGGAGCCGAAGGTGGCGATGGCCTTGAAGCTGTTCAAGGACAGCATCAACACCGTTCCCATGAAGTACAGCCCACTCAGTGATCGCGAGTGCGCCGACAATTTTGTGACGGCTGTTGGTCGGATGCGGGACTTCTTTGAAGGCGTGAAGACCGAGGCTGAATTCAGAAGCGCAGCGGTAGCTGCCGGTGAATATCTCTCGCAAGGGGATAGCACCTTGATCTACGGCGGTTCCCTGTGGCACCAAGTAGGAAGGGACACCTCCAAATTCCTCCAGCGGGACTTTTTCTATGCTGCCGAGAAGAAGATCCAAAAGGCAACGCGGTCATGGAATTCTGCGACCCAGCGGATTGAGTACGCAGAGCCCTGGACAGCCCTTGTCAAGCCAGCCAAGACTGCGACCGAGGAAGAGGCCGCAGAGCGCAAGCGCCGCACGGAGATTGACAAGGAGCTGCATGTGCCGCACCTTGAGCACCTGCGCCGCATTGGCGAAGATTGGCGCGATGGCCGTGACGTGACGGCAGATGAGCTGCTTGAGCGCTTCGGGTTCCGGGCTATCGAGTATGGCGAGTGGCTTCCACAAAAGGAGCGGCAAGCGGTCATCAATACGGCATTCGACAGCTTCGCCGATCTCGCCCAGGCGCTGAATCTCAGGCCCCAGGACTTGAGCATGGGCGGTAAGCTGGCTGTTGCCTTCGGCGCTCGTGGAACTGGGGGCAGGGGGGCGGCACTTGCTCACTATGAGCCGGGGCGTACCGTCATTAACCTCACTCGGCTCAAAGGTGGCGGGTCACTGGCGCACGAGATGGGGCATTTTCTGGATCACCAGATCGCGGCGCTTTCAGGTGGTGGTACGTATGCCTCCGAGATGACGAGTCCTCCCTTGGATTCGATGCGCACCCTGTCTACGCGGCTCAGTTGGCGCAACGCGACGGTCGAGGAATTGACCGAGCTGGCGTCTCGCAATGCTGCGCGCAGCAAGTCCAATGCGGAATCCTGGCTGGGCAGCGTACCAGTTGAGCAGCGGCCCGAGGCCCTTGCTGATCTGGGGCATGCGGTGGACGCCATGCGCAGGGACATAACGCGGCGCGTGGAAGCACTGTTGCCAGATACCTTGGCCAACAACCCGTACCGTGGTGTTCTTGGCGAGGCTGGCGTGATTTCGTTCTCTGTGTTGCACAGCCTTGCTGACGAGGTGCGCGATGAAATGAGTACGAAATGGCGCGGCAAGCTGGGCAAAGATGGCTTCAAGCACATGCGCGATAACTGCTGGCACATGGGTAAGGCTCTTGGGCTCGGTAGCACCTTGCAGGCCTATGCAGAGCGTGGCCTGCCGGTGCCCGAGGTGCTGCTGGGTCAAAGTAGTTTGCGCAAGCAATCGGTGTTCAGCCGTGATGCAGAAAAGCTGGACAACCTTCGGTCTGCGCCCTACTGGAACACCACTCGCGAGCTGTTTGCTCGCGCCTTTGCGGCCTATGTGCAGGACAAGATTGAAGAGCAGGGTGGGCGCAGCGACTACCTCGTCCACGGCGCGGGCGATGGGCGAAAGGTGGCCGACATTGATGCCAGCCCTAACCCATCGGGTGAGGATCGGGAAGCGCTGCGGGCCTGCTTTGACAACCTGCTGGATGAGTACCGTGCAACGCTCACCAACGAATCAACACAGGACATGACACCATGAAAATTCAAGCTCAAGACTACAAGGACATGGTAGCCACGCCGGAGGCCCACTTGGAATTTCTGCGGCACGCTACGCAGCTCGCCGAGGGGATCGAGGGCACGGGCCAGGACGTGGCGCGCAAGCTCAACACGGCGCTGCGCGAATCCATCGAAGTAGCGGGGCAACCGTTCACCCAGGCCCGCCATCTTGTGCAGCTTGAAAGACACAGCGACGGCTGGGACTTGGAGGGGACGAAGCCCGAAGTGCTGCGCGAAGTGATCCAGTTGTCGGAAGGCTTGAAGGCCGTGGATGCGGGGTTGGACCTCCCGCACTTCACAACTGGATTCGAGTGGATGCGCGAGCTGGCAGGCGGTCCCGAGGTCGCTCCGTCGCGTTGAGCAGCGCAACCGGACCAATTCTCGGCATCCGCGCGATCAAGAGCATGCCCCACTATGCCCAGCATCACGACGCTCCCCCCTACGGGGTCTGCGCTGCAGGCCTGCAGCGCCTGGGCGCGTAGACGCAGCAAAGCCCGCCGCCTCGGACTGCTCCGAGGTGCGGCGGGCCTGCCAAGAGTCAGCGGCGGGTTACTCCAGACCTTCCAGATTCCCTTGGCTGGCTTTGGCCGCGCGCTCCGATGCGCGGCTGCTGCGTTTCTCGGTGATCGACTCCAGGGCATCGTGTGCCTCTTTCAGCGCCAGGAGTGCCGCCGCGTCCACCTCGATTTTCTGCCCCTTTGGCATCCCGCTGGCTTCCCAGCGGGCAAGGCCTTCGAGCACGCCGCCGCGCGTGCGCTTCCCGAAGAGTTCGCCAAATGCGCCCGTCACGGTTCCTGCAACCTTGGGTGGAATGCCGGCGCCGCGCACAGCTCCGCGAGTGACCTTTCCACCCTTGTTGAGCGTGCTTTGCATGTATTCGCCAGCGGCTTCGCCATGCAAGCGCACAGCTTCGATGGCCGCGTCTGCGGACACCTTGCCACTTTTGACCAGTGCATGCACGTCGCTGTTCGCCATGCCCAGCAGCAGCAACTGCTCCACGCGAGCCACGGTACGGTGCATTTTTTGGGCGATCTCCTGATTGGAGTAGCCCTTGCGGTGCAGTCGCAGGTAGCCGATTGCTGTGTTCAAGGGGCGAAGCTGCAGGCCATCTGCAGAACGCAGCATCACTTCGATTCGTTCCGCATCGCTGCCCTTGAAGCTCACGCATTCGAGGTAGGGCAGGTCGTGGCCACGTTCGATGGCAAGCATTGCGCCACGTCGCCGCAGGTGGCCTTCGACAGGGCTGATGTGGCCCTCATCGTCGGTCCACACGATGAGCGGTGGCACGTAGCGCCCCGCAGCATATGCGTCTGCGAACGCCTCGATTTGAGCGATGACCTCTGGGTCGTCGTAGTCGCGCAAATTGAAGCCCTCGACTTCGATCAAAACGCGAGGATCGACTTTCCACAGGTCAGTCTTCTTCACCGCGTTGTTGTCTTTGTCGGCGGCCATTGCTTTCAGGGATTTACCGGACATTGCTGCGATCCTCCATGTGATTGTGCATGTGTGTATTATGCGCCGCAAACATGGCGTATACGCCATGGCGAGAGGCAAAAAAGCAGCTTTAATTTGTATCTAAATGTGGCGTATGCGACATGTTCATGGCGGAAAAGCTGCTTGAAAATGGTTCTGCGTTGGTGTTCATGGCGTATGCGCCATGGATGGGTGTTGGGTGGCTGCTATAGTCATTTGGATACATGGAAAGGATATGGCATGGCCACAGACAAATTGCCGGGGGATACCTCCCCGTTGGAGCGATTGACACCCTCCGAATTTCGTGCCGAAGTCGTGCGCAAAGGATGGACCTTTGTGGCGATAGGTCGGCGCTGGGATATGTCAGCCAACTGGCTGCAGAAGGTGGCGGGGAACGCACAACGGCCCAGGTATTGGGATGATGCAATTCGAGGTCTTCCCGACCGCGCGAAGGGGGAATGACGTGCGTGTGACATGGGGATACGCAGCACGGGACTTGAAGGCTGGAAACAAGGTTCCTGTAGCGAGTGACACGGCCTACACGGTGAACGGGCACGCGCTGATCTGCGGCATGACCGGAGCTGGCAAGACGTTCACGCTCAAGCGCATGGTGCGCGAGATGAGCGCTACGAGCGATGCAAGGCATCCACCGAGGTTCCATGTGTTTGACGTTCATGGTGACATAGTTATCGACGGGGCCAGCAACGTCATGTTCTCGGAACAAACGGATGTGGGCATCAACCCACTCAAGCTGAGCGCAGACCCTCACTTCGGGGGGGTGCGCAAGCGGGTGCAGGGATTCATGGCGACCATGAACAGCGTGATGCGTGAGTTGGGGCCAAAGCAGCAGGCCACCCTCCGCAATGTTCTGTATGACGTGTACGAACGTCACGGTTTTCGTCAAGACGACCCCAGCACTTGGGCCGTCAACGAAAACGAGGCGCACCTGATGAGCGATGGCAGCGGCAAGCTCTACATCGACGTGCCGCTCGCTGAAAAGGATTCTGCTAAGTCCTTGGGTGCCCGGTGGGATGCAGGGGCGCGTTGCTGGTACATCGACGCCAGGGAATATGACGGTGCCATCACCAGATGGCCTCCGAAGACGCTGACTCGGACCTATCCCTCGATCAGCGATGTGCTGCGGACAGCTCGCTACATCATGAAGCAGAGCTTTTTGGGAAGTGGTCAGGAGGCCATCACCTGTCTGGCGGCGGCAAACAAAGCATCTGCAGCCTACCAACGCAAGCTGCTTGAAGCCTTGCGCAAAGGTGAGCGAGGCTTTTCTGACGAGAAGATGCAGGCTGACATTGATAAGGCCAAGCAGAAGGCCATCGAAGCCTATACCGAGTATGTGACCTCGATCTCGACGGGGCGCGAGGTTGATGATCTGCTGCGCTATGACAGCACCGATGTGTTGAAAGGTGTCGTGGATCGACTGGAGAACATGAATGCCATCGGTGTGTTCAAACCGAAGCCACCACCATTCGATCCGAATGCGTCGGTGTGGCGCTACGACATTCGGGCACTGGGTATGGAGGAACGAAAGCTGTTCGTTCTTTTCAAGCTGCAGGAGCTTTTTGCGGAGGCAGTTCAGTCTGGTGAACAGGCCCAGGTTACGACAGTCATCGTGGTTGACGAAGCGCACGTATTCTTTGACTCGGACTCAGAAAATATCCTCAACACAATCTCGAAGGAAGCTAGAAAGTTCGGCGTTGCTTTGATCTGCATCTCGCAGTCGCCAACACACTTCTCGGAGGATTTCATTGCGGCTGTGAGTACCAAGGTGATCCTTGGAATCGACGAGCTTTATTGGCGCGGTGCGGCTACCAAGCTGCGCGTGGAAGAGCAGGCGCTTGCCTGGATCAAGCTGCAGAAGTCGATGCTGGTCCAGATCAAGTCTCGCGGCGCTCCCAAGAACGATTGGCATTGGGTAGTAATACCGGAGATGGCCCATGGTTGATGTTCACAGCCTGCTCGCGTCGTTGTGGGCGGCTGTGCTTGCCATGTCTCCAGTTGAGATGCTGGGTGCCGCTACGGGGATCTCCGGCGCGGTGTTGCTCGCTTGGCGGGGGCGGCTCGCCCCTTGGGCTTGGGTGTTGTGGATCGTGTCCAGCATCGCCTGGATTGTTGCTGCATACCGACTGGGTTCTCACCCTCTGATAGCGCAGCAAACGATCTTTCTGTGTGCGAATCTGCTGGGTGTGTACCGATGGCTCATTCGCAAGGAATGCTGATGCTCGCGGAGCTGGCCGTGCGCTCTAGTGGAGGGCTGTCTGATGGGGGCATTTGATCCCAGCGCAATGCATGTCACCAGACTTGCTGAGGCCGATCTGGGGGAATCAGTGGCGGACACCACCGCGCAGATCAGCTTGATCGCCGATGGTGACGTGCGGCAGCGATGTGCGAGCGCCAAGTTGGCTGCTCAGATCGTTTCACGGGTGTACCACGTCAGTGCGGACCTGGGCGACGGGGAGATTCTTGGCGGGATGACGGATGTGCTCAAGCGGCTTGCTGCAGTTCGTCAGACATGCCTGTCAATTGCCGGAGTACCCGAAGACCATCCCGACTACGGCGCGGCCTTTTCGATGTGCACTGCTGTGGCTCTTGAAACCGTGACCGAAGAATTCAAGTGGCGTCAGATCGGGGGGCGCACGAAAGAATTGCCGATGGCACTCTTCGGGCGCCTGATTGAGGCGGTGAGCGCCAAGCAGCCCAGGTTGTTCCCGAAATCATCGGGGCAGTTGGACCTTGGCGCCGCGCGCAAGCTCGCCACACTGCACGCGGCCCCGGTGATGATGGGACTCGTGAACCTGTTCGACTTCTACGTGATGGACACGGAGGCGATGGCGTGCCGTCTGGTCTATGCCGTGGCAGCGCAAGCGGAATTTCACGCGCTACAGGGCGTGGACGGGATGACGGAATACGGGCAGGCCTTGATGATCCAGCGCGCTTACGGGGTGAGTGTGGATGTGATGGCCCAGGTCTACAACGCATGCGCACGCAAGGCGGTCGAGAAGCTGCAGGACATGCAGGAGATCGACCGAGCGTTTGCCATTGGCAACTACGAGCGCATCGGCGGCATGAACTACGAGCATGTGCTTGAAGAGCATGACCGGGTGATGCGCAAGACATACGAGGTTTGTGAGTTGATCGTCATTGCCCAGTCGGGCAGATCGGAGGGTAAAAATGTCTTTTGAGGAAAAGAACTGGGAGTCTTTGATGACCCTGGTGACGGGATTGGCTGAGCGTGAGCACGCGCAGGGCACGCAGTTTTTGTATGACAGGGCTCGCCTGTTCCCCGAGGATGTTGCGGACATGCTTCTGCCCTCGGTGATTTGCCTTGCACAGGGCGTCTCGCGCTATGTGGGTATGGGCGAGTTTGGCTACGACTACAAGCTCGATCCTGAGAGCAAAGAGGCCTTCCCCCTGGTCGCTGCGCGAAACATGGACAAGCTGGCTCCATTTCACCGCGTCGGCCCGTTCGTTGTCGAGGTGTTCGACTCCTATGTGCTCGAACACCGTGCGGATGTGGCTCGTGTTTTCGAGGCGGCTGCACAGTCCATCCATCCTGATTTCACCTTGGAGCGCAACACACGAGTGGGGCGTGAGGCAACGGCTTTCGGCAACCAACAACAGGGGCCACGGGTATGAGAACTTACGGGCAAGAGCGTGGCGCGGCCACGCGCAAGACAGTCCAGATCGCGCGGGAGCCGGTGCTGGAGAAGCTGGTCATCCCTGACCTGATTGCCATGGCCGATGCAGGCAAGCGTGTTGATCGCAATGTCCTGCTGTGGATGCAGGACTCGTGGGTCCAGCAGGCCATGGTCGAAAATATGCCGCTGCTGATTGACCTCATGCGAAAGGGGCGCGAGGACGGCAGCTCGCCGGAAGAGCAGCACCGTGATCGCATCCAACTGCTGGCGAAGCTGGCGAAGGAAACCTACTCATCCGAGAAGTCGCTGGGGCGCGGAGCGGACCTCAAGACCTATCTGGAAGCTGCGACAACCTTTTTCGAGGCCGAGTCCACCCGCTATGCGGGGCATCTCAAGGACATTTCGGAAGAGATCGCCAAGGCCATCGCCAACGGCGAGCGGCCTGACGTAGACCGGATCGCCCGCTCGATCTACGGCTCTACCTCGAAAATCCTGGGCGCCATGGATAGCTTAGAGCACCTGAACAAGGCCAGCGCGGACGCGGTGAAGAGGGCGATGGAGCAGGGCATGGAGCGGATCGGGATGATCGCGGCCACCAGCGGGCCGCTGGAGGTGAACCGCGTGTTGTTCCAGGCGATGGATCAGATCAGCAAGGAGCCGCAGCGCTACGTGCTGTTCACTGACCCGCAGCGCATCCAAATGCCCGACTACCAGCTCTGGGACTTCGAGCCTGAGCATCGGGCTCATTCGCTTTAACCAAAAAATTTCAATAATTGAAACGACGTTTTTTTGAACATAGTTCGAGAATGTGCGTTAGTATTGGTGTCATAATGGCAGCGCGCCGCCATGGTGGCGCGCATCGGAATGGAGTATGAGATGAGCAATCTGGAACAGTCGATCAAAGCACGCAGTCTCGCTTTCGGGAACTACATCGACCCGCAACGCGAGCTGTTCGATGCGCCCCAGCTCTCCCTGGTGCAAGTTGATTTGCCCGAATACGCCAATAGCGGATTGGGTCGGGCTCTGTTAAGCGTGATTCGCTACCAGTTCACCGATCTCGATGGCGCCTTTGGCGTCGAGGGTATGTCCGTGGGGGCAGACAGCAGCCGGGGCACGATGGTTTACAAGGACATGCAGCCCACGGTCGTGGCTGCAAGCCATGCCGAGTTGCATGCGAGCAATCCCGAATTGGCGGAATCACTGCGCAAGGTCAATTTGCCACCTGAGCTGATCTCCATCGGTGTGCTGCGCGCTGCACAGTCTGCAATCCCTTTCGAGGACTTGTATCGGTTCATTGAGGTGTACCACGCACGCGCTTCTTGGATTGAATCCCATCCTGTCGAGGTGAAGTTTGCGAATCTGGAGGCCATGTCCGGTGGTTCTGGCATCCAGTGGAGCCGTGTATTGCCCAATGGGCCATCCTTCGAGTAAGGGGTGATGATGGCGACCAGCTTCGCTGACGCAATTCGGGGCCGTGTCTACGGCTACCTGACCGCTGCAGGGGCGGAGTTGACGCGCGACGGCATTGAGCCGCTGCGCGTTTCTTGGCTCGTGTCTGGCGTTGAGCTGGATGGAGTCAGGGCCAGCTTCTCCGATGCGGATGGGGTGATCGAGTTTGGTGTGCTGTCCCGTGTGAACGGCGTGCCGACGAATGTCCTGAATGTCACCCTGAGTCTGGACGACGACGAGGCTCAGATTTACTGCCTCTCCGAGGAGCGTGCAGACATGAATTTCACGGGGCCTGTGGGTGCGGAGCAGGCCTCCGATGGCCTGTTTCTCGCCTGCGACTACTTCGCTGAGGTGACGGGGTTGGCGGCGCGTTCCTGACGGGCGTCCCATGCCATGGCTGAGACGCTTGTCATCATTGAAGCACCCGGCAAGCGCGCGAGCTTGAAGGATGTGCTTTGGCGAGCGGGGATGCGTGGCTTCGAGGTGGAGGCAACCGCAGGCCACATCGCAGGCAACCCGGCGCGGTTGTCGCCACTGGGAATCACAAGCAGCTTTCGCGAGACAAACTATGCGATCCGGGAGGATCGCATAGCTACCTGCGAACGCATCCGAGAGGCTGCGCAAAGCACTACAGGCCGGATCGTCATCGCCACTGATGACGACCAAGAGGGCGACGTGATCGCCCGAGACGTGTGGCGTTTGGTCATTGCCCCCGAGGATCGCTCGCGGGTGGTGCGTGTACGGCTTCGTGCCCTGTCTCCGTCAGAGGTCCATGCTGCCTTCGAGGACGCCGCGCCCTTTGATCCGCTCTCGGCGGCAAAGGGCGATGCAAGGCGTGTGCTTGATCGCCTTGTCGGCGCACTGTCCAGTGCTGAGGGCGCGGTGGGGAGAGTGCAGGGCTCGCTGCTCCTGGCTTTGACTCAGCAAAAGCCCGTGGTGGGGGTTGCAACCTACACAGCTACCGCCGAGGACGGCTGCGAGCCTTGGATTGCGCAGCGGCCAGTGTTTGCGGGCGATGACATACCTGATCCCGTGATGCTGGATGTGCATTTGTCGGTGGGCAGTAGCGTTGAATCGACGGTCGGCGCCCGTCCCCTCAACTACGGTGAGATTGTCCTGCTGTCGAGCGTGGAGACTGGTGCCGAAGTTGCTGACGTGTCCAGGGCGATGCAGGACTTGTATGAGCGGGGACAGATGACCTACCCGCGATCAATGGCCCAGGCGATCAGCGTGGACGCAGCGCGGCGACTTGATGTGATCGCCCGCATGAACGGCGCCGCCTTCGACGCGGAGCGTTTCACCGCCGTGCGCGCACATGGGCTGCAGGTTGAGCACGGCCATGAGGCGCCGAATCCCGCGACCTTCGAGGTGCCGTTGAACCGGGTGGCAGAACTGCTGTCCCTGCCGGAGCATGTGCTTGTGCTCGTCGCTCGCAATCTGGTGGATTGTGGAGTGCGTTGCACGCTGGAGCAGCCAGCGCTGCGCGATCTGCAGAGACTGCCTGATGAGCTTGCAGGTTTGCCTTGGCACCGAAAAACGGAAGCTGGGTTGCGTCTGTACCCAGTGGTTGTGCCGGAGGCAGGATTCAAACCTTGGACCCAGGAGCAGAGCCTGCTGCATCTCATGCACAAGAACGGCCTTGGCCGTCCTTCGACGCTGGTGGAGCATGTCAACAAATTCGCTGCGCGTGGGCTGGTGACAGAAGATTTTGAGTTGACGGCAAAGGGGCGAGACTGGAGTGCGAACGTTGGCCAACTGTTTCAGCACCGCAACCTCGCAAAAATGGTTGAGGATTACCTTGGATCGCACCGTGACCCAGCAGCCTTGATGGTTGCTGAGATGGTTGAGAAATTTGGCATTCCCGTTGTCACGGACGATGGAATGCCTTTAGCGCAGGAGCATGAATATGGACAAGCGAACGAAATATAGGCCCGCCACTTTTCTGGAGGTAGAAGACCTCTACGGTGGCCGCAAGACCGTCATGGTCGGCGCCGATGGCATCACATTCTGGGATGCCATTGACGCGGAGAAGATCACGCCGCTCGTGATCCACCCTGTCTTCAAGCCGGTGGAGATTGGGCCTTTGATCGAGTTTGCGCGCAAGAACGATCTGCTGGATGCACTCCGTGCCCTGACGCAGCACATCAACGAAACCCAAGGGGGGCGCAGTGAGCGCGATCCCCTGTATGTGATGCGTGTGCTGGTCGCTTACTCGAAAGGTGCTTGCGACGGCAGCGTCGCGGCAATTCGTGTCGCCGTGCTCGCGGCGAACGAAGAGGAAGCCCGCGCCATCAAGGCGCAAGAGATCGTTGAGCAGTTCATCAATAAGGCTGAGCAGGACGCAGCAGGCCAAGCGCACTGAGGGGATGGTGATGGGAAGAGTCTTGATCGTTGCCGAGAAGCCATCTGTTGCCGGTGACATTGCGAAGGCGTTGGGTGGATTCAGCAAGGGCGACGGCTGCTACGAGCGTAGCGACGCGATTGTGTCGAATGCACGCGGCCACCTGATCGAGATTTTCTCGAAGGAGGCCGACGAGGGTGGCAAGAGTCTGAATGACCTGCCGGTGATCCCCCAGCGGTTTGAGCTGCGTCCTACCAAGGACGCAGGCCCGCAGCTTCGGCAACTGGTCAAGCTGATGAAAGACCCATCGGTCACAGAGGTGGTGAATGCGTGCGACGCTGGGCGCGAGGGTGAGCTGATCTTCCGGCTCATCTTCGATTACGCCGGATGCCGCAAGCCCATGAGCCGCATGTGGCTGCAGTCGATGACGCACGACTCCATCCTTGAGGCCTGGAAGCACCGCAGCGACGGTGCGACATACCAGGGCCTTGCTGATGCTGCTTATTGCCGCAGCGAGGCCGATTGGGTCATGGGGATCAATGGCACCCGTGGTGTGACTCGCCTTCACGAGCGCCAGAATGGCGCCTACGAGCTGATGAGCGTAGGGCGGGTGCAGACGCCAACCCTGTCACTGGTGGTAGCGCGCGAGCGCGCTATCAAGGGGTTCGTGCCCAAGGATTTCTGGGAGGTGCGCGGCACATTTGGTGTCGCTGCTGGGAGCTACCAGGGGACTTGGTTTGATGCCAGCTCAAAGGCCGAGGCTGTTGATGAGGTGGACGACGACGAAGCTGGTGCCGAGCCCGAGGCCTCGTCGGGCCAGCGCATCTTCGACAAGGCCAGGGCTGATGCCCTGGTGGCGAAGTGCCACGGTGTCCCGCCCAGCAGCGTGACTGAGGAGGCGAAGCGCACCCAGGAAGCGCCGCAGCGTCTGTTCGATCTGACCACGCTGCAGCGCGAGGCGAACAAGCGTTTCAAGTTCTCCGCGAAGAAGACGCTGGACATTGCCCAGGCGCTGTACGAGACGCACAAGGTCACTACCTACCCTCGGACTGATGCAAAAGCGCTGCCGGAGGATTACGTGGCCCCTGCAGCAGCGCTGATGGGCCAATTTGGGGGGACTGCCTATGCCGCACTGGCGCAGGCCGTCATCGACGGCGGCTGGGTGAAGCCAAACAAGCGGATTTTCGACAACAACGAGATTTCCGATCACTTTGCGATCATTCCTACCGGCACGAGGCCTAGCGGTCTTTCCGACGACGAGCAGCGTGTCTACGACCTGATCGCGCGCCGGTTCATCGCGGCCTTCTACCCGGATGCGGTGTACCAGACCACCACCCGCATCACGGTGGTGGCTGACGAGCGTTTCCGTACCTCTGGCCGGGTGATGCTTGATGCAGGCTGGCGTGTGGTGTGGGGTGGCGACCGTCAAAAGGGTGATGCTCCAGGCCTTTGTGCCTACGAGAAGGGTGAGGCGGTACGCAACCAGGGTGTCCAGGCGGTTGGCAGCAAGACCAAGCCTCCAGCTCGCTACAACGAAAACACGTTGCTGGGAGCAATGGAGAAAGCCGGGAAGACCCTTGCGGACTCCGAGCTGCGCGCGGCGATCCGCGAAACTGGCCTGGGCACGCCCGCGACACGGGCGTCCATCATTGAAGGCTTGCTGAGCACGGGTAGCAGGGAGAAGCCCAAGCAGCCCTACATGACCCGTGAAGGCAAAGAGCAGTTTCTGGTTCCAACGGACAAGGGCGACGGTCTTTACGAGTTCCTGACCCGCAACAACCTGTCCGCTCTCACCTCTGCTGAAATGACGGCTTCGTGGGAGCACCGTCTGCAGGACGTGCAGCACGGGCGCCTTGCCCGCCATGAATTCATGTCCGGCATTGGCAAGAGTGCGCGCGACATGATCGACGTGCTCAAGGGCAAGGCATCGGCAATGCCAGAGCCTACCCAGCGGGTTTTCAAGACCCCATGCCCGAAGTGCGGCGGCGAGCTGCGCGGCAACCGCAAGCTCGAATGCAGTTGCGGTTTTGGGATCTGGACCACGGTGTCGGAGCGCGTGATAACGCCCGACGAGATGACCGAGCTGTTGACCAAGCGCCGAACGGGCTTGCTCAAGGGCTTCCACAGCAGCAAGACCAAGCGCAAATTTGACGCGATCCTCGTGCTCAAGGACGATTTCTCCATGGGCTTCGAGTTCGCCGATTCAGCGGAGTCCAGCGGCGCCGCTGCAGCCGCCAAGCCATTCGAGGCACCGTGTCCACGGTGCCAGGGTGAGTTGCGCCATCTGGGTGGCGACAAGCCCAGGTACTCGTGTGCAACAGGGGACTTCACGCTGTGGGCAAACATCGCTGGCCGAACGCTCTCAGAGCGTGAGGCCTTGACGCTGATCCGCACGGGCTCATTGGCTCCAGTGAGTGGGTTCACGTCTGCTGCCAAGAAGAAATTCGCCGCAGGCCTGCGCCTGGACCCAGCGGGCAAGGTTTCTTTCTTTTTCGAGGACAAGTGAGGATTCCATGAACGATGAAATCGACGTGACGATTGCCGAGCGCGAAGACGCGGTTCCCCTGGACTTTCTGGAAGAGATCGTTGCGGAGTACCAGCGCAACGTCATCTTCGACGGCCAGCAGCTCGTGGCTGCAGGAGGTTGAGGCATGGACGAAAAGAAGCCACGCCCGAATTTCACCCAGGACGTGACCAACAAGGTCATAGAGCTGATGGAAACGGAGGGCACGAAGCCGTGGGAGGCGAGCTGGGATCGAGGGTTGACCAAGGCCTTCAATCCCTACACGCCGCAGAAAGGCAAGCAGGGCCGCGAGTATCGCGGTGCCAATGCTGTGAACCTGCTCATGGGCCAGCTCGCACGCGACTCGGCTGACCCGCGCTGGCTGACGTTCAATCAGGCCAAGCAGGCAGGGCTTTCGATTCGCAAGGGAGCGGTGTCGGAGGCGGTGATGTTTTGGCAGTTTCCTGAGTCCAAGCCCAAGGATGTGGAGTGGTCTGCAGGGACGGACAAGCCTGCTGTCGAAGCTGTCTATCAGCTCAAGAGCGGCAAATATGCCGCCTACGGACGCCTCGGCTGGATGAAGGAAGCGGACACCATTGAGGCGGCGCAGAATGCGCGCGTCACAGGTAGCAGGTTCCGTGGCCACGACTCGTACCAGTGGGCTCCGGTCGATGACTTGGAGGCTACGGCCAGGGTGGAGCGGCCAAAGCCCATCTATGCCCTGGTGTTCAACGGGGCCGATGTGGTGGGCATGCCGCCCATGAAAGAGCGGCGCCCGTTCAATGCCAATGAGCATGCAGAGCGCCTGATCCAGGCAACCGGCGCCGTGATCGAACATCGTGAGCTGACCCGAGCTGCCAAGGGCGCTTTGGTCAATAGAGCCTTCTACGATCCAGCGGGCGACGAAATCACGGTGCCGCCTCGCGGTCACTTCAAGACCCCAGGTGACTACTACCGCACTGTCATCCACGAGATCGCGCATTGGACGGGCCACGAGTCCCGGCTGAATCGTGGCGTTGAGGATGCCAAGCGCGACTCGCCCGAATATGTGTGGGAAGAACTGCGCGCCGAGATGGCGTCGGCCATGATCTGCGCCGCACTGGGCGTGGAGGGCGGTCTGCAAGACCACGCGGCCTACCTTGATGACTACATCAAGCTCTTGAAAGAGGACCGTTCTGCGATCTTCAAGGCGGCTCGCGACGCCGAGAAAATCTACAACGCAGTCTTTGACTTCGACCCAGAGCTACGCGCAATTGTTGAAGGGCACCTTTCCGACAACGCAATTGGCGCGGCTGACCCCAATGCGAAGCGTCAACAGGGCATTGACCTCAAAAAGATCATCAAGGGTGAGCTGCCGAATTTTGCGCCGATCAAGCCCGCAGTCACGCAAGAGCCTGTTGCGGAACCGCCTGCTGCGCCAGGGGGTGGGCATGTGGCGTGGCCGATGCCCGCTGCCGCTCCCGTTGTCACCCCGCCGCCCGCTGCGCCAGGGGGTGGTGGGGTGGTGTGGCCGATGCCGGTGCCGGTGCCGGTGCCTGTTTCCCCGTCACCGGCTGCTCAAGCTGGCGATGAGGATGTGGAGATTGACTTTGGAGGCCTCCGCTTGGGCGACGAGGCAACGCAGCAGGTGAATGCGGGCGTCGCCCAGGACCAGGACGATGAGATCGCGCTGGACGGCTTCGAGCTGGATGTGGCGTTGGACGGCCAGTACAGCGACATTGAGGTAGGTGGACCCGCGCCGTAGGCGCTGCACTCGTGGAACAAAAATGGCATCTATCAAGGCAACAAGAGACGCGATCAAGGAACTTCCAGGGATGACTGCGCTGCACGCCGATGGTGAGTGGCGTGTCACAGTCAACCTGTACAGGCTTTCCGAGCGCTATCCCGACAAAGGCAGGGCATGGTGCGAGGAAAGGCAGGAAGCGATTGCGTACTACACAAACGACGCGGACGATGCGCTGGCAACGGCCAAAAGCATGTCGCAAAACTGGGTAAATGAAGGACTGAGCATGGAAAACAAAGAACAT
>NZ_LMHQ01000007.1:0-193189 GCF_001428225.1 Acidovorax sp. Root70
GCGATCGAGCAGCAGGCGGCGGTTGGGCAGGCCGGTGAGGGCGTCGTAGAAGGCCAGGCGTTCGATCTCTTGTTCTGCTCGCTTGCGGTCTGTGATGTCCATGGTGAAACCATGAGAGACCACCGAGCCATCGGCCTCGCGATGGGGAATGGCATTGGTCATGTGCCAGCGCACGCTGCCGTCGTCCATCCGCACGCGGTACTCGCACTGCCATGGCACCAGCTTACGCACCGACATCATGGCCGAGCGCTGCACCAGCGGCAGGTCTTCGGCAATCACGCGGAGCGAGAGCACGCCATGGTCGGCCGTCACCTCATGGGGTTCCACTCCCATGAACTCACGGACGGCATCACTGATGTACTGCACGCTGGTGACGCCATCGGAGTGCAGTCGGTATTCGTAGATGAAGCCGGGAATGCGGCTGGCGATGCGCTGGATGAACAGCAATTGTTCCCGCAGCTGCTCGGCCGCGCGGTGCTCGTCGGTCACATCCTGCACCACGCCCATGACCACCTGCACGCCATCGCGCGGCAAGGTGCGCTGCACACGCGAGCGCATCCAGCGCACTTCGCCGTCGGGCCGGCGCCACCGGTACTCCACATCCAGCCCAGAGCCCTGTTCGCGGACTTTGTCGAACACATGGCGGTCCTCAGGCAGGATGCCGCTCACTGCACGCTCTGGGTCCACCCATTCCTGCTGCTCGAAGCCTGCGATGTTGCACAGACCAGGCGACCACAGCAGCACGGTCTCACCTGGGTCTTCGATGCGGCGCCAGTGGCCGGTGCGCGCCAGGCTTTCCATGGTGTTGAACACGTCGGTCTGCTCGCGAAACTCGCGCCGCACGTCTTCCAGCGCGCGCTCGGACGCGGCCAGTGCGGCACGCAAGTTCTCGGCCTCGGAGGCATCGCGCACCGTGACCACGATGCAGTCGTTGGTCACACGGCGGGCCGACAGGTCCCACGCCAGCAGCAGGCGGCCGGGCTCGCGCACCACCTGGCGGCACTCCAGCGGTGCACCCACGCGCACCACGCCGTGCAACTGGTCCATCAAAGGTGTGTCGGCCAGCAGGTCAAACACCTCGCAGGCGTCCACGCCCGGGTGCCGCACCGCACCCAGCCCGGGCATGCGCCGAGCCGCCGCGTTGGCCGCCAGCAGCAGCAGGCGGCCGTCCTGCAGGCGAAACTCCATGAGCGCCACTGGCACCGCATCCACCAGCGCCTGCAGGCGCGCCTGCGCCATGGGCTCGATGAGGCCTTCCCCGGACGGGGCGAGGAGGTCGGTCAGCAGTTCGGACGAAATCACGGTCGCTCTGAAGCCTCTGAATCCTGGGGTTGAAACACCAACGCTCAACGGAGGGAGACTCCGTTCCGGGTCAAGCTGCCAGCATACAGCCAAGAGTATGTCAAAACGTAACATCTTGGCAGAACGCAGTGGAATTGCCCAGGGGGAAACCCGATGATCGAACTGCTACAGTCCACGCCTCATTCCTGCCACCCCCTGCATGTCGGACACGCTCGAACACCACACCCCCATGATGCAGCAGTACCTGGCCCTCAAGGCCGGGTACCCAGAGACGCTGTTGTTCTACCGCATGGGCGACTTCTACGAGGTCTTCTGGCAAGACGCTGAGAAGGCGGCGCGCCTGCTGGACATCACGCTCACGCAGCGCGGCCAGTCGGGTGGGCAGCCGGTGATGATGGCGGGCGTGCCCTTCCACGCGCTGGAGAACTACCTGGCCCGCCTCATCAAGATGGGCGAGTCGGTGGCCATTGCCGAGCAGGTGGGCGAGGTGGGCGCCAGCAAAGGCCCGGTGGAACGCAAGGTGGTGCGCGTGGTCACGCCCGGCACGCTGACCGACACCGAGCTGCTGTCCGAAAAATCCGAATCGCTGCTGATGGCCGTGCACCAGGCGCCGCGCGCGCGTTGCGGGCTGGCCTGGCTGAGCGTGACGCAGGGCCGCGTGTACCTGGCCGAGTGCGCTCTGGACGAACTGGGCGCCTGGCTGGCGCGCGTGGCGCCCAGCGAGCTGATCTACAGCGCGGGCGTGACCGAGCGCTTTGAGCAACAACTGCAGGTGCTGCGCCAGGGCGGCGCCTTCACCTGCCCCATGAGCCTGCGGCCCGACTGGCAGTTTGACAGCGCCCTGGGCGAGCGCAAGCTGCTCGAAAACCTGGGCGCTGCCAGCCTGCAGGCCTGGGGCGCGCAAGACCTGGGCGAGGCCCATGCCGCCGCCGCCGGGCTGCTGCAGTACGCCGAGCACACACAAGGCCGCACGCTCACGCACGTGCACAGCGTGCAGGTGCAGCGGGGCGACGACCTCATCGACCTGCCCGCCACCACGCGCCGCAACCTGGAGCTGGTGAAGACCTTGCGCGGCGACGATGCGCCCACGCTGTTCTCACTGCTGGACACCTGCATGACCGGCATGGGCAGCCGCCTGCTCAAGACCTGGCTGCTGGAGCCCCAGCGCGACCGCGCCGAGGCGCGCCAGCGCCTCTCGGCCACTACCGCCCTCAGAGGTGCCGGGGGCGCTGGCGGCGGCGCGGGCCCCTGGTCCACGCTAAGGGGTGAACTCAAGGGCGTGAGCGACGTGGAGCGCATCACTGCGCGCATCGCGCTGCGACAGGTGCGCCCGCGCGAGCTGGTTGCCCTGGGCAAGACGCTACAAAAATCAGAGCTGCTCGCGCTGAATGGAAAAGCACCAGAAGCCTATTTGATTCAGATTTTCAGCCACCTGCAGCCGCCCGAGGGTTGCATGGCCCTGCTGCAGGCCGCGATTGCCGAAGAGCCTGCCGCCCTGGTGCGCGACGGCGGCGTGATTGCCAACGGCTTTGACACCGAGCTGGACGAGCTGCGTGCCATCCAGACCAACTGCGACGCCTTTTTGCTCGACCTGGAGACGCGCGAAAAGGCGCGCACCGGCATCCCCAACCTGCGTGTGCAGTTCAACAAGGTGCACGGCTTCTATATTGAAGTGACCGGCAGCCACCTGGACCGGGTGCCCGACGACTACCGCCGCCGCCAGACGCTCAAGAATGCCGAGCGCTTCATCACGCCCGAACTCAAGGCGTTCGAGGACAAGGCCCTGTCGGCCAACGAGCGTGCGCTGGCGCGCGAGAAGTGGCTGTACGAGCAGATCCTCGACCAGCTGCAGCCCCACATTCCGCAGCTGACCCGTCTGGCGCAGGCGCTGGCCACACTGGATGTGCTGTGCACGCTGGCCGAGCGCTCGCTCACCCTGAACTGGTGTGCGCCCCAGTTCGTGCCCGAGCCCTGCATCGAGATCGAGGGCGGCCGCCACCCGGTGGTGGAAGCGCGCTTGGCCGAAACGTCGAGCGGCAGCTTCATCGCCAACCACACGCGAATGAACGCCAACACGCGCATGCAGGTCATCACCGGCCCCAACATGGGCGGTAAATCGACCTACATGCGGCAGGTGGCTCTGATCGTGCTGCTGGCCAGCATGGGCAGCCATGTGCCCGCCACGAGCTGCCGCCTGGGGCCTATCGACGCCATCCACACCCGCATCGGCGCGGCCGACGACCTGGCCAACGCGCAGTCCACCTTCATGCTGGAGATGACCGAGGCCGCGCAGATATTGCACGCCGCCACGCCCCACAGCCTGGTGCTGATGGACGAGATCGGCCGAGGCACCAGCACGTTCGACGGCTTGGCACTGGCCAGCGGCATTGCCACGCATCTGCACGACAAGACCCGCGCCTTCACGCTGTTTGCCACGCACTACTTCGAGCTGACCGAGCTGCCCGCCAAGGCGCGCCACGCGATCAACATGCATGTGAGCGCCACCGAGAGCGGCGCCGACATCGTCTTTTTGCACGAGATCCAGCCCGGCCCGGCCAGCCGCAGCTACGGCATCCAGGTGGCCAAGCTGGCGGGCATGCCCTCGCCCGTGCTGCACCACGCGCGGCACGCGCTGGCAGCGCTGGAGGAGCGCGCGGGCGAGGACGAATTGCAAGTGGACCTGTTTGCCGCCCCCGAGGTGCCCGAAAGCGCAGGCGCCAGCCCGGTCGAAGCCGCCCTGGCCGGCATCAACCCCGATGCCCTGAGCCCGCGCGAGGCGCTGGATGCGCTGTACCAGCTCAAGAAGATGGTGGGCTGAAGCGACGCGGCGCAGGGCCTCGGGGCGATCGCGGAACAGGCTCTGGGCATACCACCGGGCCATTTTTGAGCCCCAGGGGCAGCAAGCGCTAGTGCTACATGCACTCATTGCTATCATTTTTGCATCACCACGCCCCACGGCTGCCCCTGGCTGCCAGATGGGGGCACAGGCCGCCAGGGCTGCAGGCGACTAAACTCGCCGCTTTCCTCCCTCCAATACACCCCATTGCTCCATGACGTACTGCGTCGCCATCAAACTCAACGCCGGACTCGTCTTCCTGTCCGATTCCCGCACCAACGCCGGCCTGGACCAGATCAGCTCGTTTCGCAAGATGATGGTCTATGAGAAGGCGGGCGACCGCTTCATGGTGCTGCTGTCGGCGGGCAACCTGTCCATCTCGCAGTCAGTGCGCGAGATCTTGCAGACCGAGCAGATCAAGGACGGAGAGTCGGGCGAGGCCATCACCATCTGGAACGCCAAGAGCATGTTTGACGCCGCCCGCGTGCTGGGTGCTGCCGTGCGCCACGTGCACGAGCGCGACGGCGCTGCCCTCAAGCGCTCGGGCGTGGACTTCAATGTGTCCATGGTGTTTGGCGGCCAGATCAAGGGCGAAGGCATGCGCCTGTTCCAGGTGTACTCAGCGGGCAATTTCATCGAAGCGACGTCCGAGACGCCGTACTTCCAAGTGGGCGAATCCAAATACGGCAAGCCCGTGCTCGACCGCGTGCTCACGCCTGAAACCCCGCTGGACGAGGCCGCCAAGTGCGCGCTGGTGTCGATGGACAGCACGCTCAAATCCAACCTGTCGGTGGGCCTGCCGCTGGATCTGGTGGTGTACGAGGCAGACCGCTTTGCCACCGACAAGGTGATCTGCATCGACGAGAACAACCCGTATTTCCGCATGCTGCACGACAGCTGGGGCCAGAAGCTGCGCCAGGTGTTCGACAGCATCGAAGACCCCGCCTGGAGCGGCGGCGCCACCGAGGTGCCGATCATGGTCACCCCATCGCGCAGCAAGCCGCTCAAGAAGATCACCAACCACACCGACCGGCTGATCTGAAGCCCCTCGGTCAGCGCACCGGACGGCACCCGGCCGCGTGCGCGCCTGCACCCCGGCCCCGCCGCTCCGCCATGCCCTCCATGCTCCCCATCGTTTTCTCGCACGCCAACAGCTTTCCGGCCAGCACCTACCGTGTGCTGTTCAAGCACCTCAAGAGCCGGGGTTTTGAAGTCAGCGCGGTCGAACGCTATGGCCACGATCCGCAATACCCCGTCACCAACAACTGGCCGCACCTGGTGCAGCACCTGGCCGACTTTGCGACGGTACAGGTGCAGCGCCTGGGCCAACCGGTATTCCTGGTGGGGCATTCGCTGGGCGGTTTTTTGAGCGTGATGGCCGCCGCCCGCCACCCTGAACTGGTGCGCGGCGTGCTGCTGATCGACTCGCCGCTCATTGGTGGCTGGAAGGCCAACGTGGTCAGCGTGGCCAAGCGCACCCAGGTGGTGGGCTCAATCTCGCCGGGCCGCGTCAGCCGCCAGCGCCGCTTCAGCTGGGCCAGCAGCGAAGAAGCGCTGGAGCACTTTCGCAAGAAGAAAGCCTTTGCACGCTGGCACCCCGATGTGTTGCAGGATTACATCACCCACGGGCTCCAGGATCAGGATGGCAAACGGGTGCTGGGCTTTGACCGCGCGGTGGAAACCGCCATCTACAACACCCTGCCCCACAACCTCGGCCGCCTGCTGAGCAAGCACCCGCTGCAGTGCCCCGCCGCCTTCATCGGCGGGCGCGACTCCGAAGAGATGAAGCAGGTCGGCATGGCCATGACCCTGCGCATCACCGAGGGCCGCACCATGATGCTGGACGGCAGCCACCTGTTTCCCATGGAGCAGCCGGTGGCCACTGCGGCCGCCATCGAGGCGGCGCTGCTCAACCTGGCCACGCTCACACCCGACCGGCGCTGAGGGGGTACGGCGCAGCCCCGCGCAGGCTCGCCTCACACCGCCCTACCACCAAAACCCGGCGGCAGCACGCAAAAAAACGCTGTTCGGAGCCCCCGTGTCAGGGCAAACAGGGGACACATACCGCGCGCCAATCCCCTACACTCGCGAAATTGTTACAGCGTGATACACCCGACATGCCTGCACCGCCCCCGACGGCCGGGCGCCTACCCGCGCTCAGCTTTGCCCTGCTGGCCGCCTTTGTGATCGCAACGGCGGTACGCACCCACAACGACACGACCATCGCCATCGTCATCGCCTCGGTGCTGATGTTTGCCTGCTGCTGGGCCAGTGCCGCGCACTTGCTGGGCACCCGCGCTGCGCTGCAGTTTGTGGCGATTGCGGTCAGCATGGGCTGGTTTGCCGAGCAGATGGGCTCCAGCCGGGGCTGGTTCTTTGGGCACTACACCTACACCGACGTGCTGGGCCCGCGCCTGCTGGACGTGCCACTGGTCATCCCCATGATGTGGTTTGCGCTGACCTATGCGGGCTACGTGATCAGCAACCTCATCGTCTGGCAATCCGCGGTGGACGGTGCGCCGGGCCTCGGCAATGCCGCCATGCTGTCATTTCTGGCCGCCATGATCGTGACCGCGTTCGATCTGGGCGCAGACCCCTACTTTGTGTACACCCTCAAGGCCTGGATCATGGCCAAGACCGATGGCGCCTGGTTCGGCGAAACGGTACAGGGCTTTTTTGGCTGGGTGTTCGTGGCCTTTGTGATCCTCTTCAGCTTTCGCATGTCAGTCCGCCAGCTGGCACCGCAACCCGCCAGCCCCTTCCTGCGGCGGCACGCGATGGTGCCGCTGGCCATCTATGCCTCTGGCATGGTGTTCCAGATGATTCTGGGCAACCCGGTGGAAATCCGATCCATCGCACCCTTCGCCATGGGAATCCCTCTGCTCTGCGCGCTGGCGGGCTTCCAACGCTGGCGCGCACCGGGTAAGGTCGCGGCATGAGCAGCAAACCCCTCAGCACCCGCATGCCCACCGCCGACCTCGCCCCCATGCAACACCACGCCGACCCCCTGGCGGACGAGACGATTGCCAAGATCCTCGGGCCCTGGCCCGCCACCGACGTGGCCGCCGACGCACCGCAATGGGCGCACATCAACACAGTGAACCTGCTGTTCAGCCAGTGGACGGACAACGCCACGCTGGCCAGCTGGCAGGCAACCGAAGGCCCGGTGCAAGTGGGCGAAGGCGACCAGGCCGCCAAGGGGTATGTCACCGCTGAGATGGCCGAGGCACTGAACCACTATGTGCAAACCGCCCAGGTGCTGCCGGCTTGGGCCGATGCCCGCAAGATAGAGCGTGCCGAAAAGCTCTTCATGGACCACGGAGCGCTGTCGTGCATTCTGCTGTTCTGTGCCAGCCTGCCCGAGTGCTATGTGGTGCCGGACCTGTCGAGCGTGCTGCACACCACCGGCCAACTGGAGCAGAACACCGAGTACCGCATCCGGTCCACGGCGGCCATGATCTTCCCGGTGATGCTGCACGGAGGTCTCAGTTCACGGGGCGCGGGCGTAGCGCAGGTGCTCAAGGTACGGCTGATCCACGCCACCGTGCGCAACCTCATCCTGCATGGCAGCCCCGAACACGCCATGGCGCAATGGCAGGCGGGCGGAGACGGCCTGGTGGCACCGCGCGCGGCCCCCATGGGCGGCGGCCGGTCGGTGATGTACCAGACACTGTACGCACGCGGCTGGAACCTCGCCGCCAAAGGCCTGCCTTGCAACCAGGAGGAGCTGGCCTACACGCTGCTGACCTTTGGCTACGTGTTCCTGCGCAGCCTGCGCCGCCTGGGCCTCGGGCTGCCTCCCGGCGACGAAGAGGCCTACCTGCATGCCTGGAACGTGGTGGGCCACATCCTGGGCATTGACCGCGCCCTGATGGTGGAGACCATGCCGCAGGGCGATGCACTGATGGCGCTGATGCAGGCCCGCGGCCGCGCCGAGCCGGTGACACCCGATCCGCGCCCTGCACTGGGCCAGGCGCTGATGCAGACCATGGCGAAGGCATTGCCGTGGCGCATCGTCAAGCCCTTCCCGCAGCTCATGACCCGCTACCTGTGCGGCCGCGCGACTGCGGAGGACCTGGGGCTGAACCAGCCAGTGCCCTGGCTGTCGGCCCTGCTGTTCTGGGGCGTGCTGCTGCTGGCGCGTGCCATCGACACCGTGGTGGGGCTGCTGCTGCCGCGTTTTTCGATCGTGCGCATGCTCACGCGGGCGCTGGGCTACCACTTCATGAGTCGGGTACTGATGAGCCAGACGCGCCCGCTGCAACTGCCCACCGAGCTGCTCAACCAGGTGGACACCGTGGTGCACAGCTGGAGCGACGACCCCCATGCCCCCCGCTGGCTCAACCGCATCGAGGACCGGCTGACCACTTCTGGCAGCTGGAGCCTGGGCCTGGCCGCAAAGGCGCAGCCCACACAGCCTGGCCAGGTTGCCCCGTCGGGCACAGCGCAGCAAGCCACCTAGCCGTTGCCCGCACGCCGATGCACCCACCGCTGCGCAACCTCCCGATGCTGGCCCGTCTCAGGCGCGCGCGTTGCGGCGTGGCAGGCTTTGTGCTGTGTCTTCTGGCGCTCCTGGCCCTGCCTTGGGGTGTACACGCGGCCGAGCCCCTGGTGCTCACGCAAGACACACCGCAAGTGGACGCCTGGGGGACCATCACGCTCAAGGCGGACCCCACCGCCGAGCTCACGGTGCAGGACATGCTGGGCCGCTTGGACGAGTTCGAGGCGCCCACCCGGCGCGGCAATTCGCTGGGGCTGCACAAGGCAGCGATCTGGCTGCACATTCCCCTTATCGCGCCCGAGACGCCGCGCACTCCGTGGGTGGTCAATATCGGCTACAGCTCGCTGAGGGCCGAGATGTACCTGGCCAGCGGCGGCAAGGTGCTGCAGCAAATCCGCACCAGCCCGTCCGAGCAGACGCAGCAATCCAGCCGCACGCCCGCGATGGTGTTCGACCTGCGGGCCGGGCAGCCTTACGACCTGCTGATACGGGTGCAGGCCACCGGGCCGCTGATCCTGCCCATCACGGTCAGCGAAATGCCGCATCACATGCGCCAGGCCCTAGGCGAGCAGATGCTGCAGGGCTTGCTCAACGGGCTGGCGTTCTGCCTGCTGGCGTACAGCCTGATCCAGTGGGTGACGCAGCGCGACCCCATGTTCGGCTTTTATGCGCTGGTCGTGCTCGGCAGTGCAGGCTTCTCGCTGCAGTTTTTCGGCATCGGCCCGCAGTACCTGTGGCCAGGCAATCCGTGGATGGACCGGCATTCGGGCCCGGCGGCAGGGTTGATAGCGCTCGCCGGCTCGTTCCTCTTCCTAGGCAACACCCTGGCGGGCAACGCGCCGGGCAGCCGGTATGCACGCACCATGCGCGTGGGTGCCGCAATCACGGCAGGGGTCTGCGCCGCCGTCGTGATCGGCTGGTTGAGCGTACCCATCGCCATTGCCTTCCTGAGCCTGGCGGCCCCGCTGCCATCCCTCTTCAGCCTGCCAGCGGCCCTCACCCGGGTGCGGCAAAAGGACCCCATTGGCGCGACCCTGCTGGTGGCCTGGATTGCCTACGGCGTGGCCGCGGGCGTGATGGTGTGCCTGGTGCAGGGCTGGGTGCCGGCCAACTTCTGGACGCTGCACTCGTTCCAGCTTGGCGCCACGGCAGACATGCTGCTGTTCTTTCGTGTGATGGGCCTGCGCGCCCGGGCCGTGAAGGCGCAAGCCCAGGAGGCCATGCGCGAGCGCGACCTGATGCACTCGCTGGCCCATACCGATCCGCTCACGGGCCTGAGCAACCGGCGTGGCCTGCAGCATGCGCTGCATGCGGCGCTGGCCCACTGTTCGCCGCAGCGGCTGGTGGCCGTGTACCTCATGGATCTGGACGGATTCAAGCCTGTCAATGACGCGCACGGCCACGATGTGGGCGATGACCTGCTGGTGGCGGTGGGCCACCGCCTGCAGGCCAATGTGCGACACCAGACCGACCTGGTCGCCCGGCTCGGCGGCGATGAATTCATCATCATGGCCCGCGACCTGGCCACGCCCGAGCAGGCCGAGGACCTGGGCCGCTCGCTCCTTCGGGCGTTCGAGCATCCCTTCACACTGAGCCATCTGCGCATCCAGGTGGGCCTGACCATCGGGTACGCACTGGCCCCCATCGACAGTGACGATCCGCAGGGTCTGCTGCGGCACGCAGACGCCGCGATGTACGCGGGCAAACAAGGCGGCAAGCACTCGGTGCGTCGCATCACCACCACGCCGGCGCTCGCGTGACAACGATGCACCGCCACTCCCCGCGCCCCTTGCACCCCGTGTGCGTGCACCCCGCGTGCGTACTACCCTGGGCCCGCGTCGTCCGGGCAGTCCACGCCATGCGCCATCGCCCTCCCCAGCAAGCGTTTGCACCACGCGTGCAGGCCTTCCCCCTGCGCACGGTGGGGCGCTGGGCGCTCTGGTTACTGGCCCTGGGGCTGATGCTGGTGCTGGCCATGCCCGCGGCGCGGGCGACTGCCCCGCAGCCCCTGATGCTGCCGGACGACGCCCGCCCGGTGAACGTCTGGTCGACAGCCACGCTGCTGACCGACTCCTCTTTGCAATGGGGCGTGCAGGACGTACTGGGGCACTTGCAGGATTTTGCCGAGCCCCCCAGCCGCGGCGGGAGCCTGGGCGTGCGCAAGGAGGCCGTCTGGCTGCGCCTGCCCCTGATGTCCCGGGTGCCATCAGGCAACGAGTGGATCGTCAACATCGACTTTGCGGTGCTCAACGAGGTGGATGTTTACCTGGCCACCGGCGGCCGGGTGGTGCAGCACGCCGCACTGGGCAACCTGCGGCCCTACTCCGAGCGCCCATTGCGGGGCCGCACACCGGCGATGACACTGGATCTGGCGGCGGATACGCCCTATGAATTGCTGATCCGGGTGCAGACCTCGGGCGCGATGATCCTGCCCATCACCCTGAGCAAGGCGCCCTACTTGGTGCACCGCTCGCTGCGCGAGCAGATGTTCCAGGGCGTGCTGGCCGGGCTGGCCCTGTGCCTGGTGGTCTACAGCTTCACCCAATGGGTGAGCCAGCGCGAAAAGCTGTTCCTCTACTACTGCATGCTGGTGGTGGGCAGTGCGGGGTTCTCTCTGCAGTTCTTTGGCGTCGGCACCCAGTTTCTCTGGAGCGACCGACTCTGGATCGAAGTCCACGCAGCGGGGGCGGCCGGGCTGCTGGCCATTGCAGGCTCGTTCCTCTTCATGGGCCACGCGTTGATGGGTCACCTGCCGCACAGCCGCTTCCAGCGAGTGATGCAGGCGGGCGCAGTACTGAGTCTGGTACTGCTGGCAGCCTTCCTGCTGGGCCTCATCAACACCCGGACCACCACCGCCATCATCAGCATCCTGGGCCCCCTGCCCTCGCTCATCAGCCTGCCCATTGCCGTGGCACGGGCACGCCAGGGGGACTCGGTCAGCACCACGCTGCTGGCGGCCTGGGTGGCGTACTTCACGGCGGCTGTGGCCATGGTGTGCCTGGTGCAAGGCCTGCTGCCGGTCAACTTCTGGACGCTGCACTCCTTCCAGCTCGGCGCTGCGGCAGACATGCTGCTGTTCCTGCGGGTGCTCGGGCAACGCTCCGCAGCCTTGCGCCATGCGGCCTCTGAAGCGCTGCGCGAGCGCGACACCATGCGCTCGCTGGCCTACACCGACTCGCTCACCGGACTGTGCAACCGGCGTGGCATGCAGATGGCCCTGCAGACGGCGCTGGCGCAGGCCAACCCCCAACACCTGGTGGCCCTCTACCTCATGGACCTCGACGGGTTCAAGCCGGTCAACGACACCTATGGCCACGATGTAGGGGACGACCTGCTGGTGGCCGTGGGCCAAAGGCTGCAGGCCAATGTGCGGCAGCACACCGACCTGGCGGCACGACTGGGAGGGGATGAGTTCATCGTCATGGCGCGTGATCTGGCCACCCCCGAACAAGCCCAGGAGCTGGGGCGGGCCCTGCTGCACGCGTTTGAAAAGCCTTTCCGGCTGAGCCAGCGGTCGATCCAGGTCGGGCTGACCATTGGCTACGCGCTGGCACCGCTGGACAGTGGCGACGCGCAGCACCTGGTCCGGCTCGCGGACGCTGCCATGTACGCCGGCAAGGAAGGCGGCAAACACTGCCTCCGCCGCAACCCAGGCGAACTGGCGCTGACATCATGATCCACGCGCGCTCCCGTGGCTCCATGCACTCCCCGGTCGTTGCCAACCGCCGGGGGTACACCGCTGGCCTGCTGCTGGCGGTGCTCTGGCTGGTGAGTGCCCTGGCCTCCCTTGCCAGCGCAGCGCCGCTGGACCTGCGGGATGACTGGCCCTCGATCGAGGCCTGGCCCGCAGTCACCGTGCTGCCGGATCCATCAGGCACCCTGCTGGTGGACGACGCGCTGGCCGCGGCGGCACGCTTTGAGGCGCCTCCCGGCACCAGCGGCACCCTGGGCGTGCGGGCAGAGCCAGTCTGGGTGCGCATTCCGCTCGCGGTGCACGCCACGTCCAACGGTCTCTGGGTGCTGGACATCGACTACCCCGTGCTGCAACGCATCGAGGTGTACCTCATCTCGGACGGTCATGTGACCTTGCAAACCACGCTGGGCAGCCTGCAGCCTTACACCCAGCGCCCGCTGCGCAGCCGCACCCACGCCCTGCCGCTGGCCATGTTGCCCGGACACGCCTACGACCTGCTGCTGCGTGTGGAGACCCGGGGCGCAATGGTACTGCCCATCACCCTGAACAAGCCCACCGCCTGGCACAGCAAGTCACTGAACGAGCAGATGCTGCAAGGCATCCTCACCGGGCTGGCGTTGTGCCTGCTGATCTACAGCCTGGCGCAATGGATCAACCTGCGCGACGTGCTGTTCATCCAGTACGCACTTCTCATTGCGGGTAGCCTGCTGTTTTCACTGCACCTGTTTGGCCTGGGCACGCAGTACCTGTGGCGCGACATGCCCTGGGTGGAGCTGCATGCGGCCAGCCTGGCCGCGCTCACGGCCACCTGCGGCTCCTTTCTCTTCATCAGCCAGGCCCTGGCGGGAGACCGCCCCCGCAACTGGCTGCTGCGCAGCATGCGTGGGGGCGCAGTGCTGTGCGTGGTGCTGGCCGCGCTGTATGCACTGGACCTGCTCAGCACCCGCGCAGTGGCAGGCATCGTCAGCATCCTGGGGCTGGTGCCCGCGCTCTTGGGGATTCCGGGGGCAGTACGCCGCGCAAGGCTGGGGGACCCGGTCGGCTCCACCTTGCTGCTCGCCTGGCTGCTGTACTTTCTGGCGACTGCCACGGTCATCGGTGTGATCCGGGGCTGGGTGCCGGTGAACTTCTGGACCCTGCACTCCTTCCAGTTTGGCGCCACGCTCGACATGCTGCTCTTCATGCGCGTGCTCGGCTTGCGCACCAAGGCCCTGCGCCTGGAGGCGCTGGACGCCAACCGCGAGCGCGACGTGATGCGCTCGCTGGCCCACACCGATCCACTCACCGGCCTGCCCAACCGGCGTGGGCTCAACATCTCGCTGGCTTCTGCGCTGTCGCGCTGCAGCACAGAAAAAATGCTGGCGGTGTATGTGATGGACCTGGACGGGTTCAAGCCCGTCAACGACCGGCACGGCCACGACGTGGGTGATGAGCTGCTGGTGGCCGTGACCCGGCGCCTGCAAGGCCATGTGCGCCAGAGCGACCTGGTGGCGCGCCTGGGCGGCGACGAGTTCGTGGTGATGGCCGGGCAGCTGCAGAGCATGCAACAGGCGCAAGAGCTGGGGCACAAGCTGCTGGATGCGTTCCGCTCGCCGTTTTCGCTGAACAACGTGCAGGTAGAGATCGGGCTGACCATTGGCTATGCCATCGCCCCGCACGACAGCACCGACGCCATCGGCCTGCTCAAGCTGGCCGATGCCGCCATGTACAGCGGCAAGCAGGGCGGCAAGTTCTGCTTGCGGCGCAACACCGGCGACCTCGCGCTGTCCTCGTCCTGAGATCGTTTCCACGATCCTGAGGTAGCGGCGCAGCGGCGGCCTGAAAGACACGCCTGCCATTTCCCTCTGGTCAAAGCGATCCAGCTCCGGTACACCCGGGGCTTCGCAACTTCCTGAAGGATCGCTCGCCATGGCCCATCGCAAAAGTTCGGCCCGCCTCGCCAAAGACGCACGCGTCGCACACTTTTTATCTTTGGCAGCAAAACAGCCGGCGTTGAACGCCGCGCAGGCCAGTGCACCGGTGCTCACGTGGGAGGCGGTGGCTGCGCTGGAGGCGCGGATCGTAGGGCGCATCGTGCTGCCCTCCAGCCCCGACTACAACGCAGCGCGGCAGGAGTCGAACCCGGCGTTCCAGTCGTATCCGGAGATCATCGTCTTTTGCGCCTGCGAGAACGATGTCCTGGAGTGCCTGGCCGTGGCCCGCACCTACGGCGTGTGGGTGGCCGTGCGCTGCGGCGGCCACAGCACGGCCGGCTACTCGGTCAACAGCGGCATGGTGGTGGACCTGAGCGACCTGCAAGGCGTGGTGCTGGACCCTGCGCGAGAGCGCGTGCATGTGCTGCCTGGCACCGACTTCGACCACTTCAATGGCGCCATGAACCACACAGGCTGGCACGTACCCACGGGCGCCTGTGGCAGCGTGTGCGTGGGGGGCTTTGTACAAGGCGGTGGTTACGGCTACACCTCGCGCGCTTTCGGCATCCAGAGCGACCTGGTCGATTCCTTCCGTGTGGCGCTGGCCAACGGCACCATCATCACCGCAAGCGCGCAGGAGCATCCCGACCTCTACTGGGCCCTGCGCGGAGGCACGGGCGGTAACTTTGGCGTGGTGCTGCAGGTGACCTACCGTATGCAGCGGCTGGACCAGGTCTGGGCCTGGGCCATCAGCTGGGATGCCACCCACGCAGCCCAGGTGCTCACGCTGATGCAGGCGGGCTACATGAAGACCGGTGCGCCCGACGCCTTGGGCTACATGATGAACCTGGGCTTCCAGAACGGTGTGCCGGTGTACATGGTGCAGGGCATGTTCTGTGGCAGCCGCGAGGACGGGCTGGCAGCCATTGAACCGCTGATGGCCATCCCCAGCGCGCAACTGCTGGTGGACAAGACCGGCACCTACCCCGACATGAACGTGTGGCTGGAAGACCACCCCTACACCCTGCCCGACAACCTGCCGGACGGCATCGCCGAAACCAAGGCCAGCGGCTACATCAACACCCGGCTGTCGCCCGCCGACTGGCAGCGCATCATCGACTACTTCAAGACCTCGCCCAACCCCTGGTCGCTGGCCTATCTGGAGCCCTATGGCGGCGCCATCAACCGCTACCCGGTGGACGACAGTGCCTTCGTCCATCGCAATGTGGACGCAGACCTGGTGGTGGATGTGTTCTGGCGCAACCCTGGGGAGCGCGCCCAGATGGAGGCCTGGCTCGACGGCTTCATGCAGCTCGTTCGCCCGTTCCTGAACGGCCATGTGTACCAGAACTACCCGGATGCGCGGCTGGCGGACTTTGCCTCGGCCTACTGGGGCCCCGCCTACCCGCAGCTGCAGCGGGTCAAAGCGGCCTACGACCCTGGCAACTTCTTCCACTTCCAGCAGAGCATTCGGCTGCCGTGATTCCTTGTTGCTGTGTCCCTGCCCTGCGGGGCGCAGAGGAAGGGCCAGGGGGTCAGACCGTCTGTGCGTAATGCAGGCGGCCCTTGCCCGCGCGTTTGGCAGCGTACATGGCCTGGTCGGCGCGGTTCATCAGCGCGTCGATGTCTCCTTCCAGTGGGGGGTACACCGCCACACCGATGCTGGCGCCTACGCGCAGCTCTCGCCCGCCCACCGTCATGCCCTGATGCAGGGCGTCGATGATGCGCAGGCCGATGGTGTCCGTCACCTCGCGGGTCACCTCGCGGTCCAGCATCACCAGAAACTCATCCCCCCCCAGCCGCGCCATGGTGTCGCCCGCACGTACCGTGCTGGCAATGCGCTGGGCCACGATGCGCAGCACCTCATCGCCCGCGCGGTGGCCTTCGGCGTCGTTCACGTGCTTGAACCCGTCAAGGTCAATGAACAGCAGCGCCACCGCCCCCTGGGTGTGCCGTGCATGCAGCAGCGACTGCTCCAGCCGCCCCTGGAAAGCGGCCCGGTTGAGCAGCCCGGTGAGCGAGTCGTGGTTGGCCAGGTAGTGCTGCTGCCGCGCGATCTGGATCTTGGCCGACACGTCCTGCACCAGCGCCATGATGGACGTGACCTGGCCGTTCGCATCGGTCAGCGCCGAGTTGAACCACTCGCAGTGCACCTCCGTGCCATCGCTGCGCACAAAACAGGTCTCGGCACGGTTCTGGGACTCCTGGCCCGCCTGCAGGCGCTGCAGCGCCTGCTGCAGGCTGTCGTCCATCGAGGCAGGTGCCAACAGTTCGGTCAGCAACCGCCCCTCCAGCCCCGCCACGTGCAGCCAGCCCAGCAACTGCACCGCGCGCTGCGAGCAATGCAGCAGCTGCAGCTGGTGGTCCATCTCCAGCACGGCCAGGGGGCTGTTTTCCATGTGGGACGACAGGCGCTGGTTGGCGGCACGCAGCGCATTCATCGTGACCTGCAGCTCATGCACATCCAACGCGGTGGTGATGAAGCCGTCAATGGCGCCTTGCGGGTTGTGCCAGGGCGTGAGGCAGATGGTGCGCCACTCATCAAAGCCGTAGGGCGTGCGCAGCATGCGCTGGTACTGCACCCGCTCGCCACTGAGCACCCGGTTCACAAACGGCATGAAGCGGGCGCAATCCTGCTCACCATAAACCTCCACGAGTGTCTTTCCGACCAGTTCCTCGGGGACGGTGTCAAACCAGCGCGCGTATTCGTCGTTCACGTAGATCATCGACAGACTGCGATCAATGACGGCCATGGTGGCGCCCGCGCTGCGCGTGATCACATCAAGCAGGTCCGCCTTGGACCACACCTCCTTGCGGGCGGTCTCCGGGTGCGTGGACAACTCAGGCGCGTCTGGCGTCATGCGGCAATGCCCCAGTGGGGGAGAGGATCAGCGGAAAGGCGGCGTCACGCACCGAAAAAGGGTGACAGCACAAGGTGCGACCGCCTGGGCGTAACTGTCTGTGAGCGGCAGCTTAGCACTTTCGCCAGACCTGCCCGCCACCGGTCCACCGATGCCGCGGGGGACGGGCCTAGCGGCAGCAGCGGTAGGCCAGCCCCACCGATACCGAATAGCCCACCGGCTGCACGGTCAGCGGGCTGCGGCGCGCGTCGCCCTGCAACTGGGACACCCGGGCCGCACCCAGCACCACCCAGTGCCGGTTGAGTGCCGTCATCACCTCCACCCCGGCATCCACGCTGTACAAGCCACCACGCGGCTCGAACGCGGGCAAGGGGCTGCTGCCGCCGGCCGGCACGCCAAAATGCCCGCGCAGGTAGGTGCGGTCGCCAAAGCTGGCGCCCGCCCCGAAGCTGACCTTGGTCTGCTCCGTCACCGGCCAGGTGTAGCCAATGCTCGTGGACCACTGCGCGCCGCCGTCGCGGCCCAGGATGTCTTGCGAGACCCCGGCGCCTACCGCCCAGCGGTCGGTGATGGCATAGCCTGCACTGAGCCGCGCCCGCAGCGTGGAGCGCACCGACGGCAGCCCCACCAGAATGGGTGCGACCGACCCATCACGCCCCTTGTCAATGCGCAAGGCCGCGCTCAGGCTGAAGCGGTCGCTCTGCGCCAGCGTGGCGCTGGCGCCGGACTCGCGGGGCCCCAGGCCATGGCCCATGAAGGCGCTGCCGCGCGAGGTGCTCAGGCGAAACCGACCGTACTCGATGGCCCAGGCGGGACGCAGGCTGTTCTTGCGGCCATCGCCCCCCGCATAGTCGGGACTGCTTCCCACGATGGCGCCGATTGCGTAGTTGAACTTGGGTGCTGCTGCCTGCTGGGCCTCTGCCTTGTCGGACACAGCGGTTTCCGTGCCGGCGGTCTCCGGCAATACCTGGGCGCCTGCCCAGGGGCTGACGCACCCGCAGGCGATCACCAGGGCCCGCAAGGGGAACAAGGGAGATGAGATCCAGGCGGTAGTGCAGCGCATGGCCTGATTATCAGTCGGCCCACTGCACCCAGCCAGTCCATGCCGTGGCCAGAACGATGATGCCGAACACGATGCGGTAGTAGGCAAACGGCACAAAGCTGTGGGTACTGATGTAGCGCAACAACCAGCGCACGCACAGCCAGGCGCTGAGAAAGGAGAACACCAGCCCGGTGGCGAACAGTGGAATATCGGCAGCCGACAGCAGCGCGCGCTCCTTGTACAGGCTGTACACCCCGGCGCCGATCAGCGTGGGGATGGCCAGGAAGAACGAAAAATCAGTGGCCGCCTGGCGCGACAGGCCCAGCAGCATGCCGCCGATGATGGTCGCACCGCTGCGACTGGTGCCCGGAATCATGGCCAGGCACTGCACCAGGCCGACCTTGAGGGCATCGAGCGGTGTCATCGCGTCCACGCTGTGGATGCGGGTGGCCGACGGCGGACGCCGCTCGGCCCACAGGATGATGAAGCCGCCAATGATGAAAGTGCTGGCCACCACCACGGGCGTGAACAGGTGCGCCTTGATGGCCTTGCCAAACAGCAGGCCCAGCACCACGGCCGGTACGAAGGCAATGAACACGTTGAGCGCAAAACGCTGCGCCTGGCGCTCGGTGGGCAAGGCCACCAGGGTGGACCGGATCTTGGCCCAGTACACCAGAATCACCGCAAAGATCGCGCCCGTCTGGATGGCAATGTCGAACACCTTGGCCTTGGCATCGTCAAACCCCAGCAGCGACCCTGCCAGGATCAGGTGCCCGGTGGAAGAGATGGGCAAAAACTCTGTCAACCCCTCGACCACCCCCATGATGGCGGCCTTGACCAGCAATACAACGTCCACGTGCACTCCTTGCAAATAGGTGCGGGATTATCCGCCGAGGGCTCCAGGCCCCTCGCAAAACGGCCCCCCAAGCTGCGTTCGGCGGCCAAATTCGCCCACCACTCACTCCGCGTGGCTGCATCTCACGCCCGGTTGGCTGCATTTCGTCGCAGGGCGGTGGCGCCCTCGGAAGGGCATCGGCACAGTTCGTTCCATCGAACCCGCCAGGAGCCCCGCCATGCAGATCACCCCCGTCATCGCCATCCACCTTGCCGCCGCTCTGGCTGCCGTCGCCATCGGCCCCATCGCCCTGTGGGCCCGCCAGGGCGCCACGCAGCGCCCCCGCCTGCACCGCGCCGCCGGGTACGCCTGGGTCACGCTGATGGTGGCCACCGCCGTGTCGGCCCTCTTCATCACGGGCGGCGGCGGCCCGCGCTGGGGCACCTTTGGGCTCATCCACTTGCTGATCCCGGTCACGCTGGGCATGTTGGTGATGGCCTTCGTCTACCTGGCCCGCCGCAATGTCGTAGGCCACCGCAAGTTGATGCAACGGACTTACCTCGGCGCCTGCGTGGTCGCCGGGGGCTTCACGCTGCTGCCCGAACGCTTCCTGGGCCATACGGTCTGGTCCGCACTGGGACTGATCTGACCCCTTCACCACCCGTTCTCACCCATTGTTCACAGGACGAATCACCATGCTGCTCAACCTCCTTGTCCAACAACCCCAGATGCTGGGTCGCATCATCGAAAACACGCCCTACTGGGTCTGGGCCCTGCTGGCCGGGCTCCTCTGGCTGGGCGGCAGCCAGCTGGTGGCACGCAACGTGGGCCTCGTGCGGGCCATGGTCATGCCGGTGGCGATGATCGGTCTGTCGGTGTATGGCATTGCCTCGGCCTTTGGAAGCACGGGGCAGGCCCTGCTGCCGGTGGCTGCCTGGCTGGTGGCCGCCGTGCTCATCGCCAGCGTGGCGCTGTGGCTGCAACCCGCCGCGCCCCAGGGCACGCTGTACGAGGGCACGTCGCGCTGCTTCTACATTCCCGGCAGCGCCATGCCCCTGGCACTGATCCTGGGCATCTTCCTCACCAAATACCTTGTGGGCGTGGAGCTGGCCCTGCAACCCACCCTGGCCCGCGACAGCGGCTTTGCATTGCAGATCGCAGCGCTGTATGGCGTGTTCAACGGTCTGTTTGCAGCGCGCTCGCTGCGGCTGTGGAAGCTGGTGCAACGCAGCGCCCCCCTGGCCACAACGCCCGCCACCGCCTGAGCCCCCATAACCATCCCTCTGCACAGGAGCATCCCATGCGCAACCACACACTCACGACCGACCCCATCGAACGCCTAGCCCGCCGCCGTGCCGGGGCCAAAATGGGCTGGTACATCCATGCCAGCGTGTACCTCCTCGTCAACCTGCTGCTGGTTGCCCTGTCGGTGGGCAGCGGGCTGCACTGGGCGGTATTCCCCGCCATGGGCTGGGGCATTGGCCTGGCCATCCATGGCGTGGTGGTGTTCTTTCTTGCGGGCGGCAGCAACCTGCACGAGCGCATGGTGCAGGCAGAGCGTGATCGCCTGGCGGCTGCGCAAAACCCCCGCTGATCGGCTGACGATGACTCCTAACTACAAAAATACGGCCATGACAAAAACCTGGATGGCCTGGTGCCTTGCCTTGCTGGCCGCAGCAGTCATCACGGCGAGCCCTGCCCATGCGGGCGTAGGCCTCGCTGAACTGCCTGGGCAGCAGGGCGATGGCCCCGTCACCGTTTTCTACCCGGCGCAGGAGGCCGACCAGCCCGTGCAGCGCGGCCCCTTTGCGCTGCAGCTGGCCTGGCAGGGCACACCCGTGCCGGGCAACGGCCGGCTGGTGGTGGTGTCGCACGGCTCGGGCGGGAGCCCTTGGGTGCACACCGACCTGGCCCGGGCGATGGTGCAGGCCGGGTTCGTGGTGGCCCTGCCCGAGCATGCCGGCGACAACTACAAAGACCCGTCCACCCCAGGCCCGGAGAGCTGGAAGCGCCGCCCCGCCGAAGTCTCCAGGGCAGTGGACGCCGTGGCGCACGATGCGCGCCTGGCGCCCCTGCTGGCGCTGGACAAAGTGGGCGTACTCGGCGGCTCGGCCGGGGGCCATACCGCCCTGGTATTTGCCGGGGGGCAATGGTCGCCCGCCCGCTTCAAGCAGCACTGCGAGGCCCATCTGGCGGAGGATTTCTCGTCCTGCGTCGGCTTCACCACCCGCCTGCACGGCAACTGGCTGGACGGCATCAAGAAGGCCGTGGCCATCACCGTCATCCGCCACCGCTTTGGCGACGAGACGCTGTATGCACACACCGACCCGCGCGTGGCGGCCACGGTGGCCGTGGTGCCGTTTGCGGCCGACTTCGACATGGGCAGTCTGGCCACCCCGCGCATCGCGCTGGGGCTCATCACTGCGGGCAAGGACGTGAACCAGATTCCACGCTTTCACAGCAGTGCCGTGCTGGCCGCGTGCCAGGACCGCTGCACGCACATTGCCGACCTGTCCGACGGCAGCCACGGCATCATGCTGTCGCCCATGCCGCCGCTGGACCGCATGAACGACCTGACCCGTGAGCTGCTGGGCGACCCGCCCGGCTTTGACCGCAGCGTGCTGCCGCAGGTGGACGCGAGCACTGTGGCGTTCTTTGCCAAGCACCTGCAGCCACTGCAGCCGCTGTCCCCTTCGCCCCGCCCCTGACAGTGCCCCAGCGGGCGCGCTTTCGTGCCCATTGAGCCGCCTAGAATGCAAAGCGCCATGCCCATGCCCCCCGAAGACCTCGACCGACTCGCCCGCCGCCGCGCCAACGCCAAGCTGGGCTGGTACGTGCATGCACTGGCCTTCGTGCTGGTCAACGCCCTCATCTTTGCCATGTCGCGCTATGCGTTTGGCACCCGCCCGTGGTCGGTGTACCCCCTGCTGGGCTGGGGGCTGGGGCTGGTGCTGCATGGGGTGTCGGTGTTTTTGCTGGGCACTGGCAGCGGTCTGCGCGAGCGCATGGTGCAGCGCGAGCGCGAGGCCCTGCAGCGCCGCCAAGACCGGCCATGAAGCTGCACCGCGAGTTCAACGGGGTCAGCAAGCTGCGGCACTACCTGCAGGTGGTGGCCTTCACCCTGGTGGTGGCCACCATCCAGTGCACCTTCATGCCCGACAAGCCCTACGGGCCGCCGGTGGTGTATTCGGTGCTGATCGGCACATTCACCTGGGCCATCATCGACCTGGGGCGGGAGTTGATACCGTCCGCCGCCGAAACCGGCTGGCCGCACGGCTGGCAGGGCATTGCGCTGGTTCTGGTAGGCATCGTCGTGGGCTACCTGGCCGGCACCTTGCTGGCCGACACGCTGTGCGTGCACTACTTTCACTTCTACCCGGCGGGCTCCTTGATCTCTGGCGCTGACCAGCGCACGTCCATCCTGATCACGGCCATTGCGGGGCTGGTGGGCACGTTCTACTTCTACGCGGTCAACAAGTCGGCGTACCTGGAAGGCAAGATGGCCGAGGCGCGCATGCACGCCAGCGAATCGCGCCTGAAGCTGCTGGAGACACAGCTGGAACCCCACATGCTGTTCAACACCCTGGCCAACCTGCGCGTGCTCATCGGCACCGACCCGGCCCGGGCGCAGCACATGCTGGACCGCATGATTGCCTACCTGCGCGCCACGCTCAGCGCATCGCGCAGCACCCAGCACCCGCTGGCGCTGGAGTTTGAGCGCCTGCGCGACTACCTGGAGCTGATGGCCGTGCGCATGGGCCCACGCATGGCCTACACACTGGACCTGCCCGAGGCTCTGCGCGATGTGCCGGTACCGCCCCTGCTGCTGCAGCCGCTGGTGGAGAACGCCATCCGCCACGGGCTGGAGCCCCAGGTGGAAGGTGGCCACATCACCGTGCGTGCCACCACCCAGGAGAGCCCCCACGGCCCACTGCTGGTCATCGAAGTGCAAGACACCGGGGCGGGCCTGCCAGCCACCCTACCCACCCCAGGCCCCGGCCAGAGCTTTGGCCTGGCCCAGGTGCGCGAACGCCTGGCCACGCTGCACGGCGCCGCAGGCGCTCTTGAATTGATAGCTTTTAAGCCAAGCGGTACTAGCGCCACAGTCACTTTTCCCTTGAAATCTGCCGACACACCATGACAGAGCCCGCCCCACGCGCCCTGATTGCCGAAGACGAACCATTGCTGGCCGCCGCCCTGCAGCAGGACCTGACCCGCGCGTGGCCAGAGCTGCAGGTGGTGGCCGTGGTGGGCGACGGCCGCTCGGCGGTGCGGCAGGCGCTGGCCTTGCGGCCGGACGTGCTGTTCTTCGACATCCGCATGCCCGGCCAGAGCGGCATCGAGGCGGCCGCCGAGCTGGCCGACGCATGGCCGGATGACCTGCCCTTTCCGGCACTGGTGTTTGCCACGGCCTACGACCAGTACGCCGTGCAGGCGTTTGAAGCCCAGGCGGTGGACTACCTGCTCAAGCCCATCCAGGCCGACCGGCTGGCCCGCACCGTGGCCAAGGTGCAGGGCCTGCTGGCGCAGCGTGCTTCGGCCGTCGCAGCTACTGGCGTACCGCCCGCTGCACCGTCGGGGGCGTTGCCCTCGCCCGAACTCGAAGCCACCATGGCCCAGTTGCGCGCGCTGCTGGGCGCGCCCGGCGTGGGCACTGCGCCCGCCGCCGCGCCTGCTGCTGCCGCCACGCGGCTGAGCGTGATCCAGGCCAGCCACGGCACGCAGATCCACATGGTGCCGGTGGGTGAAGTGGTGTATTTCGAGGCGGCCGACAAGTACGTGCGCGTGCTCACCGCCGAGCGTGAATACCTGATCCGCACCGCGCTCAAGGAGCTGATCGAACAGCTCGACCCCCAGGAGTTCTGGCAGGTGCACCGCAGCACCCTGGTGCGCGCCACGGCCATTGCCACCGTCACGCGCGACGAGGCGGGCAAGCAGCACCTGAGCCTGCGCGGGCGGCCCGAGCGGCTGCCGGTGAGCCGCATGTACGCACACCTGTTCAGGGCCATGTAGGGATACCGCGATCGACCGGAGTGTGGATTGGCCCTGGGTGGGGGCGCCGCCGGAGCCCGCTGATCTTCGGCGCGGCGGAACTGACGGCTGTCACCCACCATTTGGCACTCACAAATCCGGGTCCATTGATCGAAATCAAACCTGCCCGCCACTTGCATGTTAGCGTGCAAGTACCTGTTAACGATCTCCCAGAATTCGCGCAGCAGTCTCTGCGGGGATGGAATGCGCGGCGCAGGCCGCCTGCCAAAGCCACTCCCCGAAGGGTTGGAGCGCAACCCCTGCGAGATCGTGAACAGGTTCTGAACGGCATTTCGCCATCGAGGGGATAAAGATGAACAAGTTATCTGGTTCCATTCTGATTGGCGTGCTCATGGTGAGTGCGCCGGCCTTCGCCAACTCCAAGCTCGTCAAGGAAAAGCAGTGTCTGCAGTGCCACGCGGTCAGCAAAGACACGATAGGCCCATCTTTCAAGCACATCGCCAAACTCTGGAAGGGCAACCACGACGCTGAAAAATCGCTGACCGCGACCATTCAGAAAGGCACGACAGACGGCGGCGGGCAGCACTGGGAAATGAAGGCCAAGATGCCCGATGGCTCGGAACGCCCCCCGATCAGCGATGCCGAAGCCAAGCAGATCTACAAGTGGATCATGCGCCAGTGACTAGCTCTGCGAGCACCAGGAGACAGTCGCCACCACGCCCCCGGGCCTCGTAGATCGGGGGCACTTGCCCGCTGCCCCGTGGGCGCCCGGGAATAGGTTCGCCAGCCAGTGGATGGGCTGCGCCGGCTTGGCCCAGATGCCACGACTCCTTGTGATGGCGCTGGATGCATGGGCCAGGCATGCACAGTGAGCTGACCACGCCGATCAAAGTGGACGGTGGCAGCGCCTTTGGTTTGCAGGCGCCACGACGCGATCCGCAGAGCGCTGGGGCCCATTTCGCGACCGCTGCTTGTTGGGGTTCAACGTGCACCATCGCCCTTGGGTCGATTTGCGACGGCTGTGGCCTACCCTTCCTCCACCTCCCAGCGGCCCGCCACGTTCTTCAGCAGCGCGTTCACCGCCGTCAGGCGGCGGCTCTTCACGTCGATCAGGCTGCGCTGCGATGACAGCACGGTGGTCTGGGCGGCCAGCACATTCAGGTAGCCCACGGTGCCCGCACGGTACTGGTTCTCCACCACGTCCAGCGCACGCTGGGCGGCGGCGGTGGCCTCGCGCTGCAGTTGTTCCTCCTGCGCCAGCGCGGCGGCGGCCGTGAGGTTGTCCTCCACCTCCTGCAGCGCGGTCAGCACCGTCTGGCGGTAGGCGGCCGTGACCTGCGCGTGGTTGGCACGGGCGGTCTCTACCGCAGCACTGCGCGCACCGCCGTCAAAAATCGACGCCGCGAGCGCCGGCCCCAGCGACCAGAACAGGTTGGGCGCGCTGAACAGCTCCGCCAGCGGCGCCCCCCGGTATCCGCCCGCTGCCGACAGCGTGAGCGTGGGGAAATACGCCGCGCGCGCCACGCCGATCTGCGCGTTGGCCGCCGCCACGCGGCGTTCGGCAGCGGCGATATCGGGGCGGCGCTGCAGCAGGTCGGACGGCAGGGCCTGGGGCACATCGGCCGGTGCGGGCAGCGCGGCGGTGGGCTCCAGCGCAAAGGCAGCAGGCGCCTGCCCCAGCAACGCTGCCAGCGCGTGCTCCAGCTGGCTGCGCGTGGTTTGGGCCTCCAGCAGCTGCACCTGGGTGGACTTGTACTGCGCCTCGGCCTGCGCCACATCGGCGCTGGAGGCCACACCGGCCGCCTGGCGGTTGCGCGTCAGCTCCCAGCTGCGGTCGTAGGCCTTGAGCGTCTCGCCCAGCAGCGCCGCCTGGGCCTCGGCCGCGCGCAGTGAAAAATACGTCTGCGCCACGGCCGCCTGCAGCGACAGCCGCGCAGCGGCCAGGTCGTCGGCACTGGCCTGAGCACTGGCCTGCGCGGCACTCACCCCGGCGGAGATGCGCCCCCACAGGTCCAGCTCCCAGCTGGCGGTGAGGCCCAGCGAATGGCTGGTACTGATGCGCGCGGTGCTGCTGCCATCGCCCTGATTACTCAGCTGCGTGCCGCTGCGCGCACGGCTGCTGCTGGCATTGGCCCCCACGGTGGGCAAGGCGGCCGCGCTACTGCTGGTCACGGCCGCCTGGGCCGCGCGCAGGCGGGCGGCGCTTTGCGCCAGGGTGGGGCTGTTGGCCTCGGCCTGTTGCTGCAGGCGGTCCAGCACAGCGTCGCCGTACACGGTCCACCAGGTCTCGGGCAAAGCGGTGGAGGCCTGCGGCTGCGCGGGCTTCCAGATGCCCTGGGCCTGGGCGGCAGCCTGCTCTTTGTAGGCGGCCGGAATGTCCATGGTGGGCCGCTCATACGGCGGCGTCTGCGCGCAGCCCGCCAGCCACAGGCCGCTGGCCAGCAACGCAGGCCCGGCCGTCCGGCTAGCCAGGCGAGAAAAAGTGAAAGAGGTCATCCGTCGTTTCCTTGCAATACCACCGGGGCCGCGGGCATGGCGCCCGCTGGCTTGCGGCGCCGCTGCACGGCACGCAGCACGCGCGCACGCAGCCGGTCGAGCGCCACATAGACCACCGGCGTGGTGTAGAGCGTGAGCCACTGGCTCACCAGCAGGCCACCCACAATCGCAATACCCAGCGGCTGCCGCAGCTCGGCCCCATCGCCCCGCCCGAGGGCCAGTGGCAAGGCCCCAAAGATAGCGGCCACGGTGGTCATCAGAATGGGGCGCAGCCGCAGGTTGCATGCGCGGTAGATGGCCTGCGCTGCGGTGACGGGCGCCCTGCCCGGCTCGCCCTGCTGTCGTTGCCGCGTGAGGGCAAAGTCGATCATCATGATCGCGTTCTTCTTCACGATGCCGATCAGCAGAATCACGCCAATGAGTGCGATGAGCGAGAACTCGGTCTTGAACAGCATGAGCGCCAGCAAAGCGCCCACGCCCGCAGACGGCAGCGTGGACAGGATGGTGATGGGGTGCACCAGGCTCTCGTACAACATGCCCAGCACCAGGTAGATGGTGATGATGGCTGCCAGGATCAGCAGCGGCTGGCCCGCCAGTGCGTCCTGAAACGCCCCCGCCGTGCCGCTGAACGAGCCGCGCACCGACACCGGCACGCCCAACTCAGCCACCGCGTTGTTCACCGCCTCGGTGGCCTGCGACAGCGACACCCCCGGCGCCAGGCTGAAGCTGATGCTGCTGGCGGGCGTGCCCCGGTCGTGGTTGACCGACAGCGGCGTGTTGGTGGTGGTGATGCGCGCAAACGCCGTGAGCGGAATCTGCTGCCCCTGGCTGTTGACGAAGAAGAAGCCGCGCAGCGTCTCGGGGTTCTGCAGGTAGCGCGGCGCAGCCTCCATCACCACGCGGTACTGGTTGAGCGGGTTGTAGATCACGCCCACCTGGCGCTGGCCAAAGGCGTTGTTGAGCGTGGCGTCGATCTGCGCCATGGTCAAGCCCAGGCGCGTGACGGCATCGCGGTCGATGACCAGCGAGGTCTGCAGTCCAAAGTCCTGCACGTCGCTGTTCACGTCCTCCAGCTCGGGCAGCTGGCTCAGCACCTGGCGGATGCGCGGCTCCCAGGTGCGCAGGTCGCCAATGTCGTCGGCCTGCAGGGTGTAGTCGAAGGATGCACCGCTCTGCCGCCCACCAATGCGGATGTCGCGCTGCGGCACCAGGAACAGGCGCGCGCCCGGCTCGTTCTTGAGTTGCTCGCGCAGCCGCGTTATCACGGCCTCGGAACTCTCCTGCCCCGGCCCGCGCTTGAGGGTCATGAACATCTGCGCCGCATTGCGCTGCCAGCCCCCTGTGAAGCCGGTTACGTGTTCCACGGCCGGATCGGCCTGCACGATGGACAGGAAACGCTGCAGCCGCTGCTCCATGGCCTGGTAGGACGTGGCCTGGTCGGCTCGGATGAAGCCCGAGATGCGCCCGGTGTCCTGCTCGGGCATGAATCCCTTGTCGATGGCGGTGTAGAGGTACACGTTGAGCCCCACCACACACGCCAGCGCCAGCAAGGCCACGGGCTGGTGGCGCAGGCACCAGGCCAGGCTGCGGCGGTACAGGCGCATGCCTCGCACCTGGATACGCTCCACCCAGCGACCAAGCCGATGGCTGAAGGCCCCCACCCAGCCCCGGCGCTGCGCCGGTGCCGGGCTGTGGGGCTTGAGCAGTGCCGCGCACATCATGGGCGTGGTGGTGAGCGACACCACCATCGACACCAGGATGGCCGAGGACATGACGATGGCGAACTCGCGGAAAAACCGCCCCACGATGCCGCCCATGAACAAGATGGGCACGAACACCGCAATCAGCGAGATGCTCATCGACACCACGGTGAAGCCGATCTCGCGCGCTCCGTCGAGAGACGCCCTCAGCGCGGTCTTGCCCCGTTCCATGTGGCGCATGATGTTCTCCAGCACCACGATGGCGTCGTCCACCACAAAACCCGTGGCCACGGTGAGCGCCATCAGCGAGAGGTTGTCGAGCGTGTAGCCCGCCAGGTACATCACGCCAAACGTGCCGGCCAGCGACACCGGCACCGCCACGCTGGGGATGAGCGTGGCGCGCCCGTTGCGCAAGAAGAGAAACACCACCAGCACCACCAGCGCCACCGCAATCAGCAGCGCACGCTCCACCTCCTTGACCGACGCGCGCAGCGTGGGCGTGCGGTCGGACACCACCTCGATGTCGATGGCCGCCGGGATGGACGCCTGCAGCGCGGGCAGCAGCGAGCGCACGCGCTCCACGGCCTCCAGAATGTTGGCGCCGGGCTGCTTGTACACCTGCAGCAGCACGGCCGGCTTGCCGTTGGCCACGCCGAAGTTGCGCACGTCCTGCACCGAGTCCACCACGTCGGCCACGTCCTGCAGGCGCACGGCCTGCCCGTTCTTCCAGCGCAGCACCAGCGGGGCATAGTCGGCCGCCACACGGGCCTGGTCGTTGGTGGCCACCTGCCAGTAGTGGTCCTCCCGCTCCACCGCACCCAGGGGCCGGTTGGCGTTGGTGCTGACGATGGCGCTGCGCACCTGTTCCAGCGAGATGCCGTTGGACGCGAGCCGCACCGGGTCCAGCTCCACCCGCACGGCGGGCAGCGCGCCGCCGCTCACCGTGGCCTGGCCGACGCCCTCGACCTGCGAGAGCTTTTGCGCGAGCACGGTGGAGGCCGCGTCGTACATCTGTCCGCGGGTGAGCAGGTCCGACGTGAGTGCCAGGATCATGATGGGCGAGTCGGCCGGGTTGACCTTGCGGTAGGTCGGGTTGCTGGGCATGCCCGTGGGCAGCAGCGTGCGTGCGGCGTTGATGGCAGCCTGCACATCGCGCGCGGCGCTGTCTACGTTGCGGTCCAGGTCGAACTGCAGCGTGATGGAGGTGCTGCCCAAGATGGAGCGCGAGGTGATCTCGGTGACGCCCGCAATCGCGCCCAGCGACCGCTCCAGCGGCGTGGCGACGGTGGCGGCCATGGTGTCGGGGCTGGCACCGGGCAGGCTGGCGCTGATCGAGATGGTGGGGTAGTCCACCTGCGGCAGCGGGGCCACGGGCAGCAGGAAGAACGACACCGCACCCGCCAGTGCCAGGCCCAGGGTGAGGAGCATGGTGCCGATGGGGCGGTGGATGAAGGGGGTGGAGAGGCTCATGGGGGGGCTCTCCGGGTAGTTTTTTGGTGTTTTTGGCTGGGTGCGCTAGTGGGATATGCGCTCGCAGCTATTGATTTTGTAGTGTTTGGTTGCGTGCGCTGGTATGGCCGCATGCCTTTGTTGAGGGCGGAGGCCGGGAGTCGCCCGGCATGCGAGTCCCTTTCTTTCGCGTCGCCGAAAGAAAGGAACCAAAGAAAGGGCGACCCCACTGTCTGCGTGCGAGTCCCTTTCTTTCGCGTCGCCGAAAGAAAGGAACCAAAGAAAGGGCGACCCCACTGTCTGCGTCCCCTGCGCTTCGCTACGGGGCAACCTGCGGTGCCCGGGTTTGGCGGGGTCTCGCTCGAACTCGCTCCGTTTCACTTCGCTCAGACAATCGCGAGCCCTGATCCGCCAAACCCTGCGCTCCTCGGCGCATCCAGAGGGGCAAGGGGAACAGAACATCCACTCGGGCCTTTGCTTCGCTCGGCCCAGCTTGCGCAGCGCGTGGCTCTTGCGCCCGCGAGACGAGGCCGAGCGAAGCAATGGCCCGAATGGATGTTGGCTGTTCGGATGTTCGGATGTCCCACCCCTGCTGGCTGCGCCTGCGGCGGGGCGGTTGCGGGGTGAGCATGGGCGTCGGAGCGCCCATGCTTCGTGAGCTGACTCGCCGTGGCTGTCCGAGCGGCGCGCGCCAGCGCAAAGCGAGTTCCACGGCGCACCCCGCAACCGCACCGCCGCAGGTTTGCCCCTTCGCACCNGAAGGGGTCGCAGACTGGGGGTCGCCTTTTCTTTGGTGACTTTCTTTTGGCGAAGCAAAAGAAAGTTACTCGCATGCCGGGCGACTCCCGGCCTCCGCCCTCACCCCAAGCATGCGTGTCAAACCAGCACGCCAAAGCTTCAACACGGCCAGCCCGAACGGCAAACGAAAAAGCGCAACCCGAAGACGCCATCACGCCACCTCACCCCGCCGCCCACGCCACCGCTGCGCCCACCCCTCAAACGTGAGGTAAATCACCGGCGTCGTGAACAGCGTGAGCAACTGACTCAGGATCAACCCCCCCACCATCGTCACCCCCAGCGGATGCCGCAGCTCACTGCCCACCCCTGTCCCAAGCATCATCGGCAACGCCCCCAGCAAAGCCGCCAACGTCGTCATCAGGATGGGCCGGAACCGCAACAGACACGCCTGATAAATCGCATCGCGCGCACTCAAGCCCTCGTCCCGCTGCGCCTCCAGCGCAAAGTCGATCATCATGATTGCGTTCTTCTTCACAATGCCGATCAGCAGCACGATGCCGATGATGGCAATGATGTCCAGGTCCAGCCGCGCGGCCATCAACGCCAGCAACGCACCCACCCCGGCCGAGGGCAGCGTGGACAAAATCGTGACCGGGTGCACCGTGCTCTCATACAGCACGCCCAGCACGATGTACATGGTGACCACCGCCGCCAGGATCAGCAGCAGCGTGTTCGACAACGACGCCTGGAACGCCAGCGCCGCGCCTTGAAAGCTCGTCTCCACCGACAGCGGCAACTGCCCCTCAGCCTGCACGGCCGCCTTCTCGCGCTCGATGGCCGCTACCGCATTGCCCAGCGACACGCCCGGCGCGGTGTTGAACGAAATGGTGGCGGCGGGCAACTGGCCCACGTGGTTGACCACCAGCGGCATGTTGCGCTCCTCGATGCGCGCCACCGACGACAGCGGCACCGGCGCCCCCACGCTGGAGGGCACATAGATGCTCTGCAGCGCCTCGGGCCCGACCTTGAACTGCGGCGCCACCTCCAGCACCACGCGGTACTGGTTGGACTGGGTGAAGATGGTCGAGATCAGCCGCTGGCCGAAGGCGTTGTACAGCGCCGCGTCGATGCCCGCCACCGTCACACCCAGCCGGCTGGCCTGGGCGCGGTCGATCTGCACATAGGCCTGGCGGCCCTGGTCCTGCAGGTCGCTGGCTACATCGGTCAGCTCGGGCAAGGCGCGCAGGCGGCGCAGCAGCTCGGTGGTGCTGGTGGTCAGCTGCTGCATGTCGGGCGACGACAGCAGCCACTGGTATTGCGTGCGTGCCACCCGGTCTTCAATGGTCAGGTCCTGCACGGGCTGGATGAACAGGCGAATGCCCGGCAGGTTGTGCACACGCTCGGCCAGGCGCTGCTGCACCACATCGGCCTTGTCGCGGTCTGCATGGGGTTGCAGGTCGATCAACAGGCGGCCGGTGTTGAGCGTGGTGTTGGCGCCATCGACGCCAATGAACGACGAGACGCTGCGCACGGCCGGGTCTTGCAGCAGGCGCTCAGCCACGGCCTGCTGGCGCTCGGCCATGCCGGCAAACGAGATCGACTGGTCGGCCTCAGTGGTGGCCTGCAGCGTGCCGGTGTCCTGCACCGGAAAGAACCCTTTGGGGATGAACAGGTACAGCACCACGGTGAGCGCCAGCGTAGCCGCAAACACCAGCCAGGTGGTGCCCCGGTGGTTCAGCACCCAGCCCAGCATGCGGCCATAGCCCGCGATGGTGCGGTCAAAGAAATGGCCCGTGGCGCGGTACAGGCGGCCATGGCTCTCCTCGGGCGTGTGGCGCAGCAGGCGCGCGCACAGCATGGGTGTGAGCGTGAGCGACACCACGGCCGAGATCAGGATGGACACGGCCAGCGTGATAGCGAACTCGTGGAACAACCGCCCCACCACATCGCCCATGAACAGCAGCGGGATCAGCACCGCGATCAGCGAGATAGTGAGCGAGATGATGGTGAAGCCGATCTGCTGCGAGCCCTTGAGCGCGGCCGCGAGCGGTGCCTCGCCCTCTTCCACATAGCGGGCAATGTTCTCAATCATCACGATGGCATCGTCCACCACAAAGCCGGTGGAGATGGTCAGCGCCATCAGCGTGAGGTTGTTGATGGAAAAGCCCGCGAGGTACATCACCCCGCAGGTGCCGATGAGCGACAGCGGCACGGCCACGCTCGGGATCAGCGTGGCCGATGGGCTGCGCAAAAAGACAAAGATCACCGCCACCACCAGCAGCACGGCCAGGCCCAGCTCCACCTGCATGTCGCGCACCGAGGCGCGCACTGTGACCGTGCGGTCGGTCAACACCTGCACATCCAGCGACGCGGGCAAGGTGCTTTGCAGCTGCGGCAGCAGAGCCTTGATGCGGTCCACCGTGTCGATCACGTTGGCACCGGGCTGGCGGCGGATGTTGAGGATCACGCCGGGCTTGGCGCCCGTGTCTGCCGTGCCCGCCCAGGCGGCGAGGCGCGTGTTCTCGGCATCGTCCACCGTTTCGGCCACGTCCTTCAAGCGCACCGGGGCGCCATTCTTGAAGGCAATGATGAGGTCGCGGTATTCGGCCGCCGACTGCAACTGGTCGTTGGCATCAATGGTGGATGCACGGGCCGGGCCGTCAAAGCCGCCCTTGGCCTGCTTGACGTTGGCTGCTGCGATGGAGGTGCGCACGTCCTCCAGCGTGAGGCCCAGCTGCGCCAGTGCCGTGGGGTTGGCCTGGATGCGCACGGCCGGGCGGCGCCCGCCCGCAATCGCCACCAGACCCACGCCCTGCACCTGCGAGAGCTTGGGTGCCAGGCGGTTTTCCACCAGATCGTTCACGCGGATCACGGGCAACGAAGGCGAGGTGATAGCCAACGTGAGGATGGGCGCATCGGCCGGGTTGACCTTGCTGTACAGCGGCGGCATGGGCAGGTCGCTGGGCAGCAGGTTGCTGCCTGCGTTGATGGCCGCCTGCACCTGCTGCTCGGCTACGTCCAGCGCCATGTCGAGCGCAAAACGCAGCGTGATCACCGAAGCCCCGCCCGAGCTGGTGGACGACATTTGCGACAGCCCCGGCATCTGGCCGAACTGCCGCTCCAGCGGTGCGGTGACGTTGGAGGTCATCACGTCCGGGCTCGCGCCGGGGTATAGCGTGGTGACCTGGATGGTGGGGTAGTCCACCTCGGGCAGGGCCGAGGTGGGCAGCAGCCGGTAGGCCATCAGCCCCGCGATCAGGATCGCCACCATCAGCAGCGCAGTAGCGATGGGACGCAGGATGAAAAGGCGCGACAGGTTCATGGCGACGGGTGCGCTGGCAAAACAGGCAGGGGAGAAACCGGGGTGCTGCTGCGCTCAGCGCGCCGGGCTGGCCGCGCCACCGGGGGACGGCGGCTGCTGTTGCAGCCGCTCGCGGATGTAGGCACGGCGCTCCTCCTGCGGCATTGCCATCACGCGGGCGCGCTCGTCGGCGGGCATCTGGTCCAGCAGTGCCTTCACCTGCGGAGGGATGCCCCTTGGGGGTTCCGCGGCACGCTCTGCAGGCGCTGCGGGGGCTGCAGACGGTGCAGGCGGCGCCGCGCCTGGGGAGGCTTGCGGTGCAGCGGCACGGGCTGGTGCTTCACTGCGCTGCTGTTGTGGCGCCGCAGAGGCCTGCGGAGCAGACGCCGGGGCAGCGGCGGGAGCACCCACACCCGACGCGGAAGATGAAGCAGATGACGCCGCCGACGCTGGAGCGGCTGCGCCGCCCGCACCCATCTGCGCCCGCCGCTCGCGCAGGAAAGTGCGGCGCTCTTCGGGGCTCATCTTCTGCAGCTTTTCGCGCACATCGGGCGGCAGCGATGCGATGAAGGCACGGCGCTGTGCGGCCTGGTCCTGGGCCGCCTGGTCAGCACGGGTGACAGCACCGGCATCGATGACGGCGACCTTGGCGCCTTCGCGCAGGCGGTCGATGCCGTCTGTGACCACCTGCTCGCCCTCGCGCAGCTCGCCTTCGACGCTCACCCGGTCGCCGTCGGTCACGCCCACTCGGATGCGACGCTGGGTCACGGTGCTGTCTTCCTGCACCAGGTAGACATAGTTGTTCTGCACGGCCGTGGCCGGCACGGTCAGCGCGCCCTGGAGCAGGTTGACCTGCAGGCGCACGTTGACGAACTGGTTGGGGTACAGGGCGCCGTCTTCATTGGCAAAAGCGGCCTTGACCTTGATGGTGCCGGTGGTGCTGTCGATGGCGTTGTCCAGCGCCACCACACGGCCCTTGGCCAGCTGGCGGCGGCTGTCGCGGTCCCACAGCTCCACGGGCAGCTCCTCGCCAGCGGCCATGCGGCGGCGCATCTGGGGCAGGTGCGCCTCGGGCACGGAGAACGCTGCATCGATGGGCCGCACCTGGTTGATGGTGACGATGCCGTTCGCGTCGCTCGGCCCCACCACATTGCCCTTGTCTGCCTGGCGCAGGCCCAGCCGGCCGGCAAAAGGTGCGGTGACCTGGGTGTAGCTCAGTTGCAGGCGCGCGGCATCGACCTGCGCCTGGTCGGATGCCACGGTGCCTTCCAGCTGCCGCACCAGCGCAGCCTGGGTGTCCACCTGCTGGCTGGCGATGGAGTCGCGCGCCAGCAGGTCCTGATAACGCTTGAGGTCGAGCTGCGCATTCTTGAGCAGAGCCTGGTCGCGCTGCAGCGTGCCCTGGGCCTGCGACAGCGCAGCCTGGTAGCTGCGTGCATCGATCTCGGCCAGCAACTGGCCAGCACGCACCTCGTCGCCTTCCTTGAAGCGCACGGACGTCAGCTCGCCGCTGACCTTGGCGCGCACCACGGCCGTGGCGCGGGCGCTCATGGTGCCGATGGCGCTCACCACTACCCGCACATCGCCCCGCTGCACGGTGCCCACCGACACGGGCTGCATGTTGCCGCCGCCAAAGCGCCCGGGGCCGCCGCCCGGCCTGCGCGCCGCGTTCGGGCCCGTGGCGGAACCGCCAGCGGTGGCCGCAGCCGCTGCATCCTGGCGCTGCTTCCACCACCAGGCACCACCGCCCACCGCCGCCAAAGCAATGGCGGCCAGCAACAACGCGGAGGTCCAACGCAGCTTGCCGGACTGCAATTGTGCGGGCCTCTGTGGACGGGCAAACGAACGGTTCAGGGGCATGGTGGGGCGCAACCAGGAATGAGCGAAGGGGTATGGTAGCCAGCGCATCCCCCGGGGCCGCCGTCCGGCAGGCCCCCTTTACCGGGGATTTACGCGCGCTTTGGGCGGGGTTTACCGATGTATCGGCTCAGCCCCGCCCGGGGGTCGAAATCAGCGGTTGGTGGCCAGCAGAAGGCCACCAGCGCCCATGAAAAAGCCGCCCGTGGCCTTGTTCAGTCGGGCCACGCCGCGCGAGGTGCGGATGAAGCGGCGAATCTGGCGCCCGAAGCTGGCGTACACGGCGGTCGATACGAATTCACTGCCCAGATAGATGGACCCGAGCACCAGAAACTGGCGCGCCGCAGGCTGCGCGGGGTCGATGAACTGCGGAAAGATCGCCGCGAACAGGATGATCGCCTTGGGGTTGGTGATGCCCAGCAGAAACTCCTGGGTGATGAGCGCACGCAGAGAGAACTGCGCCGGTTGGCCCGATGCCGGGGTACCGCCGGGCGCATCATCCAGTGCCAGGCCTCTGAACTCGCGGCTGTGCCAAGCCTTCCAGCCCAGCCAGAACAGGTAGGCGGCGCCCACCCACTTCACCGCCGTGAATGCTGCCTCGGACGCCAGCAGCATCGCGCCCAGCCCCACCGCAGACACGGTCAGAAAAATGGCAAACGCCGCTGCACGGCCCACCGTAGCGATCAGCGCGGGGCCCACACCTGCACGGATGCCGTTGTTGAGGCCACAAAAGTTGTTGGGCCCGGGGGTGAGCGAGATGGCGATGGCAACCGGAACAAATAGCAGCGCATCCATGGGGCGGTCCTTGCAGGGTGGGGCGTGAGTGAGAGGAAACGGTCAGCTCTGCAGTCTAAGGCAGACCTTGCCGACACAACCGCCCCTAGGACACATGCCCCCAAGGCGCCGTCTACCACCTCACAACCGCTACAGATCCAGCACAGAACCCCAGGGCACATCGGGCAGGGCTTCGTAGTGCGCCACCACGGTCAGGCGATCTGGTCGGGCCGCCCGGGACGCCAGGGCCTGCGCGAGGTAGCGGATGGAAGGTTTATCCAGCCCGCCCACCGGCTCGTCGATCAAGGTCAGCGGTGCATTCGATGCCAAGGCCCCGGCCATGAGCACCTTGCGCTTGCTGCCGGTAGACAGGGCATAAAAAGGCTTGTCCAGATGCTCGTGCAGGCTGAACCCGTCGATGTGCTCAACCAGGGCTGCCGCATCCCACAGGGGGTAGCGCGCGGGCAGGCTGTCGAGCCAACCCCGGGCCGTGAGCGGGTCCCACTCGCTGGATCGCGGGTCCGCCCAGAAGACCAGTGATGCCGAGATCTTGGCGGCTTCTTTCAGTTCCACCCCCTGCAGCGTGATGCTGCCAGCCTGCGCTGTCAGCTCGCCAGCCAGCACACGCAGCAGCGTGGTTTTGCCGGTGCTTTCATCACCTCGCACCAAAGCCAGACCCGGGGGCCAGGCCAGCGACAGGTTGTCCAGCACCGCACACTCCGGATACGCAAACCGCAACCCTTTGACCCACAAAAACGCGCTCTCAGCCACCCTGCCTCCTCGATGCGGAAAGCGGCCATTCTAGGAAGCTGCCGCACGCCGGGCCCACCACAAGCCTCCCACCTGGTTCACCACCAGCCCACAGAGCACCGCAGCCGCACCCGCCCACTGCACAGGTGCAGGCGTTTCACCCAGGAAGGCGTAGGCCGCCCACAGCCCCACCACCGGCACCAGCAACGAAAACGGCGTGACCCGTCCCGCCGCATGGCGCTGCAGCAGCTGCGTCCACAACGTGTAGGCCAGCAAAGTGGCCAGAAAGGCCAGGTAGGCCACGGCCAGCAACCCCGTGCCATTCAAAGACTGCAGCTGTCCCCAGACGGCGGCGGAGCCATCGCTCCACAACGCCAGCGCAAAAAACGGCCCGATGGGCACCACGCTGCTCCACACGATGAACGGAAACGGCGCATACGCCCCGGCCTGCGCCGCGCGGCGTGCCACCAGGTTGGACACCGCCCACATGAACGCCGCCCCCAGGGTGAGCACAAACCCCGCCAGCGTCATCTGGCCCGGCCCCTCGCCATGCGCGAGACCGATGGTCATCAAGCCGCCGAACGCCAGCAACAAGCCCCCCCACTGCCAGGGCTTGGCGCGCTCCCCCAGCAACGGCGCGGCCAGCAACAAGGTGAAGAACGCCTGGGTCTGCATCACCACCGACGCCATGCCCGCCGTCATGCCCAGCTGCAGCCCCAGAAACAGAAAGCCGAACTGCCCCAGCCCCTGCGCCAGCCCATAGCCCACCACAAAGCGCCAAGGCAAAGCCGGGCGCGGCACGACGAGCAAAAAGGGCAGCGATGCCGCTGTAAAGCGCAGCGCGCCCAGCAGCATGGGGCTCAGGCCCTGCAGGCCGAGCTTCATCACCACAAAGTTCAGCCCCCAGATGACCACCACCGCCAGGGCGCGCAACAGGTCGCCACGGCTCAAGGCCGCTGGCGCATTCATGCGGCCGCCACCGCAGCGCCCGCTGCCACCGGACGGCCCTGCCGCGCCCGGGCAGCGACAAAGGCCTCGAACGCCTGGGCACTGGTCTTGCCCGGCACATAGCCCAGCACCTCCTTGAGTGCAGTGTTCAGCAGCACCGGCCGGTAGCGCAGAAAGTCGAGCTGCTCGGGGCCGTAGCGGCTCACGCCGAGCGCAGAGCCCACGGCCAGCGCGGTGCGCAGCAGCCCGGCGGGCAGTTCCAGCACGGGCTTGCCCAGGCGCCGGGCGATCTCGCGCAATGGCAAGGCACCGTCGCCCGCCAGGTTGAAGCAGCCCGACCGCTGCGTGCGCAGCGCATGCAGGATGGCACCGGTCACGTCTTCGTCCCAGATGAAGACAAACGGGCTCTCGCTGCCCCTGATGGCCAGCAGGCGCGGCTTTTCAAACAAGGCCGTGATCTGGTTGTCCACCCGCTCGCCCAGGATGGTGCCGATACGCAGCACTGTCTGCGCCAGCGCCGGGTGCTGCGTGCGGTATTGCGCCAGCATTTCCTCCACCAGCCGCTTATGGTGTGAATAGGCAAACACCTCGTTGCCCCGCAGCGCGTCTGTCTCGCGCAACCATGCGGGGTTGTCGGCGTGGTAGCCGTACGCCGCGCCGCTGGAGCTGACGACCAGCTGCTTCACGCCGGTGGTTACACAGGCATCCAGCACGTTCTGGCTGCCCAGCACGTCCACCGAATATTCAAACTCGCGGCTGGAGCCCTTGCCGGGCGTGACGATGGACGCCAGGTGCACCACGCTGTCGATGGCGTGGTCCGCCAGCGTCTGCGCCAATGCAGGGTCGCGCACGTCCTGCATCCGGTAGGTCACACCGGGCAGGCGGCGCTCGGCGGGCACCTCACGCACATCAGCCGCCACGATGGTCCCTACCCCTTCACGCGCCAGTGCAGCCACCACGCTGCGGCCCAGAAAGCCGTCTGCGCCGGTGACCAGAATGCGGCGGCTTTCCCACCCCAGGCCGGTCATGTGCGCTGCTCCCCAAGCGCGTCGACCGGCGGTAGCTGCGCAGGCCTGCGCCCCCACCAGCCCGCCAGAGTCAGCCCTGCGATGATGTCCCAGAAACCCCACACGCCCGCCACCACGGCCATACCGCCCAGCCCGCCAAAGAAGCTGAAGATCAGCACCAGGCCCAGGCCTGCATTGCGGATGCCGACCTCAATGCTCACGGCGCGCCGGTCGTAGTCGGGCAAGCCGCTGAGCCGTGCGCAAGCGTAGCCGGTGCCGAAGGCCAGCGCATCGTGCAGTGCCACAGCCAGCAGCACCAGACCCACGTAGTCGAGGAAGTAGCGCCAGTTGCCCGCCACCGCACCCACGATGAAGCCGATGAGGCACAAAAAACTGAGGATGCGCACGGGCTTGTTCACGCGCTGCGTGAAGCGCGGCAGCTTTTCGGCACACAGGATGCCCAGCACAAACGGCAGCCCGATGATCACCACGATGTGCCCCGCCATCTCCAGCGGGTCGAGCGCAATGCTGCGCAGCAGCGGCGCCGCCGTGGGGTGCATGCCGCCCCAGAAGGCAAAGTTGAGCGGCATGAGCACGATGGCCAGCGCATTGGAGATGGCCGTCATCGACACCGATAGCGCCACATTGCCTCCCGCCCGGTGCGTGAGGATGTTGCTCACATTGCCGGGAGGGCAGCAAGCCACCAGGATCATGCCCAGCGCAATGCTGGGCCCGGGCTTGAGCAGCAGCGTGAGCGCAAAGGTCACCGCAGGCAGCACGATGAACTGCGCGGCAATGCCCACCGCCATGGCACCCGCCATGCGCAGCACGCGCTTGAAGTCGGCCACGCGCGTATCCAGCGCAATGCCGAACATGAGAAAACCCAGCACCCCATTAAGCACCACCAGCGACGCGGGGTTGAAGTTGAGGCGTATTTCGTCCACAGGCAGCATGGCGTCAGTCCTTTGCGGCGAGGGCTGCAGCAGCAGCGCGCACCGCGTTGCGGTAGGTGTCCTTGTGCACGTAGTACGCCATGCGTTCGAGCTGGAGGTACTTGAAGCCACCCGACAGATCGGGCGGCGGCCCGGCCTTGGCCTGTCGCAGGGCCTCGGCGCGCGGCGAGCCCTCGGCCTGTGCCTTGAAGAAGCGCGCCATCAGCTCGGCCTGTTCATAACGGCCCTGCCAGCCGATGCCGCTGGCCTCGATCATGCCCATCACGGCCAGGTTGTCGAACCGGGGCGAAAGGATGTTGAGGTACAGCTGCGGCGCCATGCCCTGCCAGTTGAGCAGGCTGTGGTCAATGAAGGGGTAATGCAGCTTGTACCCGGTGGCGCAGAGCACCAGGTCGTAGTCCTGCGCACTGCCGTCCTTGAAGTGCACCGTGTGGCCTTCAAAACGCGCGATGTCGGGTTTGACGTGGATGTCGCCGTGGCCCAGGTGGTGCAGCACCAGCGAGTTGACCACCGGGTGCGACTCGTACATCTTGTAGTCGGGCTTGGGCAGGCCAAAGCGCGCAGGGTCGCCGGTGAACCATTGCAGCACCACGCTGTCCACTTTCTGCTTGAGCCAGGGCGGCATCTTGAACTTGCCGCCCAGCGTATCGGCGGGCTTGCCGAACACATACTTGGGCACGAAGTAGTAGCCGCGCCGCACCGAGATGTCCACGCTGCGCGCGTAGTGCACCGCGTCCACCGCAATGTCGCAGCCCGAGTTGCCCGCGCCCACCACCAGCACGCGCTTGCCCTTGAACAGCTCGGCACTCTTGTAGGCGCTGGTGTGCAGCAGCTCCCCGTCAAAGTGCCCGTCAAAGCGCGGCATGCTGGGTTCGGCCAGCGTGCCGTTGGCAATGACCACGCCCTTGAACTCTGCGGTTTGCGCGGGGCCACCGTGCTGCGTCCACGTCACGCGCCACAGCGGTGCAGCGCCCTCGCCCACCGGCTCGACCCGGAGCACGCGCGTGCCAAACCAGTAGTGCTGGCGCAGGCCAAAGTGCTCTGCAAAGTCGAAGAAATACTGGCGCATGTCCCGGTGGCTTGGGTAGTCGGCCACCTCGGGGCGCATGGGGAACTCGGTGAACTCCGTGGTGTGCTTGCTGGAGATCAGGTGCGCCGATTCATAGACGGTGCTGCGCGGGTTGTCGATGTTCCACAGCCCTCCCACATCGGTGTGCGCTTCAAAGCCCTGAAAAGGCACACCCAGCTTCTGCAGGTTGCGCGCCGCGGCCAGCCCGCTGGGGCCGGCGCCGATGAGGGCGATGTGGCCGCGCAGGTCCTGTGCGGCGGGCGTTGCAGGGCTTGTCTCCGGCATCGTTGTTGTTGTCGTCATTCGCTTTTCTCTCTCAGGTGTCGATGTTCTTGTCGGCGCGGACTGGCAGCCCCGGAATGGCGGTGGCCCCCGCCTCGCCCACGCGCGGCTTGCGTGGCTGGCCCAGCAGCAGCCGGTCGTGCAGGGCGTCGGGCAACAGGTTCAACAGGCGCGCCAGCCAGCCGATGCGCGCGGGCAACACGATGTGGGTGCGCCCCTGGGCTACAGCTGCCAGCAGGGCACGCGCCGCGTCCTCGGGCTCCATCAGGCCGGGCATGGCAAAACGGTTGCCTGCGGTGAGCGCGGTGCGCAGATAGCCGGGGCTGACCGTGCTCACCACGATGGAATCGCTGCGCAGCTCGGCACGCAGACTCTCCAGGTAACGGATCAGCCCACCCTTGCTGGCGCAGTACGCACCGTTGCCCGGCATGCCCCGCCAGCCCGCAATGCTGGCCACACCCACCAGCGCGCCGCGCCGCTGCGCCCGCATCGCTGCCACAAACGGCTGGAAAGTGGTGGCAGCGCCCAGCAGGTTGATCTCCAGCATGCGCCGCATCACGGCCAGGTCGTCGGCCTGGGCGGTGTCAAAGCCACCGGCCACCCCGGCATTGGCGATGACGAGGTCCGGCGTCCCCTGGCGGCCCATCCAGTCGGCGGCCATGGCCTGCATCGCGGTGGTGTCGGCCACATCGGGCGTATAGACGGTGCAGCGCTCTGGCGCCAGCGCGGCCAGGGTCTCCAGCACGGGCCGGTTCAGGCCCACCAGCGCCAGGGCAGCGCCCTGGCCGATCAGCTCGCGCGCCAGCGCCTGGCCCAGCCCGCCACAGGCGCCAGTGAGCACTACGTTCTGGAAAGAGGCGGTCATGAAGCTCCCGGTGAATTGGGTTTGCAGCTTAGCCACAATGCTGAATAATCCCGAAATGTTTTATGAATTCGTCTCGAATTCCGAGATTTATGACCAACACGCCGCCCAGTCTGCGCCTGTTTGAACTGCTGGAAACGATGTGCGCGCACGGCCAGCCCTTCAGCCTGGGCGATGCCATCGAGGCCACCGGCTGGCCCAAGCCCAGCGTGCATCGCATGCTGGGCCAGTTGGAAGGAGGCGGCCTGCTGGCACGCGAGCCCGACGGGCGGCGCTACACCCCCGCGCCACGCCTGCTGCGCCTGGCCGAAAGCACGCTGAGTGCGGGCACCCAGCATGGGGTGCGCCACGCCGTGCTGCGGCAACTGGTGGCCGACATTGGCGAAAGCTGCAACCTCACGGCGTTGAGTGGCGCTGAAGTGATCTACCTAGACCGGGTGGAGTCAGCCTTTCCGCTGCGCATGGAATTGCGGCCCGGCACCCGCGTGCCCATCCACTGCTCGGCCAGCGGCAAGCTGTTTCTGGCGCACCTGTCGCCCGCACGCCGGGCCGCCATCCTCGACGGTCTGCCCCTCACCCGCCACACCGCCACCACCCTGACCGACCGCGCCGCACTGGAAGCCGAGCTGGAGCAGATCCTGCGGCAAGGCTATGCCACCGATGCCGAGGAGTTTGTGGACGGCCTCGTCTGTGTGGCCGTGCCCGTGATGGCGGGCGGACGGCGGCAGGTGCGCAGCGCCGTGGCACTGCAGGCACCTGCGGCCCGCATGCCACTGACGCGGGCGCTGCAACTGGTGCCCCGGCTGGGAGAAGCCGCACAGGCGCTGGGCCGGACCTGGGCTTGAGCCATCACGCAGCAACCCCCCACGCATTCACCACCTGCTCTCACCATGCAACTGAACTACCTCGACTTTGACTACAGCGAAGACGCTGATGGCAACGGCACCCTGGATGCCATGGCCAGCGTCCTGCCCGCACAACTGCCTGCTTTGCAGAGTGAGATCGCCGCCGTGCTGGCCTGGGCGCATGCACATTGGCCTGGTGCCTGCGCACCGCTGGAAGACGGCGGCGCCTGGCACTACGACCTGCATGGCGTGCAAGAAGTACAGAGCCCGCTGACTTTCTCCTTTGACGAAGCGACCGGGCACCTGCACACGACCACAGGCAGTGCCGCGCCACCACGCACCACGCTGACCCTGACCCTCAGCGGCAGCAGCGACTTCTGCACCGCGTTGCGCGAAGCCTTTGAGATGGAATGAGCTTCCTCTTCACGACCCGTCTCCCCAAGCCAGACCAAAGGGTTAAGGATGTCCTGCATCACCCTCGCGAGTCGGTGATAGTGCGGATCGGGACAGGCCGCAAGGCGTCTTTTTGCAGCCAATAGCCGAGCTATTGGCAAAAAAAGCAACGCAGCGGATGGCCCGAGGCCGCGCTATCACAGACCGCAGGGAGTGATGCAGGACATCCTTATCCCCAATTAACGACAAAAAGCCCCACGTTGCAAACAGGTTAGTGCGCCGACACACGCTTTCCTGAGGCTTGACGCTACAGTTGCGACTCATTAGTTCAACCCAAGACTGGATAGTTTCATGCTGTCACGCCGTCACTTCCTGGGCGCAAGCCTGGCCAGCACTGTTTACGCTGCGGGCTCATTCGTGCCCGTCTGGGCTCAGAACGCGCCCAACTTTGGTACGCCCACCCTGCCCAGCCCGGGCTTTAGGCGGATGAAGGTGGGCGATGTGGAAGTGATTGCACTGAACGACGGCATCACACGCCGCCCATTGGGCGAAGAGTTTGTGAAGAACGCGCCGCTGGCCGAAGTGCGTGCGCTGCTCGCATCGCAGAACCTGCCCACCGACTACATCGACGTGCCCTACACCCCGTTCCTGGTGGTGGCAGGGGCGCGCAAGATCCTTATCGACACCGGGCTGGGCGAGTTTGGCGGCCCCACCACCGGCAAGCTACTCGAAAGCCTGCGTGCCGCTGGCATGCAGGCCTCGGACATCGACACCGTGCTCATCAGCCACTTCCACGGCGACCACATCAACGGGCTGCGCAACAAGGCTGGCGAATGGACCTTCCCCAAGGCCAAGGTGATGGTGCCGGCGGCTGAACACGCTTTCTGGATGGACGATGCGCGCATGGCGGCAGCTCCCGCCGGCATGAAGGGCGCGTTCGAGAACGCGCGCCGCACCTTTGCGACCATGCCGGCCGACACGCTGGTGCGGTTTGAAGCAGGCAACGAGGTTGCCCCGGGCATCCAGTCGGTGGCCGCCTATGGCCATACGCCAGGCCACACGCTGTTTGAGCTGAAGTCGGCAGGCCAGAACTTCTTCTATGTGGCAGACCTGACCAATGTGCCCGCGCTGTTCGCACGCAACCCCGACTGGGCCGTGACCTTTGACATGGATGCCGAGGCGGCCCGCAAGGTACGGCGCGAGGTGTTTGCCCGCATCACCGCCAGCAACGCCATGCTGGGTGGCTTCCACTTCCCGTTTCCTGCCTTTGGCCGCGTAGCGGCATCGGGCAATGGCTATGCGTTCCAGCCTGCTGCCTGATACCGATGTTGCCGGGGGTCCTGCGAGCACGGACGGCGCACGCCTCACGCGGCGCACCCTGCTGGGCAAGGGCGCGGCGGGCGCCGTGGGTGGCGTCCTGGGTGTCGCGGCCTTGCAGAGCTGGGCCGCCCAGGAGGCGGGAGCAGAAGCCTTGCTGCGCCAAGGTGGCGTGGTAGCGCTGTTCCGCCACGCGCTGGCCCCTGGCACGTTCGATCCGCCAGGGTTCCGTCTGGGCGACTGCGGCACCCAGCGCAACCTGAACGACGAAGGCCGCGCCCAGGCACGGCGCATCGGCGAATGGTTTCAGGCGCGGCAGTTGCAGCCAACCAAGGTGTTATCCAGCCCATGGTGCCGGTGCATCGACACGGCCACGCTGGCCTTTGGCGCACCCCAGGTCTGGGCGCCGCTGGGCTCGCCCCGGGGCTATCCGGAGACCACTGGAGCGGCCCATCTGCGCGCTCTGCGCGACGCGCTGGCCGCAGCCTCCGCACGCAGCGGCCGGTTTGAAGTGTGGGTGAGCCACATGTTTGTGCAGGCCGGTCTGGCGCGAGACAGTACGAGTTCGGGCGAGGCACTCATCCTGCGCCGACAGGGCAGCGCTGCCCCGCAGGTTCTGGCGCGATGGGCACTGCCCGGCTGAACCTTCAGCCCCTTTCCTTGCAGGGCGTGGTGCCACCCGTTTTGGGGCCCGCAATGCACCTGTGGCCTAATATGGCCCTTTTCTCCACTTTCTCAGAGACCAATCATGGGCAACAAGATCGTCACCGAAGCAGACCGCAAGCGTACCCCCCAACCCAAGCCACTGCCCGGCGTGACGCTGAACACCCCCGGCCGCGGCCAGCGCGTGAGCCTGGAGCGTGGTGTCGCCACGCGCAGCAAGAAGAACCCTGGCAAGCGTTCGCGCAAGGGCGGCTGATCGGCCCCCCGGGGCGCTGCGGCGTCCCGCCAGCATCTACAAAAAAGCCCTCATCCGAGGGCTTTTTTGTGGGTGATGTGCCGATTCATTGCAGCGGGGCGGGCATGGTTTCGACCTGCCCTCTGGCGGGCAGGATGATGTGAAACGCGGCGCCGCTGGCAGGAATGTTCTCAGCGAAGATCCGCCCGCCCATGGCCTCGACGATCTTGCGGCAAATGGCCAGGCCCAGGCCCGTGCCGCCCGAGCCATCCTTGGTCTTGCTCGACTGCACAAAGGCCTCAAAAATGCTGTGCAGCTCTGTCGGCGGAATGCCGGGGCCTTCATCGCGCACCACCAGGTGGGTCTGGCCCTGAGGATCCGCGTAGCCCTCCAGCGTGATGGTGCTGCCGGGGGGCGAAAACTTGATGGCGTTGGCCACCACGTTACGGATCACCTGCTGAAAGCGCAGCGGGTCTGCCCTGGCCACCAACGGCGCATCGGGCATGCGCAAATCCATCATCAGGTGGCTGCGCTCCAGCAAAGGTTCCAGCTCGCGGATCACAGGGCGCACCACGCCACGCAGGTCAATGCGCTCCATATGGAACGTGCCCACCGTGCTCTCCAGCTTGGAGACTTCCAGCAGGTCGTTCACCAACGTGAGCATGCGCTGGCCTGCGGAATGGACATCTTCAAACATGCCCGCCAGCTTGGGCTGCGAGCGACCACGCAGCATGCCGAGTTCGGCAAAACCCAGAATGGACTGCAGCGGCGTGCGCAGCTCATGGCTCATGTTGGCCACAAACTCCGACTTGGCGCGGGATGCCTCTTCGGCCGCGTCGCGGGCCTCCTGGGTGGCACGCTCGGCCTCGCGGAACTCGCTCACATCCATCAGGATGGTGAGCACGCCGGTGACCTGGCCATGCTCATCGGCAATGGCGGCCTTGGCCAGGCGCGTGTCGCGGCGCGACCCATCGCCATGGCGTACCGGTGTTTCAACCAGGGCACGCCCACCCCAGCGCAACAACTGCTTGTTGGCCGACTCATGCACCTTGACTTCATCGGGCGGCAGACACTCACCCACGGTCTTGCCCAGCACGGCGGAACGGGTACGGCCTTTGTATTCCTCCCAAGCCTTGTTCACGCGAACAAAGCGGTCCTGCGCGTCGGTGACCGAGATGGGCAGCGGGTTGGTCTCCAGCAGCAGGTCCTGAAACGCAATCTGCGCCTGCAGTTGCTGCTGGGCCATCCAGCGCTCGGTTTCATCCACCGCACTGCCTGCAAAACCGATCACACGCCCGGCAGCCACCAGGGGCACCACCGCCACCTTGAACATCATCTCCTTACCCTCTGCCGAGCGGGACAGTACCTGGCACACCCGCACCCCATCGGGAGATCGGGAATCGATGGCCCGGGCCACGTCACTGCGGCTTTGTGGCTCCACCAGGTCATACAGGCGTTTGCCAATGGCACGGTCGGGAGAGGTGCCGGTCATGACGGTCCAATGGGCGTTCACATAGGTGATCACGCCCTGGACATCCGTGCGAAAAATCAGCTCCTGCACGCTGCGCATCAGCACCGACAGATCCCGCTCATTGCGGGCAATACGAGCCTGCGCTGCATCAATGGCCCGTCGCGCCCGCTCGCGGGTGCGCATGCCCCGCCATACCGCAAAGGTCAGGCCCAGCACCAAGGACACCATTGCCAACCCGATGCCAATCAGCGCACGGGCATCCGCCAGCCAGCGCTGCACGGCCGCCTGGTACGAGCTCTCGACCACCACCACCAGCGGCGTGGCCGCAGAGGCGCGAAAGCTGACAATCTGCCGCTCGCCCAGCAGACCCACGCCCAGATAAGTCGCGTGCTCCTGCCGGGGCAGGAACTTGCTGAACACTGGGATGCCGGTCACCTGCTTACCCGCCAGCGAAGCGGCCGCACCCGAAGTGGCGAGCACCTGCCCGTCATAGGAAGTGACCACCGAATCGAATATGTCTGACTCCAGCGTCAGGTGCTGAAAATTGGACAGCGAATCGGGGTTGACCAGCGCCACCAGCACTATCACCTGCCCGGCTTCATTCTTATAGCCATGCATCACCGGAATGAAAGCCACGCCCGCAGGGGCCGCCATCGTTGCCCCTCCAAGGCGCACACTTTGCAGGCTGCGACCCGGCGTAAGGCCACCCAGCACCGCCCGCCCCACCGCCACCGGAGGGCCAAGCCTTGCCAGGTCCACAAAACTCTCTACGTCGCCGGGCAGGGTACTGGCGACCACCCGACCACCGGTATCCACCACCGCCAGGCCGCGCAGAAATGGCAGCGCTGCCAACGCCTGGCCCAGGGCATCCTGCATGCGCCGGGGTTCTGAGACCACTGCCGTGAGGGCTGGCGACGTGGCCAACGACTCCAGCGCCAGCTCGGCCGTCTGCATGGTGCGCGTGGCTTGGTCTTCCAGCACCCGGGCCAGCATGGCGGCATGGTTCTGGTGGCTGATGCGCACCGTACGAAAGTCGTTCACGGCCAACGCACTGACCGCCACCAGCGCCGCCAACGCCGACAGCCCTCCGGCAATCAGGACCAGGTGGCTGGTCTGCAACACCCACGCGCGCAGCCGGGTCCAGACCGGTGGAAGCGCCGGTGCACCCGCCATATCAGCGCACCACGATGGCACTCAGGCCATTCTGGGCGGCGGCGCGCTGCAGGCGGCCGTCGGCTTTGATCCGCGTCACAAAGGCATCCACCGCGGCCAGCCAGGCAACATCCCCGCGCTTGACCGCATAGCCATACGGCAGCTCTGAAAATTTCTCGGGCGACTCGATGAGCCGGGCCCAGTCGGCGTTGTCCATCAGGCGCCGACTGTAGGGGTAGTCGGTCATGAACACATCGATGCGCCCTGCCGTCAGTTCGCGCTCACGCGTGGCGGGCAGCTGGATGCGCACCAACGTGGCCTGCTTGAGCCGCTGGGCCATGATGGGCTCCATGAACGTGCCGGCCTGCACGCCCACCAGTACCCCCGGCTTGTCGATGTCGGCCCACTGCCTGATCACCGTATTGGTTTTGGTCGTGATGCCGTAAATGTCGCTGCGCATGTAGGGCTGGCTGAAGGCGAGTTTGTCCATGCGCTGGGGCAACATGCCAATGGCGAACATGGCCACATCGCACCGGTCCTGGTTCAGGTCGTCAATGAGGGTGGGAAAGGATGAGTCCACGTACTCCACCCTGGCCTTGAGATCGCGCGCCAGCTCGACGGACAGATCAATATCGATGCCCCCGAGCTGCTGCGTGCGCGGGTGGCGGTAGGTCACACCATAGTAGTCCGGCCAGACGCACACACGCAGCACCGACTGGCTCTGCACACGGTCGGCCACCGGCCCTCCGAGGGCAGTGGCGGCACTCGCGGCCAGGGTCAGGCCCGTTGCGGTCAGCGCCCACTGTTTCAGCCACTTCATGGTCATCATCATTGAGAATCCTAGGGTCAACAAAGGCTGGGGCTTCTGCGTCAGCCTCCCGGTCAGGGGCAGCAAAAGGGGTCAGGGGGCGTCGATCAATGCATCGAACGACGGGCATTCCTGCGTGATCTTGCACCGCAGCGCATCGATGGTCTCGGCATGCGCCAAAAACGTGTCCACGATCACCGGATCAAAAGCACGGCCGCGCTCGGCTGCCAGCATCTCCAGCGCCACATGCACCGAAAACGCGGGGCGGTACACCCGGTCCATGGTCAGTGCGTCAAAAAAATCCACCACGGCGGTGATGCGGCCCGACAGCGGAATCGCCTCTCCCGACAGGCCGGCAGGGTAGCCCTGGCCGTCATAGCGCTCGTGGTGCGTGAGCGCCACGTCGGCCGCCATGCGAAACACGGGAATGTGCGAGCGCCCCAGAATCTCTGCACCCATGGCTGCGTGGCAGTTCATGGTCTGGCGTTCTTCGGGTGTGAGCTTGCCGGGCTTCTTGAGCACGCTGTCCGGGGTACCGATCTTGCCGATGTCGTGCATGGGCGCGGCCTTTCGCAGCATTCGCGCATAGCCTGCGGTCTGCCCCAGGGCAAGGGCCAGCGCTTCGGCCAGGTAGCCAATGCGCACGATGTGCACGCCAGTGTCGTCGTCCTTGAGGTCGGCCGCCGCCGACAGGTGCAGCAGTGCCGCATGGTGCGCGCGGGTGACCTCGCGCAGGGCTTCGTTGCGCTCGCGGTACATGCGTCCGAAGTCGCGCACAAACCGCTCCATCTGCGCCGCGGCAGCCTCGTCAAAGCAGCGCGCGTCGACGGGCGACAGGAGCGCCGGCTCCGATGACAACACGGAGGTCACTGCGCCGCCTCCATGCGGTAGATGGTCTCCAGCACCTGCAGCGTGCTGAAAGGCTTCATCAGGTAGTCGTCAGCGCCCGCTGCGAGGCCCGCCTCCTTGTCGCCAGACTGGACCCGGGCCGTCAACATGATCACCTTGGTGTGACGCATACCGGGATCGGACTTGATGCGTCGGCACACGTCCAGGCCGGTCAGAGTGCCCGGCATCATGACGTCGAGCAGCACGATATCAGGGTGGAGCTCGCTGGCCAGCACCCAACCCGCATCGCCCGTTGCCGCTTCGTGGATCTCAAAATCATCAAATTCCAGCGTCATCTTGAGCAGTTTTCGAATATCGATATGGTCTTCGACGATGAGGATTTTTTTCATGGCGGTGGCCCTTGTGGGGCATGAGAAACAGCAGGGGAGTACAAAAACCACAGAGGGGCGATTTTTTGCGATTGAGCAAATCATATCAATCATTTTTATCAAATGCAAGTTATCGCCAAATGAAAATTAGAGGAAAATGCGGGATCTATGCAATCTGACAACCCTCTCGGGGAACGCACCATGGCAGACCACTACACCACGCTCGAAGTCGCCAAGATGCTCGGCATGGCCGTGCGGTCTGTGCAGCTGATGGTGGACCGCAACGAGCTGGAGGCCTGGAAGACCCCGGGGGGACACCGCCGCATCTCGCGCGCGTCGGTAGAGCACTGGATGGCCGCCCATGGCGCTGGCGGCGCCACGCAGCTGCCAACGGCTGGCTCGCCGGGGGCCAACCGCCCTCCCAAGGCGCCGGCCGGTCCCGCCAAAGGGCGTGCGCCGCAAATCCTGCTGATCGAAGACTCGGTCCATTTCCAGAACCTGGTTGGTCTCATCGTGCAGCAGCACTTTCCAGGGGCGCAGCTGCATGTGGCCAACGATGGCATTACCGGCCTGGCGCTGTACGGGCAGACGCAGCCCGAAGTGTTGATCGTTGACATCCTGCTGCCAGGCATCGATGGCGCCACCCTGATCACCACGCTGCGCTCGCACCCCCAATTTGCGCGCAGCCACCTCATCGTGGTCACGTCGCTCGACGAGCAGCAGCGCGAGCCTTACGCCTTTGCCTTGCAGGGCGTGAAGGTCATTCACAAACCCCGGCTGGTGGCCGAGCTGCCGAGCGCACTGGCTGCGTGCATTCCACGGGCCCAGGTGCCTGCATGAGCGCGCCCAAAGTCCTGCTGGTAGAAGACGACAGCTCCATCGCACGCTTTGTGCAGATGGCGCTGGAAGAGCTGCCCATCGAGCTGGTGACCTGCACCAACGTGCCTGACGCCATGCGTGCGCTGCATGCCGGGCGCGTGGAACTCATCATCACGGACCTCATGCTGCCGGGCGAGTCAGGCATTGACCTGGTTCAACGACTGCTGCAGGAGCCTGTGCAGGGACGCAGCATCCCGGTGGCGGTGTTCAGCGCGGGCCTGACGCCGCCCGTGCGCGAGCAACTGCAAGCCATGAAGGTGTGGCGCATGGTGTCCAAGCCCGCATCGGTGGCAGCGCTGGAGGCCTGCGTGACCGATGCGCTGGCTCTGACATCAGCGACCCCAGCCTGCGTACCGGCTGCGGCAGCCGCGGCCCCCGATACGGCGTCTGACGACGAGGCGCAGGCCATTGCCACACACTTTGCCGGCGACGAATTTCTGTTCAAGGCCTACCGTGCCAGTTGCCTGCAGCAGTTTGCGACCGACGTGCGCCAAGGCGACGCCGCCTGTACCGCACAAGACTGGCCCGCGCTGCGGCGCCTGGCACACAGCCTGGCCACGGTGCTGCTCACCTTGGGCCATCCGGCCCAGAGCGTGCGCGCACGCCAGCTGGAAAACACGGCGGCCCAGTCGGCCGCCGAACCGTCCCTTGAGCACTGGCGCCTGCTGCGGACGTTCCTGCTGCAGCTCTGAGCCCCAGCACTGAGTGAAGGCGCACAGGGTATAGCCCCAGTTGGTATACCGGCCCAAGGCCTGAGCGAAGTCTGCCTGCGGACGGGCGCCCTGCCCCTGCACCTACCATGAAGGACAGGGTCCCTGAGGCCGGCATAAGATGGCGCCCATGATCACCCTGCACCACCTCGAAACCTCGCGCTCACAGCGCATCCTCTGGCTGCTGGAAGAGCTGGGCGTGCCCTACGAGCTCAAGGTCTACGCGCGCGACAAGGCCACCAAGCTGGCCCCGCCTGCGCTCAAGGCCATTCACCCCCTGGGCAAGTCGCCGGTCATCACGGATGGCGATGAGGTGATTGCCGAGTCGGGCGCCATCATTGAATACCTGGTGGAGACCTATGGCGAGCAGGCCCGGGGCGACCTGGCCCACCTGCAGCCACAGCCACGCACTGCCGAATACCGCCAGTGCCGATTCTGGATGCACTATGCCGAGGGCTCGCTGATGAACTGGCTGGTGATGAAGCTGGTGTTCAAGACCATCCCCACTCAGCCCATGCCGTTCTTCGTGAAGCCCATTGCGCGTGCCCTGTGCGGCACGGTGCAGCAAAAGCTCATCGATCCCAACGTGGACACGGCGCTGGCGTTCATTGAAGAGCACCTGGGCACCCACCGCTGGTTTGCAGGAGAGCACCTGACCATGGCGGACTTTCAGATGAGCTTTGCGGTGGAGGCACTGATGTCCCGCGCCAACGACGCAAGCCGCTGCCCGCACCTGCAGGCCTACCTGGAGCGAATGCATGCCCGCCCGGCCTACCAGCGCGGCATTGCCAAGGGCGGCCCGGTGGTGATCGGTGCCTGAACGCAGGCGACCACCATGTCTCGTTACGCGATTCTTTTCGTGTGCATGGGCAACATCTGCCGAAGCCCCACAGCCCACGGCGTGTTTCGCCACAAGATCACCCACAGCGGCCTGGCCCACAGCGTGGTGGTGGACTCGGCCGGCACACACAACTACCACCCCGGCGAGCCGCCCGACACCCGCACCCAGCGCCACGCGGCGCAGCGCGGCTATGACCTGTCGGACTTGCGGGCCCGACAGATCGCGGACGCGGACTTTGCGCGTTACGACCTGATCCTGGCCATGGACTGGGACAACCTGGCCCTGGCGCAGGACCTGTGCCCCCCCGCACACGCGCACAAGCTGCGGCGCATGACGGAGTTCTGCCTGCAGTTCGACAGCCCGGTGGTGCCCGACCCTTACTACGGCGGCAGCCAGGGTTTTGAAGAGGTGCTGGACCTGGTGGAAGACGCCTGCGAAGGGCTGCTCAGGCATGTACGGCGGCAGCTGCAGGCGCAGGTGCCGCCGGTGCAGCACTGACCTCCGGGACGAACCGAGCTACCGCACGCCGCACACCAGGGCGCTGGGGTCGTTGTGGGCCAGCTCCCGGTCGTTCTTGGCCTGGGCCACTTCCATGTCGCGCGGCAAGGTTACGCCGTTCTTCACGGCCAAAATCTCGGCCATCACACTCACCGCAATTTCGGGTGGTGTCTTGCTGCCGATGTAGATGCCAATGGGCCCGCGCAGGCGCTGCAGGCTGGCTTCGGTCTGGTCAAAGTGCTCGATCATGCGGTCCCGCCGCGCCTCGTTGTTGCGGCGCGAGCCGATGCCGCCCACGTAGAACGCCTCGGTGTTCAGCGCCTCCAGCAGCGCCAGGTCGTCCAGCTTGGGGTCGTGCGTGAGGGCCACCACGCAGGTGCGGCGGTCGGGCTTGAAGGCCAGCACCACATCGTCGGGCATGTCGCTCACCACCGTAGCGCCGGGCACGCTCCAGCTGCCCCGGTACTCCTCGCGCGGGTCGCACACAGTCACGGCAAAGCCGTTGAACAAGGCCATGGTGGCCAGGTACTCGGTGAGCTGCCCTGCGCCGATGAGCAGCATGCGGTACTCAGGGCCGAAGGTGTTGGTGAGCTGCTGTGCATCCACCTTGAGATCCTCGGGCGCCTGAGTGGGCGCCAGGGTCACGGCCCCGTCAGACAAGCGCACGGTGCGCTGCACCAGGCGCCCGGCGGCCAGCTGGGCAATGAGGTCCGCCAGCAGTGCGGGATCGGGGTCGTACTCCAGCAGCAGCTCCAGCGTGCCCCCGCAGGGCAGGCCAAAGCGGTGGGCCTCGTCGGCGCTGACGCCGTATTTGACGAACGATGGCGGGCCGCTGGGGATGCGGTGGTCTGAACCGTCTGCCGCCGCGCCCGCCTGTGCATAGGCGCGGGTGTGGCGGTCGATCAAATCGTCTTCAATGCACCCGCCCGACACCGACCCCACCACCGCGCCGTCTTCGCACAGCGCCATGATCGAACCCACCGGCCGGGGCGACGAGCCCCACGTGCGCACCACCGTGGCCAGCAGCGCGCGGCGCCCTGCGGCGCGCCAGCCCTGCAGTGTGCGCAAGACGACGACGTCCAAATTTTCCATGACTGACTTCCTTCCGCTGCCCCGAGCAATCAGCCCCGATTGAACCACCAGGCCAGCAATACGAGGGCCGCCACGCCAACACCCCACACCCACGCAGGGATACCGCCACCCTGGGTGGCGCTGCCCTCTTCCACGGTGCCAGGCTGGGTGACGGCATCGGCGCTGGCCGATGCGTCTGCTGGAGGGGCTTCAGCGCGCGGAAAGCGGCGCTGCATCTCGTCGTCAAACCGCTTGAAGAAGTCTTCGGCCATGCTTTTGGCGGCGCCGTCGATGAGGCGCTGGCCCAGCTGCGCAATCTTGCCGCCCACCGAGGCGTGCACGGTGTAGTGCAGCTCGCAGCTGGCCTGCCCGGCCGCATCGGCGGGCAGGGGCACCAGCAAAACCCGTGCATTGCCCTTGCCAAAGCCTGCCACGCCGCCGGAGCCGTCAAAGGCGATGTTGTAGCTCTCGGGCGGCACGATGTCGGACAGAGTGATCTTGCCCGCGAACTTGGCTGACACGGGCCCGATCTTGAGCGCCATGGCCACCGAATACTGGTTCGCGCCCGTGGGCTCAACCTTGTCGCAGCCGGGAATGCACAGCTTGAGCACCTCAGGGTCGTTGAGCGCCTCCCAGGCCTGTTGTTGGCTGACGGCAAGGGTTCGGCTGGCTTGCATTTCCATGGTGGGTCCTCTCGGTCTTTAATGTGTGTGGATGTTGTGGGAATTCAATCGGTCCGCTGCATGGCTGGACTCAGTGCGGCGTGGGGCACGGCGCCGTCATTGCCGCAGCACGCTCGCCAGGCTGGCAGCTAGGTCCTTCAGGTGGCTCAGGTTGTGCACGGCCACCATGCCGTGGGCCTGGCGGTGCAGAGCTGACGCACCGCGCGCCGTGGGGGCATACCCCTCGTAGCGCAGCAGGGGGTTGAGCCACAGCAGGCGACCGCAGTGGCGCCGCAGCCAGGCCAGCTCGCGCTCCAGCACCTCGGGTGTGCCCGTGTCCAGCCCGTCGCTGATCAACAGCACCAGCGTGCGCCGCCCCACCAAGCGCCGCGCGTGCTGCAGGCGCAGCTGGCCCAGGCTGTCGCCCATGCGGGTACCGCCCGCAAAGTCGGTGATGGCATGGCTGGCCGTCTCCAGCATCGCATCCGTATCGGCCAGGCGGAAGGCGGGCGTGAGGTCGGTCAGGCCGGTGCCAAACGCAAACACGTCACGGCGTACGGCGGCGCCGGTGTGGCGCGGTGCGGTGGCCGCGTGCAAAAAGGCCAGCAGCAAGCGGGCGTAGCGCTCCATAGATCCAGACACATCCACCAGCACCAGCAGCGGCAGCGGTTGCTGGCGTCGCTGCAGCAACGGGATGTGCAGCACCTCACCCCCACTGCGCGCCGCATGGTGCATGGCGCCGGGCCAGTGCGGGCGGCTGCCGCGGGCGCCCGGCCTGGTGCGGCGGGCGGCGTAGTGCGGCAAGGGCAAGGGCACGTCGCGCGCCAGGCGCTCTACCAAGATGTATTCGCTGGCTGATAGCTGGTTGAAGTCAGCCTGCCGCAGGCGCTGCAGGCCGCTGGCCGTCATGGCGGCATCGAATTCGATCTTGTCTTCTTCGCGCGCGGGCGGTGCGTTGCGCGCGGCACGCACGGGCGCCAGTGCCTCGCTCACACGCGGGCGGCGCTTGACGGGTTCGGCCTTGGACTCGGCGCTGGGCAGCATCTGTGCCAGCAGCTTCTGTGCGACGTTGGGGTTGCGAAAGTAGGCGTCAAACAGCTCGCAGAACACCATCCGGTCTTGCTCGCGGCTGACCAGCACGGCCTCCAGTGCGGCGCTGAAGTCCTCGCGCTGCAGGCCCACCAGCATCACCGCCTGCTGGGCCAGCGCCATGCGGGCAGCGTCCACCCGCACACCAGCGCGGCGCAGCGTGCGGCCAAAGCCGCTCAGGTTGTCGGCCAGCTTGCCAGTGCGGGCATCGCCGAGTTGAGAGAACATCGCGCCCTCGGCTATCGGGCGGCTCTCATGCATCGGCATCGGCGGGTTGCAGCAGCTGCACCGCCATGTCGCGGGTGAGCGCCGCGACATCCTCACGCTGCTTGAACAGGATGCCTGCGGTATCGGACACCACCTCGGGGTCCACCACGAGGGTGTCCAGCGCGACCAGCGCCTTGGCCCATTCCACGCTCTCGGCAATGCCCGGTGCACGCTGAAAGGCGTTGGCAAACGGCTGGCTGCGCAGCCGGCCCACAAATTCTGCGACCTGCACTGCCAGCGCCTCGCTAGCCCCGGGCACCTGCGCGCGCACGATGGCCAGCTCGCGCTCGCGCTCGGGGTAGTCCAGCCAGTGGTACAGGCAGCGGCGCTTGACGGCGTCGTGCAGATCGCGCGTGCGGTTGCTGGTGAGGATGGTGACGGGCGTGGCCGTGGCGCGCACGGTGCCGATCTCGGGAATGCTCACCTGGTACTCGCCCAGGTACTCCAGCAAAAAGGCCTCGAACGGTTCGTCGGCGCGGTCCACCTCGTCGATCAGCAGCACGGCGCCCGGCGCTGGTGCCTGCAGTGCCTGCAGCAAGGGGCGGCGGATGAGGTAGCGGTCCTGGTACACCTCGCGTTCCACCTGCGCCATGTCGGCGCCGCCCTGCCCTTCCGCAGCCCGCATGTGCAGCAGCTGGGCGGCGTAGTTCCACTCGTACAACGCCTCGCGCTGCTCCAGGCCGTCGTAGCACTGCAGGCGGATCAGGCTGCGCGACAGCACTTCCGAGAGGGCCTTGGCCAGCGCCGTCTTGCCCACGCCGGGCTCGCCCTCCAGCAGCAAAGGCCGCTGCAGCTTGAGCGCCAGAAACACCGCCGTGGCCAGACGACGGTCGGCAAAATAGCCCACGCTCTGCAGGGCCTGCACCAGGGCATCGATGGAAGCCGGAACCGGCGCGGCGTTCAACGAGTTCATTGCTATCCAATTCATAGCTGCCAGCGCATGCTCTTATAGCGCTAGCGGCCCATTTCACTCAAAAACCCGCCACCGGGTGCCGCACCACGGTAGCGGGGTCGCCCTCATTTCATCCCAGCATCTGCTGCACAGCGCGCTGGGTTTGCACGCTGATGAGGTTGGCGCGGTAGGCAGCGCTGGCGTGGATGTCGGCGTTCAGGTCGCTCGCGTCGATCTTGACGCTGGCCGCCGACTCCGGCGTGAAGCTCTGGTTGAGCGCAGCCTCCAGCCCCGCGTGGCGGAACACGCTGCTGGCCGCACCGGTGACGGCCACGCGCACGCCGCTGTCGGTCTGCGCCACAAACACCCCCACCAGCGAGAAGCGCGATGCCGCCTGCTTGAACTTCATGTACGCGGCGCGTTGGGGGATGGGAAAGCGGATGGCGGTGATGATCTCGCCCTCATCCAGCGCCGTGGTGTACATGCCCACGAAGAAGTCGTCGGCCGTGATCTCGCGGCGGTTGGTGATGACCGTGGCGCCCAGGCCCAGCACCGCGCTGGGGTAGCAGGCGGCGGGGTCGTTGTTGGCCACCGAGCCACCCAGCGTGCCGCGTGCCCGCACCTGACGGTCGCCGATGTGGGCAGCCAGGTCGGCCAGTGCCGGGATGGCCGACTTGACCTCGCTGCTGGCCGCCACGTCCATGTGGCGCGTCATGGCACCGATGACCAGCGCGTTGCCTTCACGGCGGATACCCGCCAGCTCGGCAATGCCGTTCAGGTCCACGATCTTTTCAGGGTTGGCCAGGCGCAGCCGCATGGACGGCAGCAGGCTTTGCCCGCCCGCGAGCAGCTTGCCGCCCTGGGCGATGAGCTGCGCGGCAGCGGCGGTGGAGGAAGGAGCCTCAAAGGTGAATGCGTACATGGTTGGTCTCCTTATGCCTTGGCGCTTTGGATGGCTTCCCACACGCGGTGGGGCGATGCGGGCATGTCGAACTCCTTCACGCCCAAGGGGCGCAGCGCATCGAGCACAGCGTTGATCACCGCCGGTGGAGAGCCGATCGCCCCGGCCTCGCCGCAGCCCTTGGTGCCCAGCGGGTTGTGGGTGCAGGGCGTGCACACATGGCCCAGCTTGAACTCGGGGAAGTCGTCGGCGCGCGGCATGGCGTAGTCCATGAAGCTGCCGGTGAGCAGCTGGCCGGTTTCGCGGTCGTACACGCAGTTCTCCAGCAGCGCCTGGCCGATGCCCTGCACCAGACCGCCGTGCACCTGGCCTTCCACGATCATGGGGTTGATGATGGTGCCGAAGTCGTCCACGGCGGTGAACTTGTCCACGCGCGTCACGCCGGTCTGCGGGTCGATTTCCACCTCGCAGATGTAGGTGCCTGCGGGGAAGGTGAAGTTGGTGGGGTCGTAGAACGCTGTTTCGTTCAGGCCCGGCTCCAGCACGTCCAACGGGTAGTTGTGCGGCACGTAGGCTGCCAGCGATACCTGGCCGAACGGAATCTTCTTGTCGGTGCCCCGCACGGTGAATTCGCCGCCCGCAAAGTCGATGTCGGCGTCGCTCGCTTCCATCAGGTGCGCGGCAATCTTCTTGGCCTTGGCCTCGATCTTGTCCAGCGCCTTCATGATGGCTGCGCCGCCCACGCTGATGGAGCGCGAGCCGTAGGTGCCCATACCGAACGGCACGCGGCCCGTGTCGCCGTGCACGATGTCCACGTTCTCCACCGGAATACCCAGGCGCGCGGCCACCACCTGCGCAAAGGTGGTCTCATGCCCCTGGCCGTGGCTGTGCGATCCGGTGAACACCGTCACGCTGCCCGTGGGGTGCACGCGAACCTCGCCGCATTCAAACAGTCCTGCCCGTGCGCCCAGCGCACCGGCGATGTTGGACGGCGCAATGCCGCAGGCCTCGATATAGCTGCTGTAGCCAATGCCGCGCTTGAGACCCTTGGCCTCGCTGGCGGCCTTGCGCGCGGCAAAGCCCGCCACGTCTGCCAGTTGCTGCGCCTGCGTCATGCACGCGTGGTAGTCACCCACGTCGTACTGCAGCGCCACCGGTGTCTGGTAGGGCCAGCTGGTGATGAAGTTGCGCTTGCGGATTTCGTCCTGCGAGAGGCCCATTTCCCAACCGCAGCGGGTCACCAGCCGCTCCAACAGGTACGTGGCCTCGGGCCGGCCCGCGCCCCGGTAGGCATCCACGGGCGCGGTGTTGGTGAACCACGAATCCACCTCCACATACACCTGCGGCGTGGTGTACTGGCCCGCCAGCAGCGTGGCGTACAGGATGGTGGGCACGGCGCTGGCAAAGGTGCTCAGATACGCGCCCAGGTTGGCGTGGGTGTGTACCCGCATGGCCAGGAACTTGCCGTCCTTATCCATCGCCATCTCGGCGTGGCTCACATGGTCGCGGCCATGCGCGTCGGAGAGGAACGCCTCGCTGCGATCCGCCACCCACTTGATGTTGCGGTTGAGCTTCTTGGCGGCCCAGGTCAGGCACACGTCTTCAGCGTACAGATAGATCTTGGAGCCGAAGCCACCACCCACATCGGGCGCAATCACACGCACCTTGTGCTCGGGCAGGCCCATCACAAAGGCCGTCATCAGCAGGCGCTCGACGTGCGGGTTCTGGTTGCTGACGTACAGCGTGTATTCGTCGCTCGCGCGGTTGTAGCTGCCGATGGCCGCACGCGGCTCCATGGCGTTGGGGATCAGCCGGTTGTTGATCAGGTCGAGCTGGGTGACGTGGGCGGCGTTGGCAAATGCGGCATCCACGGCGCCCTTGTCGCCGATGGCCCACTTGAAGCAGTGGTTGTCGGGCGCGATGTCGTGCAGCGCAGCACCTGCCACGGCGCCCGATGCGGCGTCGGCCACGTTCACCACGGCAGGCAGCACGTCGTAGTCCACCTCTACCAGCTCGGCCGCATCGCGCGCCTGCTGCTGGGTCAGCGCCACCACCATGGCGACGTGGTCGCCCACATAGCGCACCTTGCCCTGGGCCAGGATGGGGTGCGGCGGCTCCTTCATGGGCTCGCCGTTGGTGCTGGTGATGAGCCAGCCGCAGGGCAGGCCGTTGATGTTGTCGGCGGCCACATCGGCGCCGGTGAACACGCCCAGCACGCCCGGCGCGGCCTTGGCGGCGTCGATGTGGATGCTGTTGATCTTGGCGTGGGCGTGCGGTGAGCGCACGAACACCGCATGGCTCTGCGCGGCCAGCACCACGTCGTCGGTGTACTGGCCCGCGCCGGTCAGGAAGCGGTAGTCTTCCTTGCGCTTGAGCGATTCGCCGATGTGCGGCAGCTTGGAAAAGTCGGATGCACCCATGGTCTTGTCTCCTTGGATTGTTCTGGCGTGGGGACGGCGGGCGCGCTCAGGCGCCAGCCATGGCCTTCTGGCCGACCTGCACTGCGCGCACGATGTTCTGGTAGCCGGTGCAGCGGCAGATGTTGCCTTCGAGCAGTTCGCGGATTTCGCCTTCGCTGGCGTTGGGGTGGTTCTTGCACAGGTCCACCGCGCTCATCACCATGCCGGGGGTGCAGAAGCCGCACTGCAGACCATGGCACTCCTTGAACGCCGCCTGCATGGGGTGCATGGTGCCGTCAGCAGTCGCCATGCCTTCGATGGTGGTCACATCGGCCCCCTCGGCCTGCACCGCCAGCATGGCGCAGGATTTGACGGCCCGGCCGTTCACATGCACCGTACACGCCCCGCACTGGCTGGTGTCGCAACCCACATGGGTGCCGGTGAGCATCAGGTGCTCTCGCAGCGCATGGACAAGCAGGGTATTGGGAGGGACGTCAAAACTGGCAGCGCGCCCGTTGACCGTGAACTGGACTTGCATCTGGCTGTCTCCTGGAGTGGTTTTGGCTGGATAGGCGCGCGCTCACGATCTCGCGGAGGGGATCAGGATCACGCTCATCGCTCGCGCATCTTCTGCCGCGCCCCAACGACCATCCCTAGGGACAACCCTAGATTTCCAGGACGTCTCGCCGGATATTCTCAAAATGAAACATGCTGCAATGCACACTAGTCCACTGAATCCGGGAAATCGGGGGTGCGCCAGGGCTGCGACGGGATGCACGGCAAGGCGCCTGGCGCAGCCAAGGCTGGCTGCCTTGGCAAGTCAGGCAACACCGCCGGGTACCCGCCGCAGCCCTGGCCCGCAGGGTGAGGGTCTGGCAAGGCCGCACTCGTTGTTGCCGCGCTCGCCGGGTGTACAACACGGCTACGCCCGGCGCCTAGATTGCGGCCTTGCCAGACCCTCACGCACCCCCGATTTCCCGGATTCAGTGGACTACCGCATCATGCGAGCCTCCAGGAGCCCATTCACATGCTGATCTCCGCGCCCCACCCCTCTGCCGACCGCCACGCGCTGATTGCGCAGGCGCGCCAGAGCCTGCTGTCCGACGGTGCAGCGCCCGTGCGCGCCGAGGTGGAGCCGTGGATTGCACGCTCCTGGCAACGCTGCCTGGCGCGGGGCCTGGAGCCCACGCGGCACCTCGCCTTTGACGCTGTCAGCGCGACGGCGCTGCGGCACAGCCAGGAGCAGAACCACCACCTGCTGCGCGCGGCCCGGCCGGTGCTGGAGCAGTTGACCCGGGCCATTGCGGGCATGCGCTACTTCGCCATGCTCACCGACGCACGCGGCATCGTGGTCGATGTGCAGGGCCATTGCGACCGGAGCGACCCGCGCGCCAGCGCCATTGGCCGCGTGGGCATAGACCTGTCGGAAGCCGCCGTGGGCACCACCGCCATTGGCGCCGCGCTGGAAGAGCTGCAGCCCGTGTGGCTGCACCGGGGCGAGCATTTTTTTGACGACAACGCCAGCTACAGCTGCGCCGGAGCGCCGCTGTTCGACCCCCAGGGCCGCTGCATGGGCATGCTGGACCTGACGGGTGTGGATGTGCCCGAACGGCCCGAGCTGCGCCACCTGGTGGCCCGGTCGGCCCGCGCCATGGAAGACGCACTGCTGCTGCAACTGCCCCATGCCCTGCTGCTGCGCGTGAACTGGCCGGGCTGCCCGCTGGGCGGTGAAGGCGACGGCCTGCTGACGCTGGACGCCGACGGCTGCGTGGTGGGTGCCAACAGCATGGCCCGCCAGCTGGTGCCGCAGCCCCTGCGCACCCCCGGCCTGCCCGGCGCCCGGACCCACTGCGGCGACCTGCTGGCCATGCCCTGGACCATGCTGTTCGACGCGGCCCGCCAGCAGCGCCGGGAACCGCTGGATTTGCCGCTGTGGTCGGGCCTGCGGCTGCACGCGCTGGCGCAGCTGCCTGCGCACGCCCGCACCGTGGGCGACACCCACACAGCGGCGGTGCCAGGCATTGCATCCGCGCCCGCCCCGCTGCGCGAGGCCGAAGTGGCCATGATCCGCCGCGCGGTGCAGGAAGCGCGCGGCAACGTGGCCGAGGCGGCGCGCGCGCTGGGCATCAGCCGCGCCACGGTGTACCGCAAGCTCGGCGCCCCCAAAGGCGGGTGACGGGCCCGCGCCGCTGCCCACACCGTCGTGCAGGCGCCCGGCGACTCCATGTCAAGCCCTATTGGCCGATAGCGCTAGTGCAATATGCCTGAATAGCTATCAAATAGATAGCAATCAAGTCACCCACAAACCAGGGCGCGTTGGGCAGCTCAGGCACGCGGCCGGCGCAGCCCCACCACCGGCTGCGCGCTGCGCCGCTGCTGACGCTCCAGCGCTCCGTCAGCGGCGGCTTTCAGCAGCCGCTGGAAGGACGGGCACTGGGCGTGGCTCTCGGCCGGGCAGGCGGCCGCGTGCCGCAGCCCATTGCTCATGGCCTTGAGGCGCTTGACCATAGTGTCGAGTTCGTCGGCCTTGCTTGACAGCAGCTGCCGGTCGATGTTCGGCTCGCCACTGGGCAAGAACATGGACCGGATGTCGTCCAGCGAGAAACCGGCCGATTGCCCCAGCGCAATCAGCGCCAGCTGGTCCATCACGCCGGGCGCAAACCGGCGGCGCTCCCCCGGTTGCCCCACCGACTGGATCAAGCCCTTCTCTTCGTAATACCGCAGCGTGGACGCCCGCAGCCCGGAGCGTTTGGCGACTTCGGCAATGTCCATGAAAAAACCTCTTGACCTCAAGTTGACTTGAACTTCTATATTCCGTTCAAAACCTTCTCCCGTCAACTTTCCGAGGTGTTTTGATGACTCTCTCACTGCAAGACATTCCCCTCGCCATGCTCCTGGGCATCGGCGCCACCGCCGTCATGGATGCCTGGCTGTTGCTGCTCAAAAGGCTGGGGGTGCCCACGCTCAACTTCGCTTTCATCGGCCGCTGGGTAGGCCACCTGGTGCGCGGGCAAGTCGCCCACGCAGCCATCGCCAAGGCAGCCCCGGTGCGCGGCGAACTGGCCTGGGGCTGGCTCACGCACTACGCCGTGGGCGTGGCCTTTGCCGGGGTGCTGCTGTCCCTGCAGGGCGCTGCCTGGGTCCACAGCCCCACCCTGTGGCCCGCGCTGGCCGTGGGCATGGGCACCGTGGCGGCGCCGCTTTTGGTGATGCAGCCCGCCATGGGCTCGGGCTTTGCGGCATCGCGCACACCGACCCCGCTCAAGAACTGCCTGCGCAGTTTGGCCAACCACACCGTGTTTGGCCTGGGCCTGTATCTCTCCGCGCTGGTCATCGCACTGATTTCACGCTGACCTGTCCCGCGCCTTCTCCCCCGAAATCACTCCCAAGGAACCCACACCATGCAACACATTGCCACCGTTTATCACAGCGCCCACGGCCACACCGCGCACATCGCCCACCACGTGCTGGACGGCGCCCGCGCCGTGCCGGGCGTGCTCGCCGAACTGGTCCGCGCCGAAGACCTGGCGCAGGCGCCCGACCGCCTGCTGCGCTACGACGGCGTCATCCTGGGCTCGCCCACCTACCTGGGCGGGGTCTCCGGGCCGTTCAAGACCTTCATGGATTCCACGGGCCGCCTGTGGAAGACGCATCAGCTCAAGAACAAGCTGGCGGCGGGCTTTACCGTGTCGTCACTGCCCGCGGGCGACAAGCAGTCCACGCTGATGTCGATGTGGGTGTTTGCCATGCAACACGGCATGGTGTGGGTGGGCAACCCCATCCTGCCCGAGCAGCACGCCGGGGTGCCGTACGACGAGGCGGCCAACCGCCTCGGCTCCTGGTCGGGCCTGATGGCGCAGGCAGGCCATGGGGCGGCCGCCGATGCGTTTGTGCCCGGCGACACCAAGACCGCCCGCATGTTCGGCCAGCACTTTGCCGAGACACTGCAGCGCCTGGGCGATGTGGGCGGTGTGGCTGCACGCCAGCCTGGCGAAGAGGTGGCGGCATGATCCCCGCCCGCTATGGCCCGGTGCTGTTCAGCCTGATGTTGTCGGGCGTGATGTCGCTGCTGGTGTCGGGCATCTCCACCTTTCGCGCACTGCAGCCGCAGCAGGACTTTGTGAGCCTCTGGGCGGGCGCGTGGCTGACCGGGTGGCTGTTCGCCTTTCCGGCGGTAATGCTGGCAGCGCCGCTGGCCCGCAAGGCGGTGGCGTTGCTCACGACCAGGGGCTGAGCACACGGGCGTGGTGCGCCGCGCCACTCACGCCCGCTCGTACCAGCCCTTGCTGCGGTTGACGATGTGCACCACCAGCAGCATCACCGGCACCTCGATCAGCACGCCCACCACGGTGGCCAGCGCGGCGCCCGAATGAAAGCCGAACAGGCTGATGGCAGCTGCCACCGCCAGCTCGAAGAAGTTGGAGGCGCCGATCAGTGCCGATGGGCAGGCCACGCTGTGCTTCTCCCCCACCGCGCGATTGAGCCAGTAGGCCAGCCCCGCGTTGAAGAACACCTGGATCAGGATGGGCACCGCCAGCAGCGCAATCACCAGCGGCTGCTGCAGGATGGCCTGGCCCTGGAACGCAAACAGCAGCACCAGCGTGGCCAGCAGCGCCGCAATGGACCAGGGCCCCATGCGCGCCATGACGGCATCGAACACCGCCTGCCCCTGGGCCAGCAGCGACCGGCGTAGCCACTGGGCCAGCACCACCGGGATCACGATGTAGAGCACCACCGAGGTCAGCAAAGTGTCCCACGGCACGGTGATGGCCGAGATGCCCAGCAAGAACGCCACCAGCGGCGCAAACGCGACCACCATGATGCTGTCGTTCAGTGCCACCTGCGACAGCGTGAACAGCGGGTCGCCGCCAGTGAGTCGGCTCCAAACGAACACCATGGCCGTGCAGGGCGCGGCCGCCAGCAGGATGAGGCCTGCGATGTAGCTGTCCAGCTGGTCGGCAGGCAGGTAGGGCGCAAACCAGTGGCGGATGAACAGCCAGCCCAGCAGCGCCATCGAAAACGGCTTGACCAGCCAGTTCACCACCAGCGTCACACCGATGCCCCGGGCGTGCTTGCGCACTTCGCCCAATGCGCTGAAGTCCACCTTCACCAGCATGGGGATGACCATCACCCAGATCAGCAGGCCCACGGGCAGGTTGACCTTGGCGATCTCCATGCGGCCCACGGCCTGGAACATCGACGGCAAGAACTGTCCCAGCGCAATGCCCACCACGATGCACAGCAACACCCACACCGTGAGGTAGCGCTCGAACACGCTCATGGGGGCCGGGGCGGGCGCGCCGGCCGGTTCGCACCGCGCCGTCATGGCGTGGCAGCGGCACGCGACAGCTCGCGCGCGGTGTGCTGCAACAGGGTCTTTTCGAGCTTGTCGGCGGGCAGGTTGATGAGCAGCTCCAGCCGCTGGTGGATGGCATGCAAGGTCTTGCGGAAAGCCTCGCGCTTTTCATCGTCCGAGCCATTCCCCTCAGACGGGTCGGCGTAGCCCCAGTGCGCAGTGGCCGGGTGGCCGGGCCAGATGGGGCAGACCTCGCCCGCCGCGTTGTCGCAGACGGTGATGATGAGATCCATCACCGGCGCGCCCGGGACGGCAAACTCGTCCCAGCTTTTGCTGCGCAGGCCTTCGGTCGAGATACCGGCGGCGCGCAGCACCTCCAGGCCCAGAGGGTGGGGTTGCTGGTTGTCGCGCGGACTGCTGCCCGCCGAATACGCGTGGAACCGGCCCGGTGCCATGTCGTTGAGCAAGGCCTCAGCCAGGATGCTGCGGGCCGAGTTGTGGGTGCAGAGGAAGAGAACGTTCAAGGCGGTCATGCGGCGCTCTCAGCAGCAGCTGGTTTTGGAGTTTGTGGCCGTGGCCGGGCCGCAGCACGCCGCCCGAGGCGCCGCAGGCGCAGGGGCTGCCGCCGAAGGCGTGCAGCAGGCACCCGCTGCCGAGGACAGAGCCGCCTCGTTGAAAACAGGGATGTCCCCCAGGGTGTGAAAGTGCTCCCACGCAATGCCCTGCGGGTCGGTCACCCAGTGCTTTTCGCTGCGGGCGTAGCAGCAGGTGGTGTTGCCCTCGTCGAGCAAGGCCATGTCGGCGGCCTCGGCACGCGCCTTGAGTTCGGCCAGCTCCGCAGCGTCGTCGGTCTGCATGCCAAAGTGGTCCAGGCCTGGCGTGGCGCCCCGCGTGGAGATGGCGAAGTTGACGCGCGGGTCCTCCAGCATCCACTTGGCGTAGTCAGCCTCCACCCGCGTGGGCGCCGCAGCAAACAGCTTGGAATAGAACGCGATGCTCTGGGCCAGGTCATCGACATGCACATGGGCGTGGAAGCGTTTCATGGGGTTCTCCTCGGGGGGGTGGACAGAGACGGTCAGCAACGGTTAGCAATGGCAGGACGCAGCCGCGTCGGCAGGCGCGCAGCCCTGGCCTTCGCAGCAGTTCTCGGTAAGGTAGGCCAGCAGCGCATTCATGGTGTCGAACGCGGCGCGGTAGATCAGGTTGCGGCCCTGTCGCTCCTGGCTGATGAGCCCGGCATGTGACAGCTCCTTGAGGTGAAAAGACAAGGTGTTGGGCGCCACCTCCAGCTGAGCGGCCAGATCGCCGGGGGTCAACCCTGCAGGGCCCGCCACCACCAGCGCACGGAAGACCCTCAGGCGGACTTCCTGGGCCAAGGCGGCGAGGGCTCGGACAACATCGGTTTCTTGCATGAATCTATAATACAACGATTATTGAATTATTGAAAACAACATCGAAAAGATGTGCCCAAAATCCACGCCCGCCCGAGATGGCGGTCAACCACCCCGGAAAGCATTCCCGCCACAGGCCGTTACGCTTTGGCCCCACCCCACAGTCGTATGATGACCCGCGTACAAAAAAGGGCGGGAGCACGTGGACGATATGGTTTCAATCTGGCAGGGCGCCATGCAGGTGTTTGTGGTGGGGTTTCCGCCACTGCTGCAAAGCCTGCTGTTCTGGGTGTTTGCGGCACTGGTCGTGCACGTGTGCCAGCAGCTGGTGGAGCACACCGCGTATTCGGTGGACCCGTCCAGCCGCCGCATCAGCGCATCGCACGCAGCCCTGTGCATTGGCTCCATCGTGTGGGCGCTGGATGTGGTGGGCCTGTTCATGTACAACGAGCTGTCGCACCGTGTGCTGGAGCTGGTGCCCGCGCTCAGCGGGCTGGTCATCATGGTGGTGAGTGCGCGGCTCACCATTCCGGCCCTCAGTACCAGCGCCAGCAAACGCCGCATCGCACTGGCCAGCGCTTGGCTGGCGCTGGGCACGCTGGCGGGGCACTTCACCATCACGAGCAGCCATGTGCAGAGTTTTGGGCAACTGAACATGCTGGCCACCCTGCTGTCGCTGGGCATCGCCATCGGTATTTCTTGCTACTGCGCGATCCGCCATCGCGCCGCCAAGCTCAGCGTGCTCACACCCCGCTACCGCTCTCAGACCTGGACTGACAAGTTGCTGTGTGGCGGTGCGATCCTGGTGCTGCACTGGCTGTTGGTCAACACTTTTGCCATGCGCCTGAGCGACCCCGAGGCTGCGTCCGATGGCGCGGCACTGCTCTTCGTCATGCTGGTGTTTGCGACGGCGGTGGCCATGGAGCATCTGAGCAACCTGCGCTCGGACGCAGGACGCCAGCAGCTGCTGCGGCGCGGGTTGTCGATGATGCGCACCTCGGCGCTGGCCCACAACGCCCACAGCGACATTCAGCAGTCGCTGATTGCCGACCACCTGGACCGCCTGCTGCACCCCGAGAACCTGGCCCTGCATTTCCAGCCCATCATCCATACCCAGCGCAGCGGGGTGCAGCTGGAGGCGCTGCTGCGCCTGACCGACACCACCCTGGGCCGCATCAACCCCGAAACCTTCTTGCTGGTGTGCGAGTTGCAGGGCAAGACGGCGGAGGTGGACCGCATGATTGTGTGCAACGCGCTCGACCATCTGTGCGACTGGCGGGCGCAGGGGCTGGATGCCGTGACCATCAGCGTCAATGTGGCACCGGTCACGCTGATGCACGAGAGCTTTGCGCCGTGGCTGGGCCTGCAGCTGGCCCAGCGCGCCCTGCCCCCGCGCACCCTCAAGCTCGAGATGACCGAGCATGCCGTGATTGCGCTGGGCCCCCAGATGGTGGCGGCCATCAGCGCGCTGAGCGCCCTGGGCGTGGCCGTACTAATGGACGACTTTGGCGCCGGTTATTCGTCGCTGGGCATGCTGGCGGAGCTCCCCATTGCGGGCATCAAGTGCGACCGCCTGTTCGTGCGCCAACTGCCGCAAGACCGCCGACGCCAGAAGCTGCTGCGGCACATCAGCGCCCTGGCCCGTGACCTGGGCCTGTCGGTGGTGGTCGAGGGGGTAGAGACGCCGGAGGAGCTGCGGGCCCTGGCCGCCGCCGGACTGCACCACATCCAGGGCTACCTGTTCAGCCGCCCCATTGCAGCGCCTGACGTACCCACCTGGCACCGCACGCAACTGCAGTCGCAGCGTGCCGCCCTTCAGGCCCTGCTGCACACGCCGGGCAGTGGCAGGGGCAGCGATACCTCCTTTGTGCCCACGCAGCCCAGCATGCACTGGGCCTCGGGCGCATGACCGCCATGGCTGCATTCAAAACCCTGGTCCTGGGCGGCTACGGCAACTTTGGGGCGCGCATCTGCCGCGCCCTGGTGAGCGACGAGGCCACACGCCACCACATCGCCCTGCTGGTGGCGGGCCGGGATGCCTCGCAAGCGAAGGCCCTGGCCACGACGTTGGGCCACGGTGCCCAGGGCGTGGCGCTGGACCACCAGGCGCCCGGCCTGGCTGCCACCTTGCGCGAGTGGGGTGTGGGTCTGGTCATCCATACGGCAGGCCCTTTTCAGGCACAGGCCTACAACGTGGCCCAGGCGGCGGCCGAGGCTGGCGCGCACTACATCGACCTGGCCGACGGCCGCCGGTTTGTGTGCGACTTTCCCACCGCCATGCAGGCTGCATTCACTGCCGCCGGGCGCACGGCCGTTGCTGGCGCCAGCACGGTGCCAGCGCTGTCCTCGGCAGTTATCGACCACCTGTGCGCGGGCTGGCAGCACATCGACAGCATCGACATCTGCATTGCCCCTGCGCAACGGGCGCCCCGGGGCCAGGCCACGCTGGCGGCGGTGCTGAGCTACTGCGGCCTGCCCATCGACGTGTGGGACGGTGGCCGGTGGCGGCCGCACAGCGGCTGGGCGCGGCCCAGACCCGTTCAGTTCCAGCGGCTGCACCCTCGCCTGGGGGCGGTCTGCGACATCCCGGACCTCGAGATCTTTCCCGCCCACTACCAGGCCCGCGACCGCGTCACCTTCCGCGCGGCCCTGGAGGTCGGGCTGGCGCAGAGAGCCTTCGCCACCCTGGCCGCGCTGCGCCGTTGGGGCGTGCTGCCCCACCCCGAAAAGCTGGCCTGGCTGATGCACCACGCGGGCGGCGCGCTGGACTTTCTGGGCACGCCGCTGGGCGGCATGGTGGTGCGTGTGGCGGGCGCCGATGCACAAGGCCAGCCCCGGCGCCGCGCCTGGCACATTGCGGCCGATAACGACCATGGCCCCGAGATCCCCTGCATGGCCGCCATCCTGCTGGCCCGCCAGCTCGCAGCCGGTCGGCCGCTGCCCACCGGGGCGCACACCAGCACCAGCCTGCTGCCCCTGGAGGCCTTTGCCCCCGAGTTTGCGAAGTGGGGCATGGTGACCGATGTGGTGGAGGAATGAGCCCATGGCCCACCGGAAATTGACCTTCCCCATGCCAGCGCGGGCCGATGTTGTGTTCGATGCCTTCCACTACCACGAGTGGCGGTGCCAGTGGGATTCGCTGGTGCGTCGCACCAGCGTGGAAAGCAGTGCGCCCTGCCCCAGTGTGGGCGCCACCACCGAGAACCTGGGCGCCGGTGCATTGCGGGCGCTGTCCATGCGCACGCAGTTCGTCAGCTATGACCGCCCTGTGGTCGCGGCTGCGGCCATGGTTGGCCGGTCGTTTCCCTTCACCCAGTGGGCCGCCTCCATGCGCCACCAGGAGCAGGGCCCCCACCAGTCCCTGCTGATCTACACCTACACCTTTCAAGTCGGCCCGGCATCCTTACGGGCGGTCATGGAACCTTTGGTGGACTGGGTCTTTGTCCGCTAGACGCGCCAGCGGTTCCAGCGCCTGGCGCAGTTCCTGGCGGTCCGTGCTGCCGATATTGCAGATTGGCAACAAGCGCAGGGCGTCGCGAAATCCGCAGCGCAGAAGGCACGCCCATGAACCGCGGGTCGGCCCAGTTGTTGCGCGCCAGCCTCGTGGTCGTCTGGCTGGCCACGGCCGTGGTCAGCGTGTGGGAGCTGCACGGCCAAAGCCGCGAGTTGCTGGCAGGGCTGCCCACCGCGTGGGCCGGGGGCCATGCCCCGTGGCTGCCCACTGCCATCATCCTGGCCGGTGCGGCTGCCGATGCGGTGCTGGGGCTGTGGCTGGCACTCCGCCCCGGCCGCAAGGCGTATGGCGCTGCTCTGCTGATGATGCTGGCCATGACACTGCTGGCCACAGCCATACAACCCGCTTGGTGGCTGCACCCCTTCGGGCCGCTGACCAAAAACCTGCCGATTGCCGCCATCCTGTGGGTGCTGCTGCAAGACTAGGCCACTTCTCCGCAAAAGCCATGAGCCTGTACCTCACCCTCAAATGGCTGCACATCATCTCCAGCGTGCTGCTGGTGGGCACCGGGCTGGGCTCGGCGTTCTACATGTTCTTTACCAACCGCAGCGGCAATGTGCAGGCGCAGGCAGTGGTCACACGCCTGGTGGTGCGGGCGGACTGGTGGTTCACCACGCCCACGGTGTTCATCCAGCCGGCCACGGGGCTGGCCATGGCAGCCATGGCGGGCCTGCCCTGGAGCACGCCGTGGCTCGCGGTGTCGATGGCGCTGTACCTGGTGGCCGGTGCCTGCTGGCTGCCTGTGGTGTGGCTGCAGCTGCGCATGCGCGATATGGCGACAGAGACTGCAGAGGCAGCGCAGACCGCGCACGGTGATGGCGTGCTGCCGCCCCTGTACTGGCGCTACGCCCGCTGGTGGGAGGCGCTGGGCTACCCGGCCTTTGTGGCCATGGCCGTGGTGTTCTACCTGATGGTGAACAAACCCGCCCTGACCTTCTGAACCTATGATCGCCCCATGCTGATCGAGACCCTGGACACCGCCCGCGACCTGGGGCGCCTGAAGGAAATCCTGGGCGTGATGGTGCGCCACGGGTTTGGCGACACCGTGCGCCGCCTGGGCCTGACCGACCGCCTGGAGCGTGCGGGCCAGGCACTGAACTGGACCCACGCCGCCGATCTGGCCCGTGTGGAGCCGCCCGTGCAGGTGCGCCTGGCGCTTGAAGAATTGGGCCCCGCGTTCGTCAAGTTTGGCCAGATCCTCGCGGGCCGGGCTGACCTGTTCGGCCCGGAATGGATTGCCGAGTTCGAGAAGCTGCACAGCAACGTGCCCGCTCTGCCCATCGACGCCTTGCGCCCGCAACTGCGCGAAGACCTGGGCGCCGAGCCCGAAGCCGTGTTTGCCTGGTTCGACACCACGCCGCTGGCCGCCGCATCGATTGCGCAAGTGCACCGCGCCCGGCTGCAGGACGGCAGCGAGGTCATCGTCAAGATCCGCCGCCCCGGCATTGCCGACACCATCCAGGCCGACCTGCGCCTGCTGCAGCGCCTGGCCGCGCTGGCCGAGGCCGAGCTGCCTGCGCTCAAGCCCTACCGGCCCCAGCAACTGGTGCGCGAGTTCGCCCGCTCGCTGCGCCGCGAGCTGGATCTGGCGGGCGAATGCCGCCAGGCCGAGCGCATTGCCACCAACATGGCCGTGCTGCCCCACATCGTGATCCCGCGCGTGCACTGGGCCTACACCCGCGAGCGCATCAACGTGCAGGACTTCATCGACGGCACGCCCGGCGGCGCCCTGGCCGCGCTGACGCCTGAGGCAGGCTTTGACCGCACGGTGCTGGCGCAGCGCGGCGCGCAGGCGGTGCTGCAGATGATCGTCAAAGACGGCGTCTTCCACGCCGACCCGCACCCGGGCAATGTGTTTTACCTGCCCGGCAACCGCATTGCCTTCATTGACTTTGGCATGGTGGGCCGCCTGTCGCAGCGCCGGCGCGACGAGCTGCTGCAGCTGCTGTTGGGCCTGGTCGAGCACCAGCCCCAGGCCGTTGCCGACGTGCTGCTGGACTGGACGGGCGACGCGCAGGGGTTGAACCTGGGCCAGCTGGAGACCGAGATCGAGGCCTTTGTGGACCAGTACCACGGCGTGCCCTTGGCGCAGCTGAGCCTGGGGCAGATGCTGGCGGATGTGACGGCCATCCTGCGTGAACACCACCTAGGCCTGCCATCCGACCTCGCGCTGCTGATCAAGGCCTTCATTTCGCTTGAAGGCATGGGCCGCAACCTCGACCCAGACTTTCACATGGCGACCGAAGCCCTGCCGCTGCTCAAGCAGGTGGTGCGCGCGCGCTACGAGCCCAAGGTGCTGGCCGGGCGCGCCTGGAGCACCTTGCGGCGCGCGTTGGCCACGGTGGAGCAGTTGCCGGACGACATCGGGCGGCTGCTGCGCAACGCGCGGCGCGGGCACCTGCAGGTGGGCATCGAGCTGGCGCACCTTAAGCGTGTGGGCGACCAGATCGACCGGTCAGCCAACCGGTTGGCGATGGCGCTGGTGATAGCGGCGCTGATCATCGGCTCGTCCATCGTGATGACCGTGAAGGGCGGGCCTACGCTGTTCGGTCTGCCCGCGTTTGGCTTCCTGGGGTTCTTCGGCGCGGTGGTGTGTGGCCTGTGGCTGGTGCGCGCCATCTGGCGCAGCAGCCATCACCGTGATGACGACTGAGCGCAGCAGGTCTAAACGACACACGCCGCGCCGCCCCACCAGGCAGACAGACGCGGCGTGTGCACACACTCACAGCCAGATGGCAGTCCGTGTTCAGGGCTGCCCAAACCCCAACCGTCGCAACACCACCTGGGCGGCCGGTTGGCGCAGCGCACTGGCAAACGCCTCCGCCGCAGCAGGCGCGTCGGCACGCACGGTCAGCCCATAGGCAGCGCCCACCTGCAATGCGGCAGGCAGTTGCACCACGCGCAAGCGCGGTACCTCGGCCTGGGCGGCCACGGCGTTGGTACAGTAGGTCAGAAACACATCGGCCTGGCGCTGGTCCATCACCCAGGCGTAGGTGCCCCGGCCCGCAGGCGGCTTGGGCGAATCCGCACCGCCCGTGAGCTTCAGGGCCTTGGCGTCCAGCTGGGCGTAGGCACCGGGCTGAACCTTGTCGGCCTGGCGGAACAGCGCCCAGGCGTAGTCGCCCGACGGGTCGGCCTTGGGCGTGGACGTGCCCACGCGCACATCGCTGCGCAGCAACGTGGCCAGCAGGGTGTCTGGGGTGGCACTGATCTGCTCGCTGGTCAGCGCACACAGCGCATTGCGCGTGAACACCACGGGCGCCTGCCAGCCACCCCGGGCGGCCAGGCGCTGCGGGTGGTCCGTATCGGCGGAGGCAAAGACCTGTGCAGGCTCGCCCTTTTCGATGCGCTCGCGCAGCAGGCCCGAGGCGCCGAAGGTCAGCGCTACCTTCTGGCCCGTGCGGGCCTCGTGGTCGCGCGCGATCTCGATGAACGCCTCGCGCAGGCTGCCAGCGGCATACACCTGCACAGGGGCCGCATCAACCATGGGCACCTTGGCAGGGCCGGCGGAACAACCGGCCAGGGCCCAGGTCAGACCAGCGGCTGCAGCGGCGAGTGCCGCCTGTGAACGTGTTGCCATGGAGACCGCTCACTGCGTGGCGTTGGGGAAGAACAGCTGCTCGCCGCCGATCTTGTAGCCCGCAATGGCTTGCTGGCCAACGGGCGACACCACCCAGTCCACAAACTTCTGCGCGTCCTGCACCTTCACATGCGGGTGCTTGGCGGGGTTCACGACCATCACGCCGTACTGGTTGAAGAGCTTGGTGTCGCCCTCGACCAGAATGGCCAGGTCCGCGCGGTTCTTGAAATTGAGCCAGGTGCCACGGTCGGCCAGCACGTAGGCGCCGCTCGAAGCTGCGATGTTCAGCGCGGGCCCCATGCCGCAGCCGCATTCCTTGTAGCCGCTGCCCTTGGCGGCCTCGGCACCGGCCAGCTTCCAGTAGCGCAGCTCGGCCGCGTGGGTGCCGCTCTTGTCGCCGCGCGAGATGAAGTTGCCGTTGGTGGCGGCCAGCTTCTGCAGCGCCTGCACGATGTCCTTGCCTTTGGTGCCGGCCGGGTCGTTCTTGGGGCCGATGAGGATGAAGTCGTTGTACATCACGGGGTAGCGCTTCACGCCCCAGCCATCGGCCACAAACTTTTCTTCGGCCACCTGGTCGTGCACAAACAGCACGTCGGCGTCACCCCGGCGTGCCATGTCGAGCGCCTGGCCGGTGCCCAGCGCCACCACCTTGATGTCGAGGCCGCTGGACTTCTTGAACTCGGGCAGCAGGTAGCCAAACAGGCCCGACTGCTCGGTGGAGGTGGTGGAAGCCATGGTGATGCTCTGCGCGAATGCAGAACCAGACGCTACCAAAACGATAGCTGCCACCGCTTTGGACACTAGCGCTACTGCGCGAAAAGACCTAAAACTCGTCATACCAGCTCTCCTTTGACAAACAAACGGGCGGCCTCCGGCAAGGGGCCGTTGAAAAAATCGTGCACTGGCAAGTCCGCCACCAGGCGGCCGTGCTCCATGTAGATCACGCGGCTGGCCAGGCGCTTGACCTGCCCCAGGTTGTGGCTGCTGAACACCATGGTCACGGGGTGCGCCGGACCGGCAGCACCATGGCTGGCCGCAAAGTCGGCCATCAGGGCCTCGACCTCGCGCTTGGCGTGGGGGTCGAGGCTGGCGGTGGGCTCATCCAGCAGCAGCACGTCGGGCCGCAGGGCCCACGCGCGGGCCAGCGCCACCCGCTGCTGCTGGCCGCCCGACAGGGTGCGCGCGTTCTGCGCAGCGATGCCCTGCAGGCCCACCCGCTGCAAGGCCGTCAGGGCCAGGGGGCGCGCATCGCGCCAGCGGGTGCCACGCAGCCACAGGGCCAGCGCCACGTTGTTCTGGGCGCTGGTGCGCAGCATGTGCGGGCGCTGGAACAGCATGGCCTGGCGCAGCGATGCATCGCATTGCAGGCCGCCCCCATGCGTATCGGCCAGGCCATGCAGAACACGCAGCAGGGTGCTCTTGCCACTGCCGTTGGCGCCCACCAGCGCCACGCGCTCGCCGGGCGCGATGCGCAGCGTGACCTGGTCCAGCGCCTGCACGCGGCCGTAGCGCACGGTCACCTGGCGCAGATCCACCCAGGGGGTTGGCACAGGCCCGCTCATGCGGCCACTCCCACCGGCGTGCTGGAGGCCGAGCCATCCACCCGCTCGCGCCAGCGCCTCAGCAACGCAATCAGCACATTGAGCGCCAGCACCACGGCCAGCAGGATCATGCCCAGCGCCAGCGCCAGCGGCAGGTCGCCCTTGCTGGTCTCCAGCGCGATGGCGGTGGTCATCACCCGCGTGAAGCCATCGATGTTGCCGCCCACGATCATCACCGCGCCCACCTCGGAGATTGCGCGGCCAAACGATGCCAGCAGCACGGTGAGCAGCGCATAGCGCTCGTCCCAGGCCAGCAGCAGGCTGCGCAGCAGCGGGCCCGCGCCCATGGAGCGCAACTGCTCGCCATGCGCGCGCTCGGCGTCTTCCACCGTCTGGCGCGTGAGCGCGGTGACCACCGGCAGCACCAAGATAGCCTGCGCCAGCACCATGGCCTTGAAGCTGAACAGCCAGCCCAGATAGCCCAGCGGCCCGCTGCGCGACAGCACCAGGTACACCACCAGCCCCACCACCACCGAAGGCACGGCCAGCAAGGTGTTGAGCACGGCCAGCACGGCGCCACGGCCTGCGAAGCGGGCGACGCCCAGCCACGCGCCCAGCACCAGACCCACCCCACAAGCCATCACACAGGCGGTGGCGCTGACAGACAAGGAGCGGCCCACGATGGTCCAGAGGACGGGGTCGGACGAGAGGGTGAGTTCAAGCGCTGTGCTCGCGCTTTCAGTAAGGGTAGACATGCGCCAGGGGATCGGTTTGGGCTATCGTAGGCACCCATCCAATATCCAGCGATATGAACTCCCGTGCATAGGGTCCAACTTCACTACACACTCAGCCGCGACGCGGGCAATGCACTCATCCGCAACCCGCTGCCCGAGCTGCTGCAGGCCGTGGCAGAACGCGGCTCCATCTCGGGCGCCGCGCGCGCGCTGGACCTGTCCTACCGCCATGTCTGGGGTGCCCTCAAGCGCTGGGAAGATCAGCTGGGCGGCGAATTGATCATCTGGGGCAAAGGCCAGTCGGCACAACTGAGCGAGTTCGGCAGCAAGCTGCTGTGGGCCGAGCGCCAGGCCCAGGCGCGCCTGGCGCCGCAGATTGCCGCGTTGCACGCCGACCTGGAGCGCGCGTTCGCCGTGGCCTTCGACCCCAACGCCCACGTGCTCACCCTCTACGCCAGCCATGACGATGCGCTGGCGGCACTGCGTGCCCATGCCGCCACGCAGACGGATGCGGGCGCGCTGCACCTCGACATCCGCTTTACGGGCAGCGTGGACGCGATCCGTGCGCTGAACGAGGGACGTTGCACCCTGGCGGGCTTTCACACCGTGGCCGACGCGGCCGCGCAGTCACTCACGGCGCGCACCTACCAACCGCTGCTGCAGCCCGGGCTGCACAAGATCATCGGCTTTGCACAGCGCACGCAGGGGCTCATGGTGGCGCCCGGCAACCCACTGGGCCTGCACAGCCTGGCCGATGTCGCCCGCACGGGCGCCCGCTTCATCAACCGCCCGCTGGGCTCGGGCACACGGGTGCTGCTGGACGACCTGCTGGCCCAGGCCGGCATGGACCCAGAGAGCATCGTGGGCTACGCCCTCAATGAACCCTCCCACACCGCCATCGCCCAGGCCGTGGCCGCAGGGGCGGCCGACGTGGGCATGGGCATCGAGCTGGCGGCGCGCGCGCGCGGGCTGGACTTTGTGCCCCTGGTGCACGAGCGCTACCACCTGGCGTGCCTGAAAGACAGCCTGGACCAGCCTGCCACATTGGCACTGCGCACCCTGCTGCAGACGCCCGAGTGGCTGGCCCACATGGCCACACTGCCAGGCTACACGGCCTGGCACTGCGGCGAGGTGCTGGCCATGAGCACCGTGCTGCCCTGGTGGCAATTCGCGCGGAAAAAACGCACTTCTACGCCTAGGAAGAAACCCTAATTGCTCCACTTTTGATAGCTGAAGAATGAGCATTTGCTGAGGGATAACACCGTCACGCAGCTGTCAGACTCCGCCTACAGTGCTCCGTAGAATCGCGCCGTCGTCAAAGTATGCCCAGCCCAAGCGCCTACCCGCGCGGGGGCCAGGCATCTCGCACACACAGCCTTTTTATTGGAGACACCATGCAGGCTCTATTGAAGCTATCAAGAGGGATCGACTGGCTCAACACCCAGGTCGGCAAGTACGTGGTCTGGCTGATCCTGGCCTCCACCGTCATCAGCGGCGTGAACGCCGTGGTGCGCAAGGCGTTGAACATCAGCTCCAACGCGTTCCTGGAAGTGCAGTGGTACCTGTTTGCCGCATCGTTTCTGCTGGCCGCTGGCTACACGCTGCTGCAGGGCGAGCACGTCAAGGTCGATGTGATCTCCAGCCGCTTTTCCAAGCGCACGCAGATCTGGATCGACGTGTTTGGCTACATCGTCTTCCTGACGCCGATGTGCCTGGCGGTGCTCTGGTACGGCCTTCCCTTCTTCACGCGTGCCCTGGCCTCGGGTGAAATGTCCAACAACGCCGGCGGCCTGATCCGCTGGCCTGTGTACCTGATGATGCCGCTGGGCTTCGCGCTGCTGTGGCTGCAAGGCATCTCCGAACTCATCAAGCGTCTGGGCTTCCTGCAAGGCCTGATCGAAGACCCCACGGTCAAGAAAGTCGAAAAGACGGCCGAGGAAGAACTGGCTGAATCCATCCGCAACCTGGCCGAAGCCGCCAAGGGCAACGGCAAGAACAAGACCGAGGCCGTCTGAGCGGAGCACACACCATGGAATTTCTCACCCACAATCTCGCCCCCATCATGTTCGCGGGGCTCATCTGCTTCTTGCTGGTGGGCTTCCCGGTCGCCTTCAGCCTGGGCGCCTGCGGGCTTTTCTTCGCCTTCATCGGCATCGAACTGGGCGTATTGCCCGAGGCCCTGCTGCAAGCCGTGCCGCTGCGCATCTTCGGCATCATGCAGAACGACACCCTGCTGGCCATTCCATTCTTCACGCTCATGGGGCTCATATTGGAGCGAAGCGGGATGGCGGAAGACCTGCTGGACACCATCGGTCAGCTGTTCGGCCCTATCCGTGGCGGCCTGGCGCTGGCCGTGATCTTTGTGGGCGCGCTGCTGGCAGCCACCACCGGCGTGGTCGCCGCGTCGGTGATCTCGATGGGCCTGATCTCGCTGCCCATCATGCTGCGTTATGGCTATGACCGCCGACTGGCTGCGGGCGTGATTGCGGCCTCCGGCACGCTGGCGCAGATCATTCCCCCATCGCTGGTGCTCATCATCATTGCCGACCAGATGGGCCGCAGCGTGGGCGATATGTACAAGGGCGCCTTCGTGCCCGGCCTGATGCTCACCGGTTTCTATGCAGGCTACGTCATTCTGCTGGCGATCTTCAAGCCCCAATGGGTGCCCGCCATCCCCCCCGAAGCCCGCACGCTGCGCGACGAGAACGGCAAGAGCGGTGTGACCTCCTTGCTGGTGCTGACCGGCATTTGCGTGGCAGCCTCGGTCTATGTGGCCAAGAACATGCCCGCCCTGCACACTTGGTGGTCGGGCGAGACGGTGGAGCGCGTGGCCCTCGACGAAACCATTGTGGTGGCCATGTGCTTTGGTGTGGCCCTGGCCTTCGTGGTCGCCAGCATCAACAAGATCACCCGCCTGGGCCTGCTGTCCAAGGCTGCGGAACGCGTGACGTTCGTGCTGATTCCCCCACTGCTGCTGATCTTCCTGGTGCTGGGCACCATTTTCCTGGGCGTCGCAACCCCCACCGAAGGCGGCGCCATGGGCGCTTTGGGCGCGGGCATCATGGCCATCATCCGTGGCCGGTTGAGCATGTCGCTGCTCAAGCAGGCCGTGACCACCACCACCAAACTGTCGTGCTTTGTGGTGTTCATCCTGGTGGGCGCCACCATGTTCGGCCTGACCTTCCAAGGCGTGGACGGCCCGCTGTGGGTGGAGCACCTACTGACCGGCCTGCCGGGTGGCCAGCTGGGCTTCCTGATCGTCGTGAACATCATGGTGTTCTTCCTGGCGTTCTTCCTGGACTTCTTCGAACTGTCTTTCATCGTCGTGCCTCTGCTGGCCCCCGTGGCCAACAAGCTGGGCATTGACCTGATCTGGTTCGGCGTGCTGCTGGCCGTGAACATGCAGACCTCGTTCATGCACCCTCCGTTCGGCTTTGCGCTGTTCTACCTGCGCAGCGTGGCCCCCGCGAAGGAGTACATGGACAAGATCACCAAGAAGATGATCGCGCCCGTGACCACGCCCCAGATCTACTGGGGGGCCATCCCCTTCCTAATCATCCAGCTGATGATGGTGGGCCTGATCATCGTCTTCCCCGGCATCGTCTCCAGCGGTCTGGACAAGGAACAGGTCTATGACCTGGACAAGGTCCGCATGGAGATGGAAGCCACCATGCCCGACGCAGCCGGAGCCCCAGAGGCCACCGACCCCACCGCAGGCATGGAAGGCGCCAGCTCGGCCCCCGGGGACGCAGCAGCGCCCGCCGCAGACGACCCGCTCAAGGCCCTGCAGGACTCGATGGCCAACGAGAAAAAGTGATTGGATAAACCCACAGGGCTGTTGACCAGCCCGTGACGCAAAAGAAGCCCCGGCAGATATCGTCTGCCGGGGCTTCTTTCATGGGCTTGTCTCGCGCAGCGCGTGCCCGAGTGCAGAGCTGCTAAAGCTGCTAACAGGCGGCTCTGCGCCGCCCTGCAAACCTGAGGAACCCAACCATCGTGATCGACCTGATCCCACAGTACGCAGGCCGCCGCGCACTGAGGTGGGGCGCTCTGCACACCGCTTAACCCACGGGCAAGAGTCCACCAACGGCGCCAGACATCACGGCAGACAGCGGGAAACGATGGCCTCAACCACTCATGGCGCCACGTCGGACCTCGCCCCGATGGATGATCGTGCGGACGCGCCGATCACAGCAACAGAGGCAACACCTTGAGCCCCAGCCGACCGAACATCGCCGTGCGGCCCCGCAGCGTCTTCTGCCCCGAAGCACCTCGGGACCGAGCACCCAGCCCCATACCACCAGACGCAAAAAAACCCGCCAGGCGAACCAGGCGGGTTTTCTGATCGGTATGCCCTGCGGCTTGCGCCGCAGCCAGGCAATCAGATCTTCTGGGCGGACATGAAGGTGTCGTAGCGGGCTTCAGCAAAGCGGAACCACAGAATTTGGTCGCGCTGGAACGCACGCATGTCGGCGTAGATCTTCTTCCACTCGGGGCTCTTGGCGTCGTTCTCGGCGAACACTTCCATCGAAGCCTTGAACGAAGCGTCCATCACGGCTTGCGAGAAAGGCAGCACCTTGGTCTTGGCAGCCACGAGTTGCTTCAGGGCCGTGGGGTTCAGTGCGTCGTACTTGGCCAGCATGTCCACGTGGGCCACGTTGGTGGCTGCTTCGATGATGGCCTTGTTCTCAGCCGACAGGCCGTCAAACGCCTTCTGGTTGACGAAGAAGTCCACTTCAGGACCGCCTTCCCACCAGCCGGGGTAGTAGTAGAACGGAGCGACCTTGTTGAAGCCCAGCTTCTGGTCGTCGTACGGACCCACCCATTCGGCGGCGTCCAGCGTGCCCTTTTCGAGGGCCTGGTAGATTTCGCCGCCAGGGATGCTCTGGGGCACAGCGCCCAGCTTCTGCATCACTTCACCGATCAGGCCGCCACCCAGGCGCATCTTCATGCCCTTGAAGTCGGCAGGCGACTTGATTTCCTTGCGATACCAGCCACCCATCTGCGTGCCGGTGTTACCACCTGCGAAGCTGATCATGTTGTAGCCGCCGTAGAACTCGTTCATGAGCTTGCGGCCGTTGCCATGCAGCATCCAGGCATTCATCTGGCGGGCATTGAAGCCAAAGGGCACTGCCGAGCCCAGCGCAAAAGCGGGGTTCTTGCCGTAGAAATAGTAAGGCACCGTGTGTGCCATTTCCACGGTGCCTTGTTGCACGCCGTCCACCACGCCGAAGGGAGGCATCAGCTCGCCACCAGCGTGCACGGAGATTTCAAACTTGCCGCCCGACATGGCCTTGACGGCCTTGGAGAACACATCAGCGCCGCCATAGATGGTGTCCAGCGACTTGGGGAAGCTGGAGGCCAGACGCCAACGAATGGCAGCCTGGGCGTGGACGGCGGGCGCAGCGCCTGCAGCCAGCACACCGGCAATGCCGGCGTGCTTGATGATTGAACGACGATCCATGAGGTTCTCTCCGATATATTGATTGCAAAACTTGGCCCGCACGCGTTGTGCACGGCCGGCCAAGGACATGTTTCAGCCGCGACCATTGTAGGAACATGACCCGGCGGACTTTTGCGGGTTTTCCCGCGAAAATCCCCTGCCATTGCCGACCTTCAGGGTTCTGCAAGCATCTGCGCGACAGTGGTGCGGAGCCGCCCCGGCGGAGCGAACCAGACAGGCGAGATGCTGCGCCTGCTGCCCTGTGGACTCAGTCCGCGCTGCTGGACAAAAACCGCGCGGCAATCGATGCGCGGATACCGGTCGCATCGAGCCCTTGCTGCGCCAGCAACTTGGCCGGGTCACCGTGCTCGATAAACACATCGGTCAGGCCGAGCTGCAGCACGGGGCGCACGAGGCCCATGGCGTTGAGCGCCTCGGTCACTGCACTGCCCGCCCCGCCCATGATGGCGCCCTCTTCCACCGTGACGAGGGCGTCGTGGCGCTCGGCCACCTCGCGCAGCAAGGCCTCGTCGATGGGCTTGGCCCAGCGCATGTTGACCACGGTGGCATCGATCGCCTCGCCCACTTCCAGCGCGGGATACAGCAAGGTGCCAAAGGCCAGGATGGCAATGCGGGGCGCCTTGCCGTCCGGCTCGCCCTTGCGCTCACGGCGAATCTCGCCTTTGCCGAAGGGCAGGCCATCGAGCGCTGCGAGCGGCGCCACGCCCGCGCCGCTGCCGCGCGGGTAGCGCACGGCCACGGGGTGGTCCTGTTCAAACGCGCTGCTGAGCAGCTGGCGGCATTCGCGCTCGTCAGCGGGGCAGGCCATGCTCATGTTGGGAATGCAGCGCACGAACGGAATGTCGTAGGCGCCTGCGTGCGTGGCACCGTCAGCGCCCACCAGGCCAGCACGGTCCAGGGCAAACACCACGGGCAGGTTTTGCAAGGCCACGTCGTGGATCAACTGGTCGTAGCCGCGCTGCAAGAAGGTGGAGTAGATGGCCACCACGGGCTTCACACCCTCGCAGGCCATGCCGGCCGCGAACGTGACAGCGTGCTGCTCGGCAATGCCCACGTCGTAGTAGCGGTCGGGAAAGCGCTTTTCAAACTCCACCATGCCCGAGCCCTCGCGCATGGCCGGGGTGATGCCCACCAGGCGCGTGTCCTGCGCCGCCATGTCGCACAGCCACTGGCCGAACACCTGGGTGAAGGTCAGCTTGGGGGGCGTGGCCGGCTTGGTCAGGCCCACGCTGGGGTCGAACTTGCCGGGGCCGTGGTAGGCCACAGGGTCGGCCTCGGCCAGCTTGTAGCCCTGGCCCTTCTTGGTGACCACGTGCAGGAACTGCGGGCCCTTCAAGCTCTTGATGTTCTCCAGCGTGGGGATCAGCGAGTCGAGGTCGTGCCCGTCGATGGGGCCGATGTAGTTGAAGCCGAACTTCTCGAACAGCGTGGCGGGCACCACCATGCCCTTGGCCTGCTGCTCGAAACGCTTGGCCAATTCGAGCAGGGGCGGTACGGGGCGCAGCACGGTTTTGCCCACGTTCTTGGCGGCCGCATAGAACTGCCCGCTCATCAGCTGGGCGAGATAGCGGTTGAGCGCGCCCACGGGCGGGCTGATGCTCATGTCGTTGTCGTTGAGCACCACCAGCAGGTTGCAGTCGGCCACGCCCGCGTTGTTGAGTGCCTCGAACGCCATGCCAGCGCTCATCGCGCCGTCGCCGATGATGGCCACCGCGTGGCGGTTGTCGCCCTTGCGCTTGGCAGCCAGCGCCATGCCCAGCGCGGCCGAGATGCTGGTGCTGGAATGCGCCGTGCCAAAGGTGTCGTAGATGCTCTCGGCGCGCTGCGGAAAGCCCGAGATGCCGCCCAGCTGGCGCAAGGTGTGCATGCGGTCGCGGCGACCGGTCAGGATCTTGTGCGGGTAGGTCTGGTGACCCACATCCCATACCAGGCGGTCTTCCGGGGTGTTGAAGACATGGTGCAGGGCCAAGGTCAGCTCTACCGTGCCCAGGTTGGAGCTGAGGTGGCCGCCGGTCTGGGAGACGCTCTGCAGCACGAACTCACGCAGCTCGGTCGCCAGCACCTTGAGGTCCGCGCGCGAGAGCCGACGCAGGTCCGCCGGGTCATTGATGGTCTGCAGCAGGGGAAAGGGTGTCGTGGACATTGACTATTCTTTTGATAGCTACCAGCGCAATAGATTCAAGCACTAGCAGGCATTTGGACATTGATTGAGTCGCCAGGGACCAGGACGGTGCTCAGTGCGAGCGGCGCACGACCATGTCCGCCAGGGCTGCCAGCGCACGGGTGTCCGGTAAATCACTGCGACCCAGGGCCGCATGCGCCTCGGCCAGCAGCTCCTGCGCGTAAGCCTGCGCACGCTCCAGACCGAGCAACGACACGTAGGTGGGTTTGTCTGCAGCAGCATCCTTGCCCGCCGTTTTCCCCAGGGTGGCAGAGTCGGCCACCACATCCAGAATGTCGTCCACCACCTGGAACGCCAGCCCCATGGCAGCGCCGTAGTCGGACAGTGCCTGGTAGGCCGTGGGCGCTGCGTGGCCACACAGGGCCCCCATGAGCACGCTGCCTTGGAGCAGCGCGCCGGTCTTGAGGCGGTGCATCTGGCGCAGCTGCGCCTCGGTCAGCGCCACGCCCACACTGGCGAGGTCAATGGCCTGCCCGCCCGCCATGCCGGCCGAGCCCGCAGCCCGCGCCAGCAGTCGGCACAGGGCCGCCTGCGTGGCGGCGGGGATCAGGGTGTTGTCGGGGGTCAGCAGTTCAAATGCGAAGGCCTGCAGGGCATCACCCGCCAGCAGGGCCTGGGCTTCGCCAAACTGCACATGCACGGTGGGCTTGCCACGGCGCAGCACGTCGTTGTCCATGCAGGGCATGTCGTCGTGGACCAGCGAATAGGCGTGGATCAGCTCCACCGCGCACGCGGCCCGCAGGGCAGCTTCGTCCAGGGCTGCATGCACCGCCGCGCCCTCAGGTGCAGCGGAATCCGAGGGGCCGCTGCGTGCCGCCTCGTACGCAGCCAACACCAGCAGGGGCCGCAGGCGCTTGCCGCCATCCAGCACGGCATAGCGCATGGCGTCGCCCAGCCCCGCCGGGGCGCCATCGCCCACCCACCGGGACAGGGCCTGCTCCACGCGGGCCAGGTGGTTCTGACTCCAGAGATTCGTATCCAGGGGCTGACTCGCCACCGTCGATGGGGTCATTGGCAACGCGCTCATTCCTGGTTCCATGGTTGCAGCTGGCCGTCGTCCAGCACCTTGATCTGGTCCTGCACGGCATCGAGCCGGTGGCGGCAAAACGCCAACAAGGTGGCGCCGCGCTGGTAGCCTGCCAGCATCTGGTCCAGCGGCAGCTGGCCCGATTCGATGCGGGCCACAAGTTGCTCCAGCTCCTCCAGGGCTGCCTCGTAGCTGGCAGGTTCGGCGGGAAGAGCGGGTGTTGCAGGGGCCTTGGGCATGGAGGGGGCGGCAGTGCGCGGATGAAAAACCGATGATTTTAGGCGCAGCGCTGTGGCCCCCGTGTCAGACAGGGGCCGATCCGTGGGGGGCCTCTATTTTTGATGGAACCAGTGTTTTGTATTCACGTAGCGGGGGTGCGGGAATAACCCCACCGCCTATAATCCCATTCCCGTCGAGCCGGCTACCACCCTAGCCGGTTTTCTTTTTCCCGATGCGTCTTCCCGGGCGCACCTCCCGCACTCTCTCTGTGGGGAGTCTTTAGGTCAGGTCACCCATGTCTGATTTAAGTCTTCAACTGCAGCAGGCCGCAAGCCAACTACCAGTTTCGAGCTACTTTGACGATGCGCTGTTCCAGCGCGAGCTGGAGACCATCTTCCAGCGCGGGCCCCGTTATGTGGGGCATCAATTGGCTGTGCCCAACGCGGGCGACTTTTACGCACTGCCCCAGGAGGGCGAGGGCCGCGCCTTGGTGCGCAACGCCGAGGGAGCCATCGAGCTGGTGTCCAACGTGTGCCGCCACCGGCAGGCGGTCATGCTCAAGGGCAAAGGTTCGCTGAACACCCAGCAAAAGGGCAGCGCGGGCGGCAACATCGTGTGCCCGCTGCACCGCTGGACATACAGCCCCAAGGGTGAACTGCTGGGTGCCCCCCATTTCGCGCACGACCCGTGCCTGAACCTGAACAACTACAAGCTGCGCGAGTGGAACGGCCTGCTGTTTGAAGACAACGGCTACGACGTGGCCGCCGACCTGGCCCAGATGGGCCCGCGCGCCGACCTGGACTTTGACGGCTACGTGCTCGACCACGTGGAGCTGCACGAGTGCAACTACAACTGGAAGACCTTCATCGAGGTCTATCTGGAGGACTACCACGTCGGCCCCTTCCACCCAGGCCTGGGCAGCTTCGTCACCTGCGACGACCTGCGCTGGGAGTTCGGAACGAACTACTCCGTGCAGACCGTAGGCGTGGCCAACCGCCTGGGCAAGGCGGGCAGCCCCGTGTACGAGCGCTGGCACGAAGCCCTGCTGGCCTACCGCGAGGGCAAGCCGCCCAAGCATGGCGCCATCTGGCTCACGCTGTACCCGCACATCATGATCGAGTGGTACCCGCATGTGCTCACGGTGTCCACGCTGCACCCCATCAGCCCGACCAAGACGCTGAACATGGTGGAGTTCTTCTACCCCGAAGAAATCGCCGCGTTCGAGCGCGAGTTCGTCGAAGCACAGAAGGCCGCCTACATGGAGACCTGCATCGAGGACGATGAAATCGGCGAGCGCATGGACGCCGGCCGCAAGGCCCTGCTGGCACGCGGCGACAACGAGGTGGGGCCCTACCAGAGCCCCATGGAAGACGGCATGCAGCACTTCCACGAGTGGTACCGGCAGACCATGGGCAGCGGCACCCTCGACCCTGCCGCAGCAAAACGCTGAATACGGCGGCAAAACCCCGCCAATCTGCAGGCCCACCATGGCCTGCTCTCATTACAATAGCTGCCAGTGCTTAAAAAATAAGCGCTGGCAGCTATTTTCATTTCTGCACCGCTGGTGCAAACCATAAAGATCACAACCCGATGCAAGCCCTTTGGATGGTGTTGGCCGCGTTCCTGTTTGCCAGCATGGGGGTGTGCGTCAAGATCGCCTCGGACTTTTTCAATTCGGCCGAGTTGGTGTGCTACCGGGGACTGATCGGCATGTTCATCCTGTGGCTGCTGGCACGCTCGCAGAAGGTGACGCTGGCTACGCAATACCCAGGCATGCACGCATGGCGCAGCCTGGTGGGGGTGGCGTCGCTGGGCGCCTGGTTTTATGCCATTGCACACCTGCCGCTGGCCACCGCCATGACCCTCAACTACATGAGCAGTGTGTGGATTGCCGCCTTTCTGGTGGGCGGCACGCTGCTGGCCTGGCGGCCCTCCGCGGCCACGCCCCGGCCGGCCCTGCAGGGGCCGCTGGTGCTCACCGTGCTCGCCGGGTTTGTGGGCGTAGTGCTGATGCTGCGCCCCAGCCTGGACCAAAACCAGGCCTTCGCCGGGATGATCGGACTCATGTCCGGCCTGTCGGCCGCCTTTGCCTACATGCAGGTGGTAGCGCTGTCGCGCCTGGGTGAGCCCGAGTCGCGCACCGTCTTCTACTTTGCAGTGGGCTCCGCAGTGGCGGGTGGCGTGGCCATGCTGTTCACCGGCATGTCAGACTGGCCGGGCTGGCAAGCGCTATGGCTGTTGCCCATTGGAGTGCTGGCGGCTGGCGGCCAGCTGTGCATGACGCGCGCCTACGCCAGCGCCAAGACCCAGCGCGGCACGCTGGTGGTGGCCAACCTGCAGTATTCAGGCATCGTGTTTGCCGGCATCTACAGCGTGGCCCTGTTTGGCGACAAGATTCCACCCATCGGCTGGATCGGCATGGCCCTCATCGTGGGCAGCGGCATTGTGGCCACCATCCTGCGCGCGCGGGCTGCGCCGGGGGCCCCCGCCGAAGAACACTGACCGATACAAAAACCCATGCGCACTGGCCAGGACATACGCCATCGGGATAGCCACAATGGGGGCCTCTCCGTCCTGCCAGTTGCTTTGCACCTGATCTGCCGATGACCACCTACACCACGCTCATCTCCGCCCCCGACCTGCAAGCCCTCATCGCCAGCGGTGCACCGCTGATGGTGTTCGACTGCAGCTTCGAACTCATGCAACCGACGGCCGGCGCGCAGCAATACGCGCAGGCCCACATCCCCGGTGCGGTGTACGCCAACCTCGACAACGACCTGAGCGCCAAACATGGCGCGCCCGGAGCCGCCGGCACCTTGACGGCCCAAGAGGCCGATCAACCCGCATCGGGCGGCCGCCACCCGCTGCCCAGCCGCGAGCGTTTTGCCATGTGGCTGTCCAGCGTGGGTTTTGCCAACAACATGCAGGCCGTGGTGTACGACCGCCAAGGCGCCAACTACTGCGGCCGCCTGTGGTGGATGCTCAAGTGGGCGGGCCACGACGCGGTGACCGTGCTCGACGGTGGGCTGCAGGCCTGGCAGGCCGCCGGCGGTGCGGTCCACAGCGGCGAAGAACCCTCGCACTTCCAGTCCCACTTTGCACTGAACGAACCCTTGCGCCAGCTGGCCACGGCCGGTGATGTGCTGGCCCGCCTGCAGCGCCCCGCAGACCAGACCGTGATCGACGCCCGCGCAGGTGCCCGCTACCGGGGGGAGGTGGAGCCGCTGGACCCGGTGGCCGGCCACATTCCCGGCGCGCTCAACCGCCCCTTTGCCGAGAACATCGGCGCCGACGGTCGTTTCAAGCCTGCCACCGTGCTGCGCGCAGAGTTCGACGCCTTGCTGGCGGGTCGTGACCCCGCGACCGTGGTCCACCAGTGCGGCAGCGGCGTGAGTGCCGTGCCCAATCTGCTGGCCATGGAGATTGCGGGGCTGGGGCACACCGCCCTGTTTGCAGGCAGCTGGAGCGAATGGTGTTCAGACCCCGCGCGCCCGGTCGAAAAGGGTTGAACAGCGCTGACCGCGGGGCGTAACGGACGCCGCGAGTTGCAAAAGCGCAAAAAAGATGGTTTTGCAGGCGCTATCAAAACCATGAGCAGAATTCAGGGGCCAGTGCCTGCCAATGCAGCAGACGCGGCCCCCTGAAAAGCCAGCCAACGCCTGATCTGCGTGTAGGGCAAATTCCTACACAGCCCACCGCAAAACCAGACGCGCGGCACAGCCAAACCCCGACTTAATTTCTGATTGGGGCGGTTTCACAATCCATTTCAACGGATCACGCAAAACCTGCAGTCAGCAGGCAACGCAAGACCCGGTACTGGAAAAAAGGAAGCCGCCATGACCAACGAACAAATCCTCGCTGAAATCCGCGAAGCCAACCTCACCTACCTGATGCTGGCCCAAACCCTGATCCGCCAGGACAAGGCCGAAGCGGTTTTCCGTCTGGGCATGAACGAAGAGTCTGCCGATATTCTCGCTTCGCTGTCGGCAGCGCAAGTGATGAAACTGGCCTCCCGCAACACGCTACTTTGCAGCTTCCGCGTGGACGACAACCTGGTGTGGAGCTTGCTGACCAACCACTCGGCCAAGAAGGTGGGCAACGACGCCACCAACACCCTGCACGCCAACATCCTGATGGCCAGCCGCGTGTCGGAAGTGCTCTGAAGCATTCGTCTGCCGCCTCGTTCCAGTTTTCACCGAAAGCCCGCCATGTCCTCCACGACCACTGCCGCCAAAGCCCCCGTCAAAAGCGTTCTGAACGAATCCAAGCAGATCGAACGCGCAGCCATGCTGATCCAGATGGGCGCCCGCATGCAGGTGCTGGAGTCCGAGACCACGCTGTCGTATGAACGCCTGATCCGCCTGTACAAGGAGATCGCTGGCAAGTCGCCCTCCAAAGGCCAGTTGCCCTTCTCCACCGACTGGTTTCTGACCTGGCAAGAGAACATCCACAGCTCGCTGTTTTTGAACATCTACGAATACCTGTCCAAGGGTGTGGACCTGGACTCGGTGGAGCTGCTGACCAAGGCCTACCGCCTGTACAACGAACAAGTCGCCACAGCCGAAATCGAGCCCCTGCTGTCCTTCACCCGCGCCTGGCGCCTGGTGAAATTTGTGGACGCCGGCATGCTGACCCGCACCAAGTGCAGCCAGTGCAGCGGCCAGTTCGTGACCGAGCTGTACGAAAACCGCCATTTCACCTGCGGCCTGTGCAACCCACCCGCCCGCGCAGGCAAGAGCAAGACCGCCGGCGCGCTGATGCTGCATTGATGCCTTGGCGTGATCTTTTGAGCCAAAAAGCGCTCAATGCGCTAGTGCGTATTGCCGAGATAGCTATCAATTAGATAGCGAACAAAAAAGACCCCATCGGGGTCTTTTTGCTTTCCGCTTTCTGCTGTCTGCCGATGGAATGGGATGCAAGGCAGAACACCGAACCGGGTCCCATCAACGCCCGGCCAGCAAGGTCCGTACATTCTCGTCCGCAGGCACCGCGTAGTTGTGTGCCGCAATCACCTGGTTGCCCACCGGGTTCACCAGCTTGAGGCTGATGTACACCACCGAGGCCGACACCGCGTACGTGCCCACCACCACGGCCTGCGCGTTCTGGGCCTGGCTGACCTCCCGCACCTCACGCGAGAGCAGCAACTCGCCCTGCTCGCGATGCAGCACCAGGTTGTCACGCAGCTTCACCTCCGTCACGCGCAGCCCGCGCTGCACCATGCGCCCCGCGATCTGTTCCGAAAAGATGCGCCCCAGCCGCGACGATTCATTGAGCCGGTCCACATTCACCAAGGTGGCCACCAGCAACGGCTGGCTCGCATCCAACGGCGCGCTGAGCAGCAGGGCATCCGTCGCCCGTTCGTTCACCTCGATCAGGTCGGTGCGCGATATGCCGCCCGCACGATCACCGTAGTAGTAGCTGTGGACTGGATTGGTTGAGCAGCCCTGCAATGCCAGGGCCGACATCGCGATCATGCCCAGGCACCACACAGACCTGAGCTTGCCGGGTTGGAAACGGCGCATCATGGTGCAACCACCCGCCAGGTTTTGACCGGGGTGGGTGGAGGAGGCGGTGGTGACGGAGGTGGTGGCAGCTGCGTCTTGTACAACGGCGAATCATCGGGTTCGACGTAGTAAACGTCTGCTGTGCTCGCCAGATAGCGGTCGCCGCTTTCGAGGGAGGTTGTGATGAGCACCTCTGTGCGCGTCGGCCCGCCTGCGGCAGATCCGTCGATGGCGTATTGCGTGAGGTCCGTCACAGCGCCAAGAGTGGCAACCCCCGCCAGCATGGACCCGACGCCCTGGTGAAACAGATACCAGTCCCGCGCCACGCCCACGCCCAGTGCCAGACGCGTCCAAGGCATCGGCCCCAGGCTGTGCACACGGGCATTGTGCTGGACTACCTGGGTTTCAAAAGCGAGAGTGACCGCCGTGGGTTGCGTGGACAGCACCACCCCGCGATCCAGCAGGCGCGTGATCAGCAGCTTGCGAAAGCCGTTGTTGAAGCTGGTGTCGCCGGGGCTCGGAGCGAGATAGATGGGGTACTCGCCGGCTGGCCAGGCACTGATCTTGCCGGCAATGCGGCCCGCTACGTCGTCGGCCAGCACATCCCAGTGGTGCACGGCGCGCGCTTTCTTCTGGTCGGTGGCCGGATAGTTGTCGGCTCGCGGGACATCCAGCGACGAGCATCCGCCCAGCAACACCGCCAGTGCTGCCGTCGCGAACATGCGCCCACGGAGGGAGTGTTGAGGATTCATGCGCACACGCCCCTTGTCATGTTGTGATGCCGTCCAATTGCATCGCATCATCCTAATGGCCTCGGCAAAGCACCATCGCGGGAACAAAGCCCGTTTTCCGTCGCACTTTGCCAACGCCGCCGGCGATGGGATGGCCACCTACAAAGCCAGCCACTGGGCTGCCGCACAATCCGCCCATGACCGCGCCCTCTGCCGACATCCACACACCCCAGCCTCCATCGGCAACGGCTGGCGACGCTCCCCAAGCCTCCGATGAATCGTTGAGCAGCACGGCTGCGCAAGAAGCGACGGGCACGCCACGTGCCGACGGAGCCGCTGCCATGCCCCCATTGATCGACGTGGATACGGCGACCGCCCCCATCGCAGCGCCGCACCAACCGGCCATGGCGGCCCCCCTCATGCTCCACATGCCCGTGGACGTGCGCAACCTCTCGCTCGCCCTATTGGCATTGTTCGCCAGCGTCGCGCTGCTGCACTGGGCCAGTGCAGTTTTCATCCCGATCATGCTGAGCCTGCTGCTGACCATTGCGCTGCGGCCTGCCGTGGAGATGATGGCCCGGTGGCATGTGCCGCGGGCGCTGGGGGCGGGAGTATTGCTGGTGGCCATCGTTGCCGCGCTGGCCAGCACGGCCTGGTCGCTCAGTGACGGGGCCGCGCAACTGGTGGACTCGGTGCCCGTCGCCGCCAAAAAGGTGCGTGACAACCTCAAGGCGCGCGCGGGCGGCAGCAGCCCGCTGGACACCGTGCAGAAGGCGGCCACTCAGATCGAGCAGGCCGCCAACGAAAACAGCGCCGCCAGCACAGCGCCCCGCCGGGGCGTGCAGCGGGTGATCGTGGAGCGCCCACCTTTCAACATCCGCGACTACCTGTGGAGCGGCACCATGGGCCTGATGTCGGCCCTGGGGCAGCTGATGGTGGTGGTGTTTCTGACCTACTTTGCCCTCGCCTCAGGCAACCTGTTTCGCGACAAGCTGCTGCGCATTGCAGGCACCAGCCTGGAGCGGCGCAAGGTCACCATCCACGTGCTGCAGGACATCACGCAGCAGATACAGCGTTATCTGCTGCTGCAGGTGTTCACCAGCGTGCTGGTCGGCCTGGCCACTGGCGTGGCCTATTGGGCCTTGGGCCTGGAGAACGCAGCCGTGTGGGGCGTGGTGGCCGCCGTGCTGAACCTCGCACCCTACATCGGCTCGGCGCTGGTCACGGGCGCATCGGTCCTGGTGGCGTTCCTGCAGTTCGGCACGCTGGACATGGCCATGGCCATCGGTGGCGCGTCGCTGGTCATCCACACCCTGGTCGGCAACCTGCTCACGCCATGGCTCACCAGCCGCACCAGCAGCATGAGCCCCGTGGCCGTGTTCGTCAGCGTGTTGGCATGGGGCTGGCTGTGGGGCCTGTGGGGACTGCTGCTGGGCATCCCGGTGATGATGGCCGTGAAGGCCGTGTGCGACCGGGTGGAGGATCTCAAGGCGGTGGGCGAGTTGCTGGGGGATTGAGAGACGACGCAGCAAGGCCGCCAACGCGGCCTGAGGAACGCGTCGCCACGCCGCCGGGCGATCAGTTCTCGTCCCCGCCCAGTACCGTGTCAGCCCCACATCAAGGCGCTCTGTCGTGACCCAGGTCGACTCATCTATTGTTCTCAATACTGGAACAGTTAGTTTGCGACTGTGTGGTTTTTCCCTGAACACCATCGGCGTACAGTTCATCCCATCGATGAGCCGAACCCGCAAGGCGACTCACCGAACCCGGTTCAGGAATGGTTTTTGACCCGGCTTTTTTGAGACGCTTTTTTAGCTTTTAAGGATTTTCATCATGAACAAGACCGCTCGTTTCCTCTCCGTCGCCGCTGTTGCCGCTTTCGCAGCCTTTGGCGCCCATGCTGATGAAGCCGATGGCTCGCAATTTGCCCTGAAGTTCGACACGAACCGCACCCGCGCTGAAGTGGCTGCAGAAGCTGTTGTCGAAGCCCGCACCCACAACATGGAACCCGCAGGCTCGCGCGTGGTGACCTACAAGTCCACCGCTGACCGCGCTGCCGTGCGTGCCCAGGCTGCCGAAGCTGTGCGCACCGGCCAGATCCCTTCGGGTGAATTCAGCGCCATGTAATTGACGCAGTTGCGGGACTTCCCATGGTGGCGGCACTTTGCATTTGCGGGTGCTGCTGCCATGGGAGGTGTTTTAGACACACGCTCCCGCACTGGCCAAACAAACGGGGCTCCCATTGGGAGCCCTTTTTGTTATGGGTGCGCGTCGCTCAGGCAGCGGTCAGGGTGCGAAGGATCGAACTGCTTTGCGGTCCGATCAGCCCGTATTGCGCAGCCCCGCCGCAATCCCGTTGATGGAGATGTGAATCCCGGTCTGCACCCGATCGTCGCCCTGCCCTGCGCGCCAGCGGCGCACCAGCTCGACCTGCAAGTGGTGCAGCGGATCGATGTAGGGGAAACGGTGCTTGATGGACCGCGCCAGCGCCGTGTTGTGCGTCAGGCGCTGCTTGTCGCCCGTGATGCGGGTGAGCGCATCGGCCGTGCGGTGCCACTCGGCCTCGATGCTGGTGAACACCTTTTTGCGCAGGCGGGCGTCGGTGACGAGTTCGCTGTAGCGCGAGGCCAGGGCCAGGTCGCTCTTGGCCAGCACCATGTCCATGTTGGACAGCAGGGTGCGGAAGAACGGCCACTGGCGGTACATCTTCTGCAGCAGCGCCAGTTGGGCCTTGGGGTCCTTGCCTTCGGTGTTGATGAAGGCTTCCACCGCCGAGCCAAAGCCGAACCAGCCGGGCAGCGTGAGACGGCATTGGCCCCAGCTGAAGCCCCAGGGAATGGCACGCAGGTCTTCGATCTTCTGGCTGGCCTTGCGCGAAGCAGGGCGCGAGCCGATGTTGAGTTCTGCGATCTCGCGGATGGGCGTGGAGTTGAAGAAGTAGTCGGTGAAGCCAGGCGTCTCGTACACCAGCGCACGGTAGCTGCCCATGCTGGCCAGCGAGAGCTGCGCGGCGGCGTCCAGGAAGGCCTTGGTCGCAGGCTTGGTGGGCTGCAGCAGGGTGGCTTCGAGCGTGGCGGCGACCAACGTCTCCAGGTTGCGCCGGCCGATTTCAGGGTTGGCGTATTTCGAGGCAATGACCTCGCCCTGCTCCGTCAGGCGGATCTGCCCACGCACGGTACCGGGGGGCTGGGCCAGGATGGCCTGGTAGCTCGGGCCACCGCCCCGGCCCACGGTGCCGCCCCGGCCGTGGAACATGCGCAGCTGGATGCCGTGGCTGGTGGCGAGTTCGTCGAAGAGTTCGACGAGAGCGATCTCGGCGCGGTACAGCTCCCAGTTGCTGGTGAAGATGCCGCCGTCCTTGTTGCTGTCGCTGTAGCCGAGCATGATGTCCTGCTCGCCCCCGCTGCGCTGCACCAGCGCGGCCACGCCGGGCAGGCTGTAGAACTCGCGCATGATGGGCGCAGCGTTGCGCAGGTCTTCGATGGTCTCGAACAGCGGCACCACGATGAGGTGGTTCTTCGATTCGGCATCGAGCGTGCCGTTCATCAGGCCCACTTCCTTCTGCAGCAGCAGCACTTCCAGCAGGTCGCTCACCGTTTCGGTGTGGCTGATGATGTAGTGGCGGATGGCCTCGTGACCGAAGCGCTCGCGCATCACGCGGGCGGTTTCAAAGATGGCCAGCTCGCCCAGGGCGTGGGCGGAATACTCGGCACCCACCACACGCAGCGGACGCGCGTCGTTCAGCAACTTGACAAGCAGGGCGCGCTTGGCGGCTTCTTGCAGGCTGGCGTAGTTGGGTTCGATGCGCGCCTTGGCCAGCAGCTCGGCCACCACTTCTTCGTGTTTGTCGGAGCTCTGGCGCAAATCCACCGTCGCCAGGTGAAAGCCAAACACCTGCACGGCGCGGATCAGCGGGTGCAGGCGCTCGGCGGCCAGGGCCTGGCCATGGTGCGACTGGAGCGAAGCCTCGATCACGCGCAGGTCGGCCAGGAACTCTTCGGCGCTGGCGTAGGCGTTTTGGGGCACCACGGCGTGGCGCGCGGCCTCGCCTCCGGTCAGATCCTTCAGCGAGGCAGCCAAGCGCGCATAGATACCCGTGAGCGCGCGGCGGTAGGGTTCGTCCACCCGGTGTTCATTGGTGTCGGGCGAGCGCAGGGCCAGGGCTTCCATCTCGGCCGACACCTGCACCAGGCGCGCCGACAGCGACAACTCGCCCCCCAGGTAGTGCACCTCGGTCAGGTAGTGGCGCAGGGCCACCTCGGCCTGGCGGCCCAGGGCGTATTGCAGGGTCTGTGCGGTGACGTTGGGGTTGCCGTCGCGGTCGCCGCCAATCCATTGGCCCATGCGCAAGAAGCTGTGCACGGGGTACTGGCCCAGTTCGTTCTCCAGGTCGGCATAGATCTTGGGGATCTCGCGCAGGAAGGTGGCTTCGTAATAAGAGAGCGCGTTCTCGATCTCATCGGCCACGGTGAGCTTGCTGTAGCGCAGCAAGCGCGTTTGCCACAGCTGGGCCACGCGGGCGCGCAGCAGGGCTTCGTTGGCCGCCAGTTCGCGCGGGGTCAGCGCGTCCTTGGCGCTGTTGTAGAGCTGGGCGCGCACTTGTATGTCGTCGCGCGTGGCCAGCAGCTGGGCGATGTCGCGCTCGGCGTCCAGAATGCTCTTGCGCTGCACTTCGGTGGGGTGGGCGGTGAGCACGGGGGCCACGTAGCTGCCCGCCAGCGTCTGCGATATGGTCTTGGGCGCGATGCCGGCCCAGCGCAGGCGCGACAGGGCGACTTCGATGCTGCCCTCTTGCGTGTCGCCCGCACGCTCGTGCACGGCGCGGCGGCGGATGTGGTGGCGGTCTTCGGCCAGGTTGGCCAGGTGGCTGAAATAGGTGAAGGCGCGGATCACGCTCACCGTCTGGTCACCCGACAGGGACTTGAGCAGCTTCTTGAGCGCGCGGTCGGCCTCTTGGTCGGCGTCGCGGCGGAAGGCCACCGAGAGCTTGCGCACCTGCTCCACCAGCTCGTAGGCGTCCACGCCCTCCTGTTCACGGATCACATCGCCCAAAATGCGGCCCAGCAGGCGGATATCGTCAATCAGGGGCTGGTCCTTGTCGGATCGTTTCATGCAGGAGTCTCCGGGATGGGTGGGATGGCCTGGCGCCGAAAGCCCGCAGGGCCGCAGGCCGCACCAGCCCCAGTGCGGGCGCATGCTAGCATCCTGGGCCCCTGAATAATTACAAACAGGTTACGAACTTGAGCCCCTCCCAAACGCCCACTATCGTCATCGCCACCCGCGAAAGCCGCCTGGCGCTGTGGCAGGCCGAACACGTGAAAGCACTGCTCGAAGCCCGTGGCCACAGCGTGCAACTGCTGGGCATGACCACCAAGGGCGACCAGATCCTGGACAAGTCCCTCAGCAAGGTCGGCGGCAAGGGCCTGTTTGTGAAAGAGCTGGAAGTGGCACTCGAAGAAGGCCGTGCCCACATCGCCGTGCATTCGCTCAAGGACGTTCCCATGGAGCTGCCCGAGGGCTTTGCCCTGGCCTGCGTCATGGAGCGCGAAGACCCGCGCGACGCTTTTGTCTCGCCCCACTACGAGAGCCTGGACGCCCTGCCGCAGGGCGCCGTGGTGGGCACATCGAGCCTGCGCCGGCAGGTGCTGCTGCAAGCGCTGCGGCCCGACCTGAAGATTGAACCCTTGCGGGGCAACCTCGACACCCGCCTGCGCAAGCTGGACGAAGGCCAGTACGACGCCATCGTGCTGGCCGCCGCAGGCCTCAAGCGCCTGGGGCTTGAGGCCCGCATCCGCGCCACGTTTGCCCCCAGCGCCATGCTGCCTGCCGCAGGCCAGGGCGCATTGGGCATCGAGGTGCGCAGTGACCGGCAGGATCTGATCGACGCGCTGGCGCCGTTGGCCCACCAAGCCACCTGGCTCACCGTGGCCGCCGAACGGGCCGTGAGCCGCGCCATGGGCGGCAGCTGCTCGATGCCGCTGGCCGCACACGGCACGTTCACCCAGGACGTGCTGCAGCTGGACGCCGCCTGGGGCGAGCCCGAAGACAAGACCCCCTTGGTGCGCGCACAGGCCAGCGCGCCTGTCACCACGCTGGCGCAAGCCGAAGCACTGGGCGACGCAATTGCCCAGCGCCTGCGCGCAGGCGGTGCCCGAGGCGTGGCACCGGCCTGACATGGCCGCAGCAGCCCCCCGGGTGATCGTCACGCGGCCCGACCGCGAAGCCGCCCACTGGGTGGAGCAGCTGGGCGCCCACGGCATTCAGGCGGTGGCGCTGCCCCTGATTGCGATAGGCCCCTGCACCGACGCTGCCGCGTTGCGGGCCCTGGACGCCGCCCGCGCCAACCCCAGTGCCTACCGCGCCCTGATGTTTGTCAGTGGCAACGCCGTGGTGCACTTTTTTGATCAAAATCGCCCTGATGCGCCGGATTTTCATGCCTTTGTAGCTACAAAAACAAGAGCATGGGCACCCGGCCCCGGCACGGCCCGCGCGCTGGAGCAGGTGGGCGTTCCGCGCAGCGCCATCGATGGGCCCGCGCCAGATGCCCCGCAGTTCGACTCCGAAGCCCTGTGGCAACAGGTGGCCCCCCAGGTGCGGCCCGGCGACTGCGTGCTGATCGTGCGGGGGCGCTCGGCCACGCCGCAAGGTGCGCACGAATCCCCCCAGGGCAATGGCCGTGACTGGCTGGCCCAACAGATCGAGGCACGGGGTGGCCAGGTGGAGTTTGTGGTGGCCTACCAACGTGGCGCGCCCCACTTTGCGGCGCACGAGGTGGCGTTGGCGCAACAGGCGACGCAAGACGGCTCCATCTGGCTGCTGAGCAGCTCCGAGGCGGTAGCCCACCTGGCCCAGACCCTGCCGGGCCAGCACTGGGGCGCTGCGCAGGCTCTGGCCACCCACCCGCGCATCGCCGAAGCGGCCCGTGCAGCGGGCTTTGGGACGGTGAGGGAATGCCGTCCAGCGCTAGAAGACGTGGTGGCCTCGATAGAATCGGGCGCATGAGTTCTGCGTCCCCTCACGATCTACCGCCCACACCCCCAGCAGCCCCTGTGGCCGCCGCCGTGAGCGCGCCAGCCGTGAGCCCCGCCCCCTCTCCTGCCGCGCCCGCTGCCGCCACTGGCAGAGGTGGCGCCACGACCTTGCTGGTGGGTGCCGTGGCGGTGGCCGCGCTGGTCAGCAGCGGCCTGCTGTGGCAAAAGCTCAGCGCCATCCAGGAGCAGCTGGCCCGGCAATCGGCCGACTCAGGGGCCTTGGCCATCGAGGCCCGCACCATGGCCCGCCAGGCCGAAGAGCAGGTGCGCGACACGGCCGCTCGCCTGTCGGTGGCCGAAGCTCGCGTGAGCGAGGTGGCCTTGCAGCGCAGCCAGCTCGAAGAACTCATGCAAAGCCTGTCGCGCTCGCGCGACGAAAACCTGGTGGTGGACATTGAATCGGCCATCCGGCTGGCGCAACAGCAGGCCCAGCTCACAGGCAGCCTGGAGCCCCTGGTGGCCGCGCTCAAGAGCGCCAACCAGCGCATCGAGCGCTCCGCCCAACCCCGCTTGGCCCCGGTGCAGCGTGCCATCGGCCGCGACCTGGACCGCCTGACCCGTGCCACCGTGACGGACACCGCTGGCCTGCTGGCCCGCCTGGACGACCTGGTGCGCCAGGTGGACGACCTGCCCGTGCTCAATGCCGTGGCCCAGGCCGCCTCGACCAAGCGCTTGTCCACCGGCCCCGCAGCGCCTGGCAGTGCCCCCGCCCCCACCGACGGCCTGGCCTGGTGGCAGGCGGCCCTGCAGCGCAGTTGGGAGGTGGTGCGCGACGAAGCCCGCAGCCTGGTGCGCGTGAGCCGCATCGACCAGCCCGAGGCCATCTTGCTGGCCCCCGAGCAGACCTTCTTCCTGCGTGAGAACCTCAAGTTCAAGCTACTCAATGCGCGCCTGGGCATCCTGGCCCGCCAGTTCGAGTCGGCCCGCGCCGATTTGGCAGCAGCCACCGCCGCGCTCAACAAGTATTTCGACCCCGCTTCGCGCCGCACGCAGAACGTGGCCTCCATCCTGCAGCAGGCACAGGCCAGCATGAAGGCGGCCGAGCTGCCGCGCCTGGACGAAACCCTGGCTGCACTGGCCACTGCAGCCGCCGGGCGTTGACGATATGCGTGCTGCACTTTGGCTTTTGGCGCTGTTTGGTGTGGCTGTGGCTGCCGCACTGTTTGCGGGCAACAATCAGGGCACCGTCACCCTGTACTGGCCGCCGTACCGCATCGACCTGTCGCTCAACATGGTGGTGCTGCTGCTGGTGGGTGGCTTTGTCACCGTTTATGCGGCGCTGCGCGCGCTGGCCGCTTTGCTGGAGCTGCCGCACCAGGCCCGCCGCTGGCGTGTGCAGCAAAAAGAGCGTGCCATGCACGGCGCGCTGCTCGATGCGTTGACCCATATGCTGGGCGGCCGGTTCATCCGCTCGCGCAAGTCCGCCGTGGCAGCCCTGTCACAAGAACACGCCCTGGAGGCCAGCGGCGAAGCAGTGCCCCACGGCAAGCAGCTGCGGGCCCTGGCCCACATGATTGCCGCGGAGGCCTCGCACGCCCTGCAGGACCGCGCCACGCGCGAAAGCCACCTGCAGGACGCGCTGCAGGAAGCCCCCATGCGCGGCTCCATCAACGAGCAGGAAATGCACGAAGGCGCCCAGATGCGCGCTGCCCGCTGGTCGCTGGACGACCGTGACGCCAGCGCCGCCCTCGACCGGTTGGCGGCGCTGCCCCAGGGCGCGGCGCGCCGTACGTTGGCGCTGCGCATCAAGCTCAAGGCCACCCGGCTGGCCCGCCAGACGCAAGAGGCGCTGGACACCGCGCGCCTGCTGGGCAAGCACCGCGCGTTCTCGCCCAATGCGGCGCAGAGCATCGTGCGCGGCCTGGCCACCGAACTCATCAACAGCGCCCACGACACCGCCCAGTTGCAGCAGACCTGGCTGTTGCTGGAAGCCAGCGAGCGCAACATGCCCGAGCTGGCCATCCACGCCGCCGAGCGGCTGGCCAGGCTGGGCGGCGATGCCACCCAGGTGCGTGCGTGGCTGCTGCCCGTGTGGGAACGCATGGTGGACCTGCCCGACGCCCTGGCCGAGCAACACGCCCTCAAGCTGGTGCGTGCGCTGGAGGCGGGGCTGGACGCGCTCGACGGCCCCTGGCTGGCCCGCATCGAGTCGGCCCAGCAAGCCAATCCGCGCGACGCCCGCCTGCAGTACCTGGCCGGCATGGCCTGCCTCAAACGCCAGCTGTGGGGCAAGGCCCAGCAGTTGCTGACCCAGGCCGCCCAGCAGCTGACCGATCCCCAGCTGCGCGCCAGCGCCTGGCGCCATCTGGCTGAACTGGCCGAGCAGCGGGGCGACGACAGCGCCGCCGCCAGTGCCTGGAAACAGGCCGCACAGGCCCGCTAACCCGGGCTGGGCGAGGGCGCGGTGGCGCCGGTGCCCACGGCACCGCCCATGCTGCATGGCGATCACGGCATGTCATGCAGTCATATCCCTTTTTGCCACGGGGGGGCATCGATGCACCCAGCCGTGCCTTGCCAGTGCCCGGACCCACCGGCGCGGCAGAAATTGCACAGCATTGGGGAACTTTGAGCGCTCAAGACCTATCGATTCAATAAATTTGAATTGAGGCATCAATCTGCCTGAAGCAGACCGTGGGCAGCGCTTTCTACACTGCCCCATGACCCCGCCGTTGTGCCGCCGAGTCCGGCGGCCGTTGCAGCCTTTGATCACCTTCCTTTTTTGCACTGACCTCCAGATTCGCTGATGACAGCCACTGCCACCACGACCCTCGCCGCCCCACGCCGCTACACGCGCACCGCCATGCTGTTGCACTGGGTGCTGGGCCTGGCGCTGATCGCTCTGTTTGGCGTCGGCGTGTACATGGCCGACTTGCCCTTTTCGCCCCAACGCCTGAAGCTCTACAACTGGCACAAATGGGCCGGCGTGACGATCCTGGTGCTCTCGGCGCTGCGCCTGTTGTGGCGCGCTACACACCGCCCCCCGGCGCTGCCGGGCGCGGTCGAGAAGTCCATGCCTGCCTGGCAAAAGCTGGCGCACCACGGCACCCACCATCTGCTGTATGGGTTGTTCTTTGCCGTGCCACTGATTGGCTGGGCCTACAGCTCGGCGGCGGGGTTCCCCATCGTGTTCCTGGGCCTGTGGCAACTGCCCGACTTCGTGCCCGTCAGCAAGGACCTGGCCGAAGCCATCAAGCCCTGGCACCAGTACACGGCATTTGCGCTGGCAGCGCTGGCGGTGCTGCACATCGCAGCAGCACTCAAGCACCAGTGGATAGACCGCGACGGCCTGCTCTCGCGCATGCTGCCCTGGAAATAAAACGCGTCCTTGTCGCCTGCGACGCGTTCATCCGAACCGCTGCTACAGCCTTTACCTTCTGAGTTTGAACGGAGTTTCTGCATGAACGTGTCTTCTACCTTCTCCCACATCGTGCTGGGCGCCGCCCTTGCGATGGGCGCGCAGGCCGCACTGGCCCAGCAGCAGTTGGTGCCCGCCCAGAGCGAGGTGCAGTTCACCGCCCGCCAGATGGGCGTGCCGCTGGAAGGCCACTTCAAGAAGTTCAGCGCCCAGGTGGCGTTTGACCCGGCCAAGCTGGCCACCAGCAAGATCGCTTTCACGGTGGACACCGGCAGTGCCACGCTGGGCTCGCGCGAGACGGATGCCGAGCTGCCCAAGCCCGCATGGTTCAACGTGCCCAAGTTCCCGCAGGCCCAGTTCGTGTCGTCCAGCATCAAGGCGCTGGGCGGCGGCAAGTTTGAAGTGGCGGGCGCGCTCACCATCAAGGGCAACAGCCAGAACGTCGTGGTGCCCGTGACGCTCACCCAGGCCGGCCCCACCACCACGGCCACGGGTGCACTGCCCATCAAGCGGCTGGCCTTCAAGATCGGCGAAAACGAGTGGGCTGACACCTCGATGGTGGCCGACGACGTGCAGGTCAAGTTCAAGCTCGCGCTGACCGGCGTCGGCAAGCTCTGAGCCCCGCTGGACCGCATCCCACCCGGAGCCCTCGACCAGCTTTCGCGGCACGCGGGCGTGACTCCCGGTGCCGCGCCCCCCTTTTCCCTTGTCCTTTCCTTTTTGATCCTTCAGGAGTTCCCATGCGCAAGTCCCTCTTCGCCCTGGCTGCCGCCGCCACCCTGTTCGCTGGCGCCGCCCAGGCCCAATCGGCCAACTACGCCATCGATCCGACGCACACCTTTGCTGCGTTCGAGATCAGCCACTTTGGGGCAGCCGTGAACCGTGGCCGCTTCGACAAGAAGGAAGGTACCGTTCAGCTCGACAAGGCCGGCAAGTCGGGCAAGGCCGAGATCACGTTCGACGTGACCTCGGTGAACACGGGCACCCCCGCGTTTGACAAGCACCTGCAAAGCGCCGACCTGTTCGACGCATCCAAGCACCCCACGATGAAGTTCGTGTCCAGCAAGTTCGTGTTCAACGGCGACAAGGTGGCCAGCGTGGAAGGCCAGCTCACGCTGCTGGGCAAGACCGGCCCCCTGACCCTGAAGGCCAACCAGTTCAACTGCTACGAAAGCCCCATGCTCAAGCGCGAAGTGTGCGGCGGCGACTTTGAAGCCACCATCGACCGCACCCAATGGGGCATGAACTATGGCGTGGAATGGGGCTTCCCCAAGAACGTGCGCCTGGTGGTGCAGATCGAAGCCGTGAAGCAGTAAAGCAGGCCACGGGGCAGCGGCGCCGCCTTGCGCCGCCCTGCCACCCGCTCTTTGCGACCAGCCACCCGTGCGCCATGCGCCGGGTGGCTTTTTCTTTGGCCCTGCGTGTTTCCGTCACTTTACCGGGCAATTAAAATTAACTTAACGTAAATCAATTACGAATAGTAGAATTGCAATCACCGATTTGAGGAGACTCTGCATGAACGCCGTTCTGAACCCGACCGACCTGGCCAGCCTGCCCGCACCCGCCGCCATCCAGCAGTTGCACCACTACGCCTACAAGGCCCGCGATGCCGAGGAAACGCGCCAGTTCTATGAAGACGTCCTGGGCCTGCCGCTGTACCACATCATCCAGAGCGACTACGTGCCCAGCACCGGCGAGTACTGCCCCTACACCCACTTCTTCTTTCGCCTGCAGGACGGCTCTTTCATCGCCTTTTTCGACCTGGGCGACGACGTGAAGGCCGAGCCCTCGCCCAACACCCCCCTGTGGGTCAACCACATCGCGTTCCGCGTGAACACCGTGCAGGAGCTGGAGAACACCAAGCGCCGCCTGGAAGCGCACGGCGTGGAAGTGCTGGGCGTGACGGACCACCACATCTTCAAGAGCATCTATTTCTTCGACCCCAACGGCATCCGCCTGGAGCTGTCGGCCCAGCTGGCCAACGACGAGCAAATGGAAAAAGACAGCACCGTGGCCCACACCCGTCTGCGTGAGTGGACGGCGCGCAAGGAGCAATGGCGCAAGGAACGCGCCGAAGGCAAGGTGGCAGCGCCGCTCAAACCCCAGCAGAACGACCGGCCGGAGTTTGTGCGCAAGTAAGCCGATCTGACCCAGACGCCCAACTGGCCAGGGGTTGTGGGGGCCTGGGGTGCTTGCCAAGCCTCTGGCGGTGCAGCACCCCACGGTCCACGGGGTTGGCTGCGCTGGATGGGGCGCGCGGCCCCGTCACACGGCCATCCGACCGCCTTGCATGGAATTTTTTGGCCCTACAGCGCTGAAGCGCTACATCCTATTACCTCTGCAGCTATACAAAATATAGCAATTATCCCGCTGCCTGTTGCTGCGCCCGCATGATCTGGTGGCGCTGCCAGTAGTGGCTGACCACAGCGTTGAACTGGTCCTTGTCCTTCTTGAGGCCGGGCAGCTTGATCTTGCTGGTCTTGGCGCCCAGGCCCAGGGCGTTCTTCTCGGGGTGGGTCACGATGAGCGCGTTGCCAAAGCTGCTTTCCTTGAATTCCAGACCCTTGACGGCATCCCAGAACACCGTGGTCTCATCCGCCGAAGTGCGGATGCCTTCAATGCTCACCTCCACCGTCGCATCGCCCTTGAGGGCAAACACCACAGGCGGAAAGTACTGCAGCACCAGGGCCCGCTCCTGGTCGTTGGCGGGCTCGTAGCGATAGGCCAGGCTGCGTTCGTGGTCTTGCGCAAACTGCTGTTCGTAGGCGCTCCACAGCCGCTGCTCAATCGCGTCGGCGGTCAATATCTCCTGCACCCAGGTGGTGGCAGGCGCACGCACGGCAATCGCGCCGTAGTCGCGCTCTTTCAGGGCCATGCCCACGTTGCGCAGGCGCTCGGGCATGGCGGGGTGTGAGTCGAAGGGGTGCGGCACATTGGCCGTCTTCATCGCATCCACAAAGTCGGGCGACGCCGCGTACGGCGCCAGGCCCTGGGCCACGAAGCTGGCAATGCCCAGCGTGCTGTTGTCGTGCCGCTCGTTGCGGCCGAACAGTTCGTCCTCGATGCGGTAGCGGTACTGAGCGTAGGCGGCAATCTTGACCAGCGACTGTGCGATTGCCGCCGGGCTCACCAGCTTGGCCGCCAAGCGGTCGGCCTTGAACTCGCGCTCGCGGCTGTCGCTGGCCAGGGCGATCTCGAAGATGGTGCGGTACAGGTCCAGCAGCGGCGACGCCATGGCCGACAGCCCGCCGGTGCGGATGGCATGGCGGTAGTGGTCAAACTGCACCAGCTTGGGCCCCAGCTGCGCGCTGCGCCGCGTGTCGCCCCCGCGCAGGTGGGCCAGTTCATGGCCCAGCACGGCGTCGGCCTCGGTCTGGTCCAGGATGCGCAGCAGCGGCAGGCTCACAAACAGCGTGCGGCCCGTAAGGGTTTGCTGGCCCACGGTGATCGGGGCCTCGGTCACAAAGAAGTTGGCATCGATGCCAGCCACGATGTGCCGGGGTGGCTCGGTCTTCAGGCGCTGCGCCAGGTGGCGAATGCGCTGCCACAGCAGCGGCGCATCGGCCTCGGCCACCAGCTCGCCCACCACCTGGTTGCTGGACTGCACCCGCTTGAAGATGCCCGCCACCGCCACCAGCACCCCGGCCCCCACGGCAAAGCCTACAAACAGCACCAGCTTGGGCGAGTACTTGTGGAAGAAAAACGCGGTGACCCAGAACGACAGCCACACCGCCATCGTCCCTTGCACCACCAGCGCCGTGGCGCTGGCCCAGGACGTCAGCCGCCAGCCCGCCACAAAGCTCGCGTACTGCAGCTTGCGGTCGGCAAACGCCAGCGCCCCCAGCCCAAGCACCGCCAATAGCAGCGCCGCGCTGGCCACCAGCGTCCACAGCGACAGCTTGCGCGCGATGTGAAACTGCCAGACATCGGAGAAGGTGTCGCAGAGCGCCTCGCGGTATTCGCGGGCGTCGGGGTCTGCATTGCTGCAAATGGTGGACGGCGGGTTGCTGCGGTAATAGTCCTTGCGCGCCTGCTTCTCGTCGGCGGGCAGGCCCTTTTCGGCATCGATGCGCTGGCTGATGCCGGCCACAAAACGGGCGTCCTGGTCGGTCTGGGCATGGCGGGTGAACACGTAGGTCACCGCAGGCACCAGAAACAGCGCAAGCAGCGCATAGGCAAAGACCTTGACCAGGCCCAGGCGCCAGGCAGATTGAAACGTCATAGGTTCGGATGGTTGTGACGGCCTGGCTCCGTGGCGCCGGAGGGCTGAACACCCCCGCAGGCCACCGCACCAGTCCTTGTTCTAAATCGTGATCCTTAGAGCGGCTAACAAAACTCAGCGAAGCGGCCCTGGCTAGGCGTTTCGCCGCAGGCAGTACAAGTACTACGACAAGGCGAGACAACGACGCCAGGGGAGTTTTGTTAGCCGCTCTCAGAGCCTGGTCCGCGTTGCCGCGCCCTCCTCGCTCTGTGGGGCGGAATTATCAGGACGCATTCACCCGCGCACCCAGTCACAAGGTAACCATTGGAAAGAATCGGCCGACAGACGGTGCGCCGCCCCCGAACGGGCGAAGGCCCTGCAGGGCCAGCGCCGGGGTGGCGGTCCCTTAAAATGTGCGGTTCACCCTCTTGTTCGTCGGAGCGCTCCCTGCGGCTGCTCCGCCCCACTGCCTCCACTGCGACACCCCATGAGCACGCCCCAACCACAACCCGGCCTCGAAAGCCTGTCCAAGTCGTTTGAACCTGCTGCACTGGAAGCCCACTGGGGCCCCGAATGGGAAAAGCGCGGCTATGGCACCGCAGGCCACCGTGGCACGGGTCAGCCCCAGGCGGGCGAGCCCGCCTTTTCCATCCAGCTGCCGCCGCCCAACGTAACGGGCACGCTGCACATGGGCCATGCGTTTAACCAGACGATCATGGACAGCCTCACGCGCTACCACCGCATGCGTGGCTTCAACACCGTGTGGGTCCCGGGCACCGACCACGCAGGCATCGCCACACAGATCGTGGTGGAGCGCCAGCTGCAAGAGCAAGGCATCAGCCGCTACGACATGGGCCCCACCCCGCCCGAGGCGCGCAAAAACTTCGTGAGCAAGGTGTGGGAGTGGAAGGAAAAGTCCGGCAACACCATCACCACCCAGATGCGCCGCATGGGCGATAGCGTGGACTGGGGCCGCGAATACTTCACCATGGACGACAAGCTGAGCGCAGTCGTCACCGATACCTTCGTGAAGCTGTACGAGCAGGGCCTGATCTACCGCGGCAAGCGCCTGGTGAACTGGGACCCGAAGCTGCAGTCCGCCGTGTCTGACCTGGAAGTCGAGAGCGAAGAAAAAGACGGCTCGCTGTGGCACATCGCCTACCCGCTGGCCGATGGCTCGGGCAGCCTGACGGTGGCCACGACCCGGCCTGAGACCATGCTGGGCGACGTGGCGCTGATGGTGCACCCCGAGGACGCGCGCTACACGCACCTCATCGGCAAGATGGTCAACCTGCCGCTGTGCGACCGCCAGATCCCGGTGATCGCCGACGAGTACGTGGACAAGGAATTCGGCACGGGCGTGGTCAAGGTCACGCCTGCGCACGATCAGAACGACTACGCCGTGGGCCAGCGCCACAAGCTGCCGATGATCGTGGTGCTGACGCTGCAAGCCACCATCAACGAGAACGCGCCCGCCAAGTACCAGGGCATGGACCGCTTCGTGGCCCGCAAGGCCGTGGTGGCTGATCTCGAAGCCATCGGCGCGCTGGTCGAGGTGAAGAAGCACAAGCTCATGGTGCCGATCTGCACCCGCACCGGCCAAGTCATCGAGCCCATGCTGACCGACCAGTGGTTCGTGGCCATGAGCAAGGTCAGCGACCAGGACCCCACCGGCAAGAGCATTGCGCAAAAGGCCATCGACGCCGTGGCCAGCGGCGAGGTGACCTTTGTGCCCGAGAACTGGGTGAACACCTACAACCAGTGGATGAACAACATCCAGGATTGGTGCATCAGCCGCCAGCTGTGGTGGGGCCACCAGATCCCGGCCTGGTACGACGAAGACGGCAACGTGATCGTGGCCCGCACCGAAGCCGAAGCGCAGGCCAAGGCCCCGGGCAAGCAGCTGCGCCGCGACGAGGACGTGCTCGACACCTGGTACTCGTCCGCGCTCGTGCCCTTCAGCACCATGGGCTGGCCTGAACAAGGCGACGCACCCACCGACGACTTCAACCTGTACCTCCCCAGCACCGTGCTGGTCACGGGCTACGACATCATCTTCTTCTGGGTCGCCCGGATGATCATGATGACCACGCACTTCACCGGCCGCGTGCCGTTCAAGCATGTGTACATCCACGGCCTGGTGCGCGATGCGCAGGGCAAGAAGATGTCCAAGTCCGAGGGCAATGTGCTCGACCCCGTGGACCTGATCGACGGCATTGCGCTGGAGCCGCTGCTCGACAAGCGCACCACCGGCCTGCGCAAGCCCGAGACCGCACCCACCGTGCGCAAGAACACGCAAAAGGAATTCCCCGAAGGCATCCCGGCCTATGGCGCCGATGCACTGCGCTTCACGTTTGCCGCGCTGGCATCGCTGGGCCGCAGCATCAACTTCGACAGCAAGCGCTGCGAGGGCTACCGCAACTTCTGCAACAAGCTCTGGAACGCCAGCCGCTTTGTGCTGATGAACTGCGAAGGCCAGGACTGCGGCCTGAAGGAACACACCAAGGAAGAGTGCCAGCCCGGCGGCGCGATGCATGGCTACATGGAGTTCAGCCAGGCGGATCGCTGGATCAGCTCGCTGCTGCAAAAGACCGAGGCTGAAGTCGCCAAGGGCTTTGAGGAGTACCGCCTCGACAACGTGGCCAACACGATCTATGACTTTGTCTGGAACGAGTACTGCGACTGGTACCTGGAAATCGCCAAGGTGCAGATCCAGAACGGCACCGAAGCGCAGCAGCGTGCCACGCGTCGCACGCTGATTCGCACGCTCGAAGCCATCCTGCGCCTGGCCCACCCCATCATCCCGTTCATCACCGAAGCCCTGTGGCAGGTGGTGGCGCCCGTCGCCGGCATCCCCGGCGAGTCGGTCAGCATCGCGCGCTATCCCGAAGCCCAACCGGCCAAGATCGACGAGGCCGCCATCGCCCGCATGGGCCGCGTGAAGGGCCTGGTGGACGCGTGCCGCGCCCTGCGCGGCGAGATGAACGTGTCCCCCTCCACCCGCCTGCCCCTGTACGTGGTGGGCGACACCGAGTTCATGCGCGGCGTAGGCCCGGTGCTGCAGGCGCTGGCCAAGCTCAGCGAGGTCAAGGTGTTTGACGACGAGGCCGCCTGGGCTGCCGCCGCACAGGCCGCGCCTGTGGCCGTGGTGGGCGACGCCCGCATGTGCCTGTACATGGAGATCGACGTGGCGGCCGAGAAGGCCCGCCTGTCCAAGGAAATCGCCCGCATCGACGGCGAGATCACCAAGGCCAACAACAAGTTGTCCAACGAAGCCTTCGTGGCCAAGGCCCCTGCGGCGGTGATCGAGCAGGAGAAAAAGCGCATTGCCGACTTCGGCACCACGCTGGGCAGATTGCGCGATCAGCTGACACGGCTGGGCTAAAACCAGGGCCATACTGCGCCATGGCAGCCCGTTTCGCACGGGCCGCCTGCCTCGTTTTCATGTTCTGCCGGTGTGGGTTGCGGGCTGCGGTGCGGCCTGGGCGCACCGGCACCCATCCGTACAGAGGAGCCCCATGACCGTTGCCACCACCGTTCGCAAAGCCGTTTTCCCCGTTGCCGGACTGGGCACACGCTTTCTGCCCGCCACCAAAGCCAGCCCCAAAGAGATGCTGCCCGTGGTGGACAAGCCACTGATCCAGTACGCGGTCGAAGAGGCCTACGCGGCCGGCATCCGCCACATGATTTTTGTGACCGGCCGCAGCAAGCGCGCGATTGAAGACCACTTCGACACCGCCTACGAACTGGAAGCCGAGCTGGAAGCGGCCGGCAAGAAGGAACTGCTGGAGCTGGTGCGCTCCATCCAGCCTGACGACATGGACTGCGCCTTTGTGCGGCAGCCCCGCTCGCTGGGCCTGGGCCACGCCGTGTTGTGCGCCGAGCCGCTGGTGGGCAAGGAGCCTTTCGCCGTACTGCTGGCCGACGACCTGATGGTGGGCCCCCAGGGCGGCGAGCCCGTGCTGGCACAGATGGCCTCCGCCTTCCGCCAGCAGGGCCGCTCGGTGATCGCGGTGCAAGAGGTGCCCGAGGACCAGGTGCACAGATACGGCATCGTGGCCGGCGAGCCCGCCGGAGGCCCGCTGATTCGCATCCAGCGCATTGTGGAGAAGCCCAAGGCGGCCGATGCCCCCTCGCGCATGGGCGTGGCAGGCCGCTATATCCTCACGCCCGGCGTGTTTGACGAGATCCGCAACCAGCCACGCGGCGTGGGCGGCGAGATCCAGCTCACCGACGGCATCGCCCGCCTGATGCACAGCGAGGCGGTGTATGCGTTTCAGTACGAAGGCAAGCGCTACGACTGCGGCAGCAAGGAGGGTTTCCTGGAAGCGACGGTGGAACTGGCTTTGCAACACCCGCAGGTAGGGGCGCAGTTCCGGGACTACCTGAAGGGCCTGGCGCTGTAATCCACAGCCCGCCCAAGCCCCTGCCAAACTACAAAATCAATAGCTGCCAGCGCTTGTTTGACAGGCACTGGCAGCTTTTTTACTTTCAACGGCGACGCAGAACGTGGATGTACTCTTCGCCCACTGTCCGCTGCTCCACCAACTCGTTGCCGGTCTGCTTGGCAAACGCCTGAAAATCGCGCAGCGATCCGTTGTCGGTGGCCACCACCTTGAGCAGCTGGCCGCTGGCCATGTCCGACAGCGCCTTCTTGGCCTTGAGGATGGGCAAGGGGCAGTTCAGGCCCCGGGTGTCGATTTCTTTGTGAATGTCCATGGTCATCAATCCTTAGGCGGCGTCGCAGCCGGGGCTTGTTCGTCCAGACCCCGGCGGCGCTCTGCATTTTCTTCGGCCGTGAAAAACACGGGCTCGTGGCCCCGTGTGCGCAGCCAGTCGGCCAGCGCGTAGCCCGTGCCCGCGGGCCAGCATTTGAGGTCAGGCAGATCGTACAGCCGGTAGTCCACCAGCTCGGGCGATAGTTGCACCTGCCCCGTGGCCACCACATGGTAGGCAATGATGATCTGGTTCATGCGCAAGAACTCGTAGGCCCCCACCAGGGTGGTGGACTGCACATCGAGGTTGGTCTCCTCCTTGACCTCGCGCGCAATGCCTTCCTGGGGCGACTCGCCTGCCTCCATGAAGCCGGTGATCAGTGCAAACATCTTGCCCGGCCAGGCCGCATTGCGCGCCAGCAGCACCTTGCCGTCGATCTCCACGATGGCGGCCAGCACGGGCGTGGGGTTGTTCCAGTGTGTCCAGCCACAGGCGGGGCAGCGCAGGCGCTCCTTGTCGCCGCCATCTTCGGCCAGTGTGATGGGCTGCAGCTCGGTCGCGCAGTGGGGGCAAAAACGGACTTCGTAGTGCATATGCTATCTTTTATGTAGCTACTGAGGCATATTCAAATAGCGCTAGCAGCCATTTTGATTCAAAAACCTGTGCAAAGGCACCTGGCGACGCCCGAGGAGCCCATCCTGCACCCCGCACCACCGGTCATGCAGGAAACACCCCGGTCGACAAATACCGGTCGCCCCGGTCGCATACGATGAAGACGATGGTGGCATTGCTGTCGCGCGCGGCGATCTGCTGCGCCACCCAGCATGCGCCGGCGGCCGAGATGCCCGCAAAAATGCCCTCCTCGCGCGCCAGGCGGCGGCACATGTCTTCGGCATTGTCCTGGCTCACCGACACCAGCTCGTCCACCGTGCTGGCGTCGTAGATCTTGGGCAGATACTCCTGCGGCCACTTGCGGATGCCCGGGATGCGCGAGCCTTCTTCAGGCTGCGCGCCGATGATCCGAATGGCGGGATTTTTCTCCTTGAGGAACCGAGACACGCCGGTGATGGTGCCCGTGGTGCCCATGGCGCTCACAAAGTGCGTGATCCGCCCGCCCGTCTGCTCCCAGATCTCGGGGCCCGTGGTTTCGTAGTGGATGCGCGGGTTGTCGGGGTTGCCAAACTGGTCCAGTACCGTGCCTTCGCCGCGCTTTTGCATGGCCTCTGCCAAGTCACGCGCATGCTCCATGCCGCCGCTCTTGGGGGTGAGTACCAACTCGGCGCCAAAGGCCTTCATGGTCTGCGCGCGCTCGATGGACAGGTCTTCCGGCATCACCAGCACCATGCGGTAGCCCTTGATGGCGGCCGCCATGGCCAGCGCAATGCCGGTATTGCCCGAGGTGGCCTCGATCAGCGTGTCGCCGGGGCGGATGTCGCCCCGCTCTTCAGCGCGGCGGATCATCGACAGTGCAGGCCGGTCCTTGACGGAGCCTGCGGGGTTGTTGCCTTCCAGCTTGCCCAGCACCACATTGCCACGCGCCGCGTTGTCTTGGGCCCCAATGCGCTGCAGCGCCACCAGCGGCGTGTTGCCTACCGCGTCTTCAATCGTCGGATATTTCATACGCCCTACTGTGCCATAATTCAGGGCTTCACATATTCCGCCCGGGTGGTGAAATTGGTAGACGCAGGGGACTCAAAATCCCCCGCCGCAAGGCGTGCCGGTTCGATTCCGGCCCCGGGCACCACAGTCAACAAGGCCGGTAGCTTCCACGAGCTATCGGCCTTTTTGCTGGGTTGGACGATCTGACACCTGCACTGGGGCCCTGCACGCCCTTGCGCCGTACCGCACCACCCTCCATGACCGCCCAAGACCTGATCGCGCACGCCACGGTGCTGGCCTACCGGCTGGCGGGTTATGCCCTGCAGAACATGGCCGAGGATGCGGCGCTGCTGGCGATGATGTTCTGCTGACCTTCACGCCCCTGCCGCAGCAACGCTTGCGCATGGCCGATGGCACGGCAACTCAGCGCGCAGCCAGCAACAAGAAGTCCTGCTCATAGCCCTTGAGGGATTGCGCAGCGCGCAGCCGGTGGGCTGGCGTCATGGCGTTGTGCAGGCGCGCAAACCCCTCGCAGCCCTCGGTCACCAGCGCTTGCGCGTAGCGCTGGTAGGCACCATCTGGCGACGTCACCACGCGGTCCAGAAAGCCCAACATCAGCGTGCGGGCCTGGGCGGTGTTGCCACGGTCGGCCTGGATGCTGCGCAGCACCTGCACCAGGTCCTTTTGCCGGCGCACACGCTCGGCATAGGTGCGCTGCGGGTCGAACGCCGACTGGGCGACGAAGGCGCGCAGCACGGCCTTCTGCGGCTCGTCCAGCGGGCCATAAAAGGTTTCGAGCCGCGATGAGAGGTCCTTGAAGCGGCGCTCGCGCAGCTTGTCGGGCGGCGGGTCCAGCCATTCGGATTTCCAGTCGGTATTGCTGTCGGCCTGCTTGCGCTCCAGGTTGCGGATCTGCGCCTCGGTCAGCTGGGAGGCCAGCCACACCACCTTGGGCTCGGCCTGGGCAAGCACCTTGTCCAGCTGGGCGCGGGCTTCCTCGTAAATGCGGCAGGCCTGCTCGGCGGTGATGCTGGCGGGCAACTGCTGCTGCACCCTTTGCAGCAGCTCGGCATGCTGGGGCAACATGGTGTCGCGGTGCCAGCGGTGCAGCTCGCCCAGGTCGCCACGCACTCGCTCTGTCTGCGCGTCCGACAAGTCAAGGTAACGGTTCAGCTGCCAGTACGCCAGATGGGGTACCTGGTTGTACGCCAGCCGCACCGTGCTGCAGCCCGCCAGCAACGCACCGGCCAGGGCCAGGGTGGCAATGCACAAGGTGGTGCGCAGGCGGGACACAGCGGGCACGGCAGCTCCAGAATAACGGGACAGCGCAGGATAGGCCCAATGCCCGCTACGCCAGCCGCAGCGCGCGGATACCCCGGCCCGCAGACCAGGATTTCGCCCAGCTGTGCCCCTGCCAGACCCAGCCCAGCCCAGCCCAGCCCAGCCCAGCCCAGCCCCGTGAAGGCTGCGCGCCAGAGGCCGGGTGAGCGGGAAATCAGTTGTCCTGTCGCCGGATCAACTGGCGGCCGCTGGCGGTGATGGCCAGTTCGCCACCCATCCCCTTGGTGATGAACCCCCATTCAAGCAGCCGCCCGGAGACATGGTCTTTGAGCGCATGGGGCAGCGTGATGACTTCGCCCATCTCCAGTTGCTTGAGGGTCTCGATCTCGTCCACGGTGGGGTCGAAATGCGGAGCGTGGTAAGTGGTCATGGTGGTCGCTCTCCAACAAGGTTGGTGAATGAAAGACAGACTTCCGCGCAACCAGATTAGTTCACCGCCCGGGTGGACGCAAGCGCATCAACCCGCCACCGGGGCGCCCGCCGCCTCCGCCATCTGCTGCAGCCAACGCGAAAAGGTGGCCAGCACCGGGGGCTGGGCCTGCGCGGGGCTGATGAGGTAGTACGCCCGCTCGCCGCGCAGCGGTCGGTTGCAGGCCACCACCAGCTCGCCACTGGCAAGTTCGGCCTCGATGAGCAGCGGCGGGATCAGCGCCACGCCCATGCCATGCGTGGCGGCCACGGCCAGCATGGAGAACAGCTCGTAGCGCGGGCCATCCAGCGCGTGCGGCGCATCCACGCCCATGGCATCGAACCACTGGCGCCAGCCATACGGGCGCGTGCTTTGCTGCAGCAGCGGCAGCTCGGCCAGCGCCTCGGCGGCCACGGGCTGGTGGGCGCGGCCCCGGCCCCGGGGCGCGGCAGATTCGAGCAGGCGCGGGCTGCACACGGGCAACACGTCTTCGTGCATCAGCAGTTGCGCCTGCACGCCGGGCCAGTTGCTCACCTGCTCGGGCGTGCCGGCATACAAGGCGGCATCGAAGGTGGTGTCGGCAAACAAAAAGGGGCGTGTCTGCGTGTCGATGTGCACCACGATGTCGGGGTGCGCCTGCGCCAGTTGCGGCAGGCGGGGGATGAGCCAGCGCGTGGCAAAGGTGGGCACCGCCGCCAGCGTGAGGGTGCCGCCCTCGCCCTGATGGGCCATCACGTCCAGCGTATCGCGCTCCAGACCCTGCAGCCAGCGCGCCACCTGGCGGCCGTAGTGCGCGCCCGCAGGCGTCAGCACCACGCCGTGGCGCGTGCGGCGAAACAGCGCGACGCCCAAAAACTCTTCCAGCGCCTGGATCTGGCGCGACACGGCGCTCTGGGTGAGTGACAGCTCCTGCGCGGCGCGGGTGTAGCTCTCGTGGCGGGCGGCGACTTCAAAACAGGCCAGGGCCTGGGTCGATGGAATGTTGCGGCGCATGATGAAGAGGAACTTGTGAAGAAGCCACCATCCATTGACGCTGGCTGCAACAAGTATTCCATACATTCCATAAACGCATGTCTGGATGAAAAGAACTCGCTTGCGGGCCAGCATCCCAAAGCCTACGATGCGTTCCAGATTCGTTTTTTCCTCACCCCCTTTCCGACCTGGAGACACACATGGCCCACGCCGCTTTTCAATGGGATGACCCGTTCCTTCTGAGCCAGCAACTGACGGACGACGAGCGCGCCATCCGCGACGCGGCCGCTGCGTATTGCCAGGACAAGCTGGCCCCGCGCGTGCTGGACGCCTTTCGCCACGAAAAGATGGACGTGAGCATCTTCCGCGAGATGGGCGAAGTGGGCCTGCTGGGCCCCACCATCCCCGAGCAGTACGGCGGCCCCGGCCTGTCGTATGTGGCCTACGGCCTGATCGCCCGCGAGGTGGAGCGCGTGGACTCGGGCTACCGCTCGATGGCCAGCGTGCAGTCGTCGCTGGTGATGGTGCCCATTTATGAATTCGGCAGCGAAGCCCAGCGCCAGAAGTACCTGCCCAAGCTCGCCAGCGGCGAGTGGATTGGCTGCTTTGGCCTGACCGAACCCGACCACGGCTCCGACCCCGGCAGCATGGCAACGCGCGCCTACAAGGTAGACGGCGGCTACAAGCTCAAGGGCAGCAAGATGTGGATCACCAACAGCCCCGTGGCCGACGTGTTCGTGGTCTGGGCCAAGGAAGTGTCCGAAGGCGGCGCCGTGGGCCCTATCCGCGGCTTTGTGCTGGAAAAGGGCATGAAAGGCCTGACAGCCCCTGCCATCCACGGCAAGGTGGGCCTGCGCGCGTCGATTACCGGCGAGATCGTGATGGACGATGTGTTCGTGCCCGAAGAAAATGCCTTCCCTGAAGTGCAGGGTCTCAAGGGCCCCTTCACCTGCCTGAACAGCGCCCGCTACGGCATCGCCTGGGGCGCCCTGGGCGCGGCCGAGTTCTGCTGGCACACCGCCCGCCAGTACACGCTGGACCGCAAGCAGTTTGGCCGCCCCCTGGCTGCCAACCAGCTCATCCAGAAGAAGCTGGCCGACATGCAGACCGAGATCGCGATTGGCCTGCAGGCCTGCCTGCAGTTCGGCCGCATGAAGGACGCAGGCACGGCCAGCGTGGAGGGCACCTCCATCATCAAGCGCAACAGCTGCGGCAAGGCCCTGGACATTGCCCGCCTGGCGCGCGACATGATGGGCGGCAACGGCATCAGCGACGAGTTCGGCGTGGCCCGCCACCTGGTGAACCTGGAAGTGGTGAACACCTACGAAGGCACGCACGATGTGCACGCGCTGATTCTGGGCCGCGCCCAGACGGGCATCGCCGCGTTCGCCAACTGATCGGCCTGCGCCCCGAGAAACAGCAAAAACACCGCCTTTGCGGTGTTTTTGCCTTGTAGCGCTAGTCCATCATGCGCTGACAGCTATTAATTTCATAGTAAACACACCATGACCACCTCTTCTACCGCCCCAGGCGCCCTCGCAGGCATCAAGGTGCTCGACCTCTCCCGCGTGCTGGCCGGGCCGTGGTGCACGCAGATCCTGGCCGACCTGGGCGCGGACGTGGTCAAGGTAGAGCGCCCCGGCGTGGGCGACGACACGCGCCAGTGGGGCCCACCCTTCTTGAAGGACGCCGAGGGCAACGACACCAACCAGGCCAGCTACTACACCGCGTGCAACCGCAACAAGCGCTCGGTCACCATCGACATGGCCTCGCCCGACGGCCAGGCGCTCATTAAGCAGATGGCGCTGGAGGCGGACATCGTGGTGGAGAACTTCAAGGTCGGCGGCCTCCAGCAATACGGCCTGGACCATGAGAGCCTGCGCGCACTCAACCCGCGCCTCATCTATTGCTCCGTCACCGGCTTCGGGCAGGACGGCCCCTACGCCGAGCGCGCGGGCTACGACCTGATGGTGCAGGCCATGACGGGTCTGATGAGCATCACCGGCCAGGCCGACAACCAGCCCGGCGGTGGCCCCATGCGCGTGGGCGTGGCCGTCATCGACCTGTTCACCGGCCTGTACGCCAGCAACGCCATCCTGGCCGCGCTGCATGTGCGCGACAACGCCACCAATGGCACCGGCCAGGGCCAGCACATCGACATGGCCCTGCTCGACGTGGGCATGGCCATGCTGGCCAACCAGGCTTCGGGCTTTCTGGCCACGGGCAAGGCCCCCGGCCGCATGGGCAACAGCCACCCCAGCCTGGCGCCCTACCAAGATTTCCCCACCGCCGATGGCAACATGCTGCTGGCCATTGGCAACGACGGGCAGTTCCAGCGCTTTTGTGCAGCGGCCAACCAGCCGCAATGGGCTACGGACCCTCACTTTGCCACCAACACGCTGCGCGTACAAAACCGCACCGCTCTAATCCCCGCCATGGAGGCCGTGACCCGCACGCGCACTACGGCCGACTGGATCACGCTGCTGGAAGACAAGGCCGTGCCCTGCGGCCCCATCAACACCATTGCCCAGGCGTTTGACGACGCGCAGGTCCAGGCCCGTGGCCTGGCCGTGACGCTGCCGCGCTGGAAGGACGGCGAGGCCGCCACCGACAACGTGCAGCAGATCACCGGTGTGGCCAGCCCGCTGCGCCTGTCGGCCACCCCACCCGTGCTGCGCAATGCGCCACCGGCCCTGGGCCAGCACACCGACGAGGTGCTCGCCGAGATGGGGCTGGATGCGGCGCGCATTGCAGCGCTGCGGGCCAGCGGGGTTGTGTAGTCAATCCCTCACCGCATCGGTCTGCGCGATGCCCTGACCACTGCACGGCCTTGCCCTCACCGGCAAGGCCGTTTTGTTTGGGCTGGCTGCATTCGATAAGTCACTTGTCCTATTCCGCGCACGCCTGCCCCACGGCAAAAAAGGCATGTACAAATATTTACATCCGTCTCCATAATCCCGAAGACACCCTGCCTGCGGCCCTGCCCCCTGCGCGCCGCTGAACCGGGATGGAGGGCCACCGGCCCCACTGCGATGTTTCTGGACCCTCAAGGAGTTCCTCATGAAGCTCAGCCTCAAGCTCCCCCTGGCCTTTACCGTGTCGCTGCTGCTCTTGTTTGCAGCGGCACTGTTTGGCATCAGCCGCCTGAACCAGGCGCTCGACACCTACCAGACCACCGTGGCCCAGAGCTTCGAGCACGAGCGCATGGCAGCGGGCATGCTCAACAACTTCAAGGTGCAGGTGCAGGAGTGGAAAAACGTGCTGCTGCGCGGCAAGGACCCTGCCCAGCTCACGCGCTACTGGGCCGCGTTTGAAAAGCAGGAACAGGCCATCAAGGACGAGGCGCAAAAGCTGGTGGCCGCCCTGCCGGCTGGCGAAGGCCGCGAACGCGTGCAGCAGTTTGCCCAGGCCCACGAACGCATGGGCACTGCCTACCGCAAGGGGTTAGAAGCCTTCAAGGCGGCCGACCACGACCCGCAGGCGGGCGACAAGGCCGTGGCGGGCATGGACCGCGAACCCTCGCAGTTGCTGGACCAGGCGGGCGAGCTGATCGCCAAGGCCAGCAGCACCGTGGCCGAGCGTGCCGCCTCCACCGCACAGCGCGCCACCACCATCAGCCTGGTGGTGATGCTGGTGGTGTGCGCGCTGGGCATTGCTGGCGCCATTGCCTTCAGCCGCACGGTGGTGAACCCGCTGGACAACGCGGTGCGCGTGTCGCAGGCCGTGGCCAGCGGCGACCTGACGGTGGCGCGGCACGTGCAGGGCAAGGACGAAATCGCCCTGCTGCTCAATGCCTTGCACGACATGCAGAACAGCCTGTCGCAGGTGGTGAGCAACGTGCGCAATAACGCCGACAGCGTGGCTGCCGCCAGCACCGAAATTGCGCTGGGCAACAACGACCTGAGCGCCCGCACCGAGCAGCAGGCCAGCGCGCTGGAGCAAACATCGGCATCGATGGAAGAACTCAGCTCCACCGTGCAGGCCAATGCCGAAAACGCCCGCACCGCCAACCAGCTGGCCGTGAGCGCCAGCACCGTGGCCGTGCAAGGCGGCGACGTGGTGGCCGAGGTGGTGACCACCATGAAGGGCATCAACGACAGCAGCAAGAAGATCGCCGACATCATCTCGGTCATTGATGGCATCGCGTTCCAGACCAACATCCTCGCGCTGAACGCTGCGGTGGAGGCGGCGCGCGCGGGTGAGCAAGGCCGGGGCTTTGCCGTGGTGGCCAGCGAGGTGCGCAGCCTCGCCCAGCGCAGTGCCGACGCCGCCAAGGAGATCAAGACCCTGATCCACGCCAGCGTGGAGCGTGTGGAGCTGGGCACCACGCTGGTGGACAAGGCCGGCACCACAATGAATGAGGTGGTGAGCGCCATCCGCCGCGTGACCGACATCGTGGGCGAGATCAGCGCCGCCAGCAGCGAGCAAAGCGCAGGCGTAGCGCAGGTGGGGGACGCCATCACCGAAATGGACCAGGCCACGCAGCAGAACGCAGCCCTGGTCGAGCAAAGCGCAGCGGCTGCCGACAGCCTGAAGGTGCAGGCGCAACAACTGGTGCAGGCAGTGGCGGTGTTCCGGCTGGCGGATGCGCAGACGAGCCCACCCACCGCCTCCCGCACGCCCGCTGCGGGCCACCGCCAGCCCCGGTTGGCCGCAAGCTGACGTGGCGCGGCCATTTCAAGCCAAATCGGCCTGAAGCGCTAGTGCATCATGCGCAAGTAGCTACATAAATAGTAGCAACTAGCGCTTTCTCACGCTTCGGCCAGCGCAGGGGTTGCCTGCTGCACAGTCGCCAGCGTGGGCGAGGCCAGCTTGCGCAGGTAGGCCATGGTCTGCAAGCAGGCCTGGGCCACCTCGGTGCCCTTCTTCACGAAATGCTCGCGGAAGAAGCGCACATGGTCCTCGTGGTCGTGGAAGTCGCGCGGCGTGAGCACGGCCGACATCACAGGCACCTCGGTGTCGAGCTGCACGCGCATCAGGCCGTCGATGACGGCGGTGGTGACGAACTCGTGGCGGTAGATGCCGCCGTTGACCACCAGCGCGCAGGCCACGATGGCGTCGTAGCGCCCGCTGCGCGCGAGCTTGCGGGCCAGGAGCGGAATCTCGAACGCGCCGGGCACGTCGAACAGCGCCACCTGCGCGGGCGGCAGGCCATGGCGGTCGAACTCGGCCAGGGCCGCGTCGCGCGCCTGGTGCACGATGTCCTGGTGCCAGCTGGCACTGATGATGGCCACGCGGGCGCCACGGTGGGCGGCGACAGGGGCCAGGGGAGAGACGGAAGAAGTAGCAGAAGACTGATTCATGGGTTCCTCAAAACAGGTCGTACCAGAATCAGGGCGCGCGCGAGCACGGCGCCTGCACAGGGCGGCGCAGGCCTCACGGCGCTGACCAGCGGGCAAAAAGCACGCAAGCAAACGCCAAAGGCCCAGCCACCCATGGCGGGTGCTGTGGGTATCGCGATCTCTTTCATCCGGACTGTGACCGTCGGCTCTGGCATCGCACCAGATCTGCTGACCCTGCAGGCCTGTTCCGAAAAACGGCACCGCAGGCGCTCGCGGGCTGTTGCGGGCTTTCCAGCCAACAAATACCGCCGGTGGGGAATTCCGCCCCGCCCTGAGAACGCTGTCGGCCCTGAAGGACATTCGGAGCCGACCGCGGGATTTTAGGCGGCGGGCAAGCAGCACGCCGTCGCGCAGGCGATTGCCTGCACTGGCAGTGGCGGCTTCTGGGGCTCCGGGGTGTGCAGAACGCCGATGTCTGCTCAGCGCACGCGCTGAAACCCGCCTTCGGCCCAGGTCGCCGCGCTGGCGGGCGTGAGCTTGAAAGTGGGCGGCGCAGACGCACGGGCAACCTCTTCACCCAGCTCGTCCTGCGCGCTCAGCGTGGCCGTGGCGCCTTCTTCATCGGGCACGATGGCCAGCGCCACGCGCAGGCGCTGGCCGTCGGTGCTGGTGATGTGCACGCTTTTGTTCAGCTGCGCGTGCAGTTGCTGCTCATGGCGGCGCACCACCTCGCTGGCGGTCTTGACCAGCGTGTGGAAAGCCGACACATCGAGCGGCTTGGGGTTCTTTTTGTCGCGGCCCATGGTCCAGGGGCCCACCAGCGCGGGCTCAGCCTCGCCCTTCAAGGTCATGGCCACGGCCCAGCCATCGTCGTCCTCGTTCTTAATGACCTGCGCCGTCCAGCGCCCGTCGCTCCAGCAGCGGGGTTCCTGGATGGTGTCGGGCGTGTCGGGTGCGTCGGTCATGGAGAAAAAGGCCTGGATTGCGGGAAAGGGCGCAGAGCATAACGGCAGGGCCCGTCGATCCCAATTTTCAATAACCGTTGGTTATCGAAAAGGCCACGCATGGCGCAGGCCTGGTTACTCCCCCAAAACGTCCGGCGCCACCCCCGCCGTCTCACGCAGCACGTCGATAAAGGCCTGTGCCGAGGGCGTGGGCGGCTCGCCCAGGCGGGTGATGAGGCCATAGCTGGGCATGCGGTCGGGCAGCTCGACAGGGATGCGCGAGAGCAGCCCCCGGTCCACGTATTTCTGGATCAGCGCAGCGGGCTGCAGCGACATCATGTGGGTGGTGTTCATCAGCTCCAGCGCAAACAAGAAGGACGGCGTCTCCACCACCCCCGCCGTGAGCGCCAGACCCGCGCCACCAAACAGGTCGTCCGACACCTTGCGCACGGCCGTGGAGGCGGGGTACAGAATCCACGGCCAGTGCGCCAACTCGGTCAGCGACAGGTCGGTGGCGCCGCGCAGCGGGTGGTGCTGCCCGCCCACCACATGCAGCGGCTCGGCCGACAGGTGCTCGTAGTGGAACTGGCTGCGCTGGCCTTCTGTGGTGAAGCGGCCAATCATCAGGTCGATCTTGCGTTCGGCCAGCCAGGCAATGAGCTGGTCACTGCTCTGTTCCAGGATCTTGATGACCAAGAGGGGCCGCAGGCGCTGGATCTCGACCACCGACGCCACCAGCACATGCGCGGCCGACCCGGTGATGGCGCCCACCGTCACATGGCCGTGACCGCCCTGCTTTAGCGCGTTGAATTCATCGACAAACTTGCGCTGCCCATCCAGCGCGGCGCTGGCGTAGCGCAGCGTAAAAAGCCCCAGCTCGTTGGGACGCATGCCGCGCGAGAGGCGGTCGAACAGGCGCGCCTCAAGGATCTCCTCGATGTCCATGAGGATCTTGGTGGCCGCAGGCTGCGTGACGTGCATCTGCTCGGCCGTGAGCCGCAGGTTGCGCGTGCGGCCCAGGATGTCGAGAAACTGCAAATGCCGAAAGCGCAGCCGCGCGCAGGCCTGCGCCAAAGACAAGGGTTTACCCGGAAATTCGTCTGGACTCATAAGCGTTTGGAATGGATTGTCGCAAAACATTCAGTGGACCCGCCGGGGCGTGAAACCTAACCTTGTCTCTGCGTCGATAACGGCTGGCCCCAAAAAGCCGCAGGCGCCGAAGGCCTCGCCAACGGGGTCAGCCATTCCAACGGAGACAAGACACCATGCAATTCACTTCCCTCGCCAAATCCTTGGCATTCGGCGCCACGCTGCTGGCCGCCCTCGCCACCCCCGTCGCCGCGCAAGTCAAGGAACACACCTTCAAGGTCGGCATCGGCCTGAGCGACGACCACCCGCAGGCCCAGGCCGTGCGCCACTTTGCCGAGCGCCTGCAGGCCAAGAGCGGCGGCAAGATGAGCGCCAAGCTATTTGCCAGCGGTGCCCTGGGCAATGACGTGAGCATGACCTCGGCCCTGCGCGGCGGCACGCTGGAGATGACGATTCCGGACTCGTCCACGCTGATGTCGCTGATCAAGCCCTTTGGCGTGCTGAACCTGCCGCTCACCTTCAACACCGAGGCAGAAGCCGACGGGGTGCTGGACGGCCCCTTCGGCCAGAAGCTGTTGTCCATGCTGCCCGACAAGGGCCTGATCGGCCTGGGCTTCTGGGAGAACGGCTTTCGCCACGTGACCAACTCGCGCCGGGCCATCAATACGGCCGATGATCTGGCAGGCCTGAAGCTCCGCGTGATCCAGAGCCCCTTGTTCCTCGACACCTTCAACGCCCTGGGCACCAACGCCACGCCCATGCCGTTCACCGAGCTGTACACCGCCATGGAACAAAAGGCTGTGGACGGCCAGGAGAACCCGCCCGCCACCATCCTGGCCAGCAAGTTCTATGAAGTGCAAAAGCACCTGGTACTGTCGCGCCACATGTACAGCGCCTGGGTGCTGCTCATCTCCAAGAAGACCTGGGACGGCCTCTCGGCCGACGAAAAGAAGATCGTGCAGGAGGCCGCGCGCGAGGCCACGGTGTTCGAACGCAAGACCATCCGCGCCTTCAGCGAAACCGCCCTGGGCGAGCTGAAAAAGGCCGGCATGCAGATCACCGAGTTGCCCGCAGCAGAGCAGGCCAAGCTGCGCACCAAGCTGCAACCCGTGCTGGCCAAGTACGGCAAGGAGTTTGGCGAAGAGACCACCAGCGAGCTGATGGGCGAGCTGACCAAGGCGCGGGGCGGCAAGTAAGCCACTAGTTCGTTCCCTGGGGCGCAGCTCCTGGCTGCGCCCAGCCCCTCTTTTGCGACGCCCGACCCCATGACAAAAACACCCCGCCGCCCCTTCCGCTCCCGCGAATGGTTTGCCGCACCCGAGCGCTCGGACATGACCGCGCTGTACCTGGAGCGGTTCATGAACTACGGGCTCACGCCCGAAGAGCTGCGCTCGGGCCGCCCCATCATCGGCATCGCGCAGACGGGCAGCGACCTGTCGCCGTGCAACCGCATCCACCTGGATCTGGCGCGCCGCGTGCGCGACGGCATCCGCGATGCGGGCGGCATCCCGATGGAGTTCCCCGTCCACCCCATCTTTGAGAACTGCCGCCGCCCCACGGCCGCGCTGGACCGCAACCTGGCCTACCTGGGCCTGGTGGAGATCCTGTACGGCTACCCCATCGACGCGGTGGTGCTGACCACGGGCTGCGACAAGACCACGCCCGCGGGCGTCATGGCCGCGTCCACGGTGGACATCCCGGCCATCGTGCTCTCTGGCGGGCCGATGCTCGACGGCTGGCATGAGGGGCAGCTGGTGGGCTCGGGCACCGTCATCTGGCGCAGCCGCCGCCAGCTCGCGGCGGGCGAGATTGACGAGGAAGAATTCTTGCAGCGCGCCTGCAACAGCGCGCCCTCCGCCGGGCACTGCAACACCATGGGCACGGCCTCGACCATGAACGCGGTGGCCGAGGCGCTGGGTTTGTCGCTGCCGGGCTGCGCGGCCATCCCGGCGCCCTACCGCGAGCGCGGGCAGATGGCCTACGAGACCGGGCGGCGCATTGTGGAGATGGCATACGAAGACCTGCGCCCCTCGCGCATCCTGACGCGCGAGAGCTTCCTGAACGCGTTGTCGGTCGTCAGCGTGGCCGGCGGCAGCAGCAACGCGCAGGTGCACATCATGGCCATGGCGCGCCACGCGGGCGTACAGCTCGATGCACAGGACTGGACCGACCACGCCTACGACCTGCCGCTGCTGCTGAACATGCAGCCTGCTGGGCAGTTTCTGGGCGAGCGCTTCTTCCGCGCCGGCGGCGTGCCCGCGCTGATGTGGGAGCTGCAGCAGGCCGGCAAACTGCATGCCGACTGCGCCAGCGTGACCGGCAAGACGGTGGGCGAAAACCTGCAAGGCCGCGAAACCCATGACCGCGAGGTGATCCGCCCTTTCAACAACCCGCTGATGGAAAAGGCCGGCTTCATGGTGCTCAGCGGCAACCTGTTCGACTTCGGGATCATGAAGACCTCGGTGATCTCCGAAGCCTTTCGCCAGCGCTACCTCAGCCGCCCGGGGCAGGAGGGCATCTTTGAAGCCCGCGCCGTGCTGTTCGAGGGCGCAGACGACTACCACGCGCGCATCAACGACCCGGTACTGAACATCGACGAAGGCTGCATCCTGGTGATGCGCGGTGCGGGCCCCATCGGCTGGCCGGGCTCGGCAGAAGTGGTGAACATGCAGCCGCCGGACGCGCTGATCCGACGCGGCATCAACACCCTGCCCACGCTGGGCGACGGGCGCCAGTCGGGCACGGCAGACAGCCCGTCCATCCTGAACGCATCGCCCGAAAGCGCCGTGGGCGGAGGGCTGAGTTGGCTGCAAAGCGGCGACACGATCCGCATCGACCTGAACACCGGGCGCTGCGATGCGCTGGTCGCCCCCGAGGAAATCGCGCGCCGCAAGCGCGACCTGCCCGCCCCACCCGTGCCCGCGAGCCAGTCGCCGTGGGAAGCGCTGTACCGCGAGAAAACCGGGCAGCTGGCCGACGGCGCCACGCTGGACTTTGCGCTGGAATTTCAGCGCATTTCTGAAAAGACGCCACGCCACAACCACTGACAACGACCAGGTGGGCCACCGGCGCCCGCCCGGATTTTTTCGAAGGACTTTCCATGAACAACATGACGGCAGCAGCAGTTGCCGAACGGGCCCGTGCGCCCAACGCCACATTGCAAGTGCTTCCCGACGACGGCCTGCAAGGCACGCTGGTCGGCCGCGTGTGGGCACCCAGTGGCGCCGTTCCTGGCCCTGCGGTGGTCGCACTGCGGCCCGAAGGCGTGTTCGACCTGAGCGCGCACTACCCCACCATGAGCACGCTGCTGGACACCCTGGCACCGGCCGAGGCTGCGCGCACCGCCACGGGCCAGTACCTGTGCAGCGTGGACGACCTGCTGGCCAACAGCCAACCCGGCGCGCGCGACGCCGCACGCCCCTGGCTGCTGGCACCGTGCGACCTGCAGGTGGTCAAGGCGGCGGGCGTGACCTTTGCTGCCAGCCTGATCGAGCGCGTGATCGAGGAGCAGGCGCGCGGCGACGCCGCCCGGGCGCAGGGCCTGCGCAGCCAGGTGATCGGCCTCATCGGTCAAAACTTAGCGGACATCCGCCCCGGCTCGCCCGAGGCGATGCGCCTGAAGGCGCTGCTGCAGGACAAGGGCTTGTGGTCGCAGTACCTGGAGGTGGGCATTGGCCCCGACGCCGAGGTGTTCACCAAGGCGCCGGTGCTGGCGTCGGTGGGCTGTGGTGATGACATCGGCATCCGCTCCGATTCGGCCTGGAACAACCCCGAGCCCGAGGTGGTGCTGGCCGTGAACAGCCGGGGCCAGATCGTGGGCGCCACGCTGGGCAACGACGTGAACCTGCGCGACATCGAGGGCCGCAGCGCCCTGCTGCTGGGCAAGGCCAAGGACAACAACGCATCGTGCGCGCTGGGCCCGTTCATTCGCCTGTTTGACGCCAGTTTCGGGCTGGAACAGGTGCGCAATGAGACGGTGCACCTGCGCGTGGCGGGCGCGGACGGCTTTGAGCTGCGCGGCATCAACACCATGGCCAGCATCAGCCGCGACCCTACCGACCTGGTGGCGCAGACGCTGACTGCACACCAGTACCCGGACGGGTTCATGCTGTTCATGGGCACGCTGTTCGCCCCCATCGAAGACCGCGACCAGCCGGGCGGCGGCTTCACCCACCACCTGGGCGACCTGGTGTCCATCCAGAGCGCCTGGCTGGGCGGCCTGCACAACCGCGTGGCGCACAGCGAGGCCGCGCCGCCCTGGCGCTTTGGTCTGCGGGCCTTCATGGCCAACCTGGCGCAGCGCGGGCTGCTGCAGGGCGCGGTGCTCTGAGGCGCAAAAAGAAAACAGGAGACAACGATGCTCAATGCCTTCATCGACCGTTGCTGCCGCTGGATCAACCTGCTCATCGCGCTCGCGCTGGCCGTGATGGTGGCCATGGTGTTCGGCAACGTGGTGCTGCGCTATGCGTTCAACTCCGGCATTGCCATCAGCGAGGAGGTCTCGCGCTGGCTGTTTGTGTGGATCACCTTTCTGGGCGCCATCGTGGCGGTGCGCGAGCGGGGCCACCTGGGCACGGACTTTCTGCTGGCGCGCCTGCCGCCGCTAGGCCAGCGCATTTGCCTGGCCCTGAGCTACGCGCTGATGATCTGGTGCACCTGGCTGCTGTTCAGCGGCGCACTGGCGCAGGCGCGCATCAACTGGGATGTGGATGCACCGGTCACCGGCGCATCCATGGCCATCTTTTATGCGTCCGGCGTGGTGTTTGCCGTGGCGGCTGGCCTGCTGCTGGCGCTGGACCTGTGGCGCATCGTGTCGGGGCAAATGCCAGACAGCGAGCTGGTGCAGATCGCCGAATCCGAAGAACTGGCCGCCGTGGGCAGCCAGCTGCCGCACACAGCCCCCGCGCCCACGGCCTCACGCCAGTGAGCCCCACACCGCAATGACCTGGAGCGCACTTCCATGACCGTTTTTATCTTCCTCGGCTCCCTGCTGGCCGCCATGGCCATCGGCGTGCCGATTGCCTACGCGCTGCTGGTGTCCGGCGCAGCCCTCATGTGGCATCTGGACCTTTTCGATGCGCAGATCCTCGCGCAGAACGTGATCAACGGCGCGGACAGCTTTCCGCTGCTGGCCGTGCCCTTCTTCATGCTGGCGGGCGAGATCATGAACGTGGGCGGGCTGTCGCAGCGCATCGTCAAGCTCGCGCTCACGCTCGTGGGGCACAAGCGCGGGGGGCTGGGCTTTGTGGCCATCCTGGCCGCCTGCATGCTGGCGGCGCTGTCGGGCTCGGCCGTGGCCGACACAGCGGCACTGGCAGCCCTGCTGCTGCCCATGATGGTCAAAGCCGGGCACGATAAGGCGCGCGCAGGCGGGCTGATTGCGTCGGCCGGCATCATCGCGCCGGTCATCCCGCCGTCCATTGGCTTTGTGGTGTTTGGCGTGGCGGCCAATGTGTCGATCAGCAAGCTGTTTCTGGCGGGTATCGTGCCGGGGCTGCTGATGGGGCTGGCGATTGCAGTCACCTGGTACTGGGTCTCGCAGCGCGAAAACGTCACGCCACCGCCCAAGGCCTCCACCGCCGAGAAGCTGCAGGCGCTCAAGGAATCCACCTGGGCGCTGTTCCTGCCGGTCATCGTGATCGTGGGCTTGAAGATGGGCGTGTTCACCCCCACCGAGGCGGCCGCGGTGGCCGCGGTTTACGCCCTGTTCGTGGCAACGGTGGTCTACCGCGAGCTGCACTGGCGCCAACTGGCCGAGGTGTTCACCAGCGCCGCCAAAACTACGGCGGTGATCATGTTCCTGGTGGCGGCCGCCATGGTCAGCGCCTGGCTCATCACCGTGGCCGACATCCCGCGCCAATTGGTGGGCCTGCTCAAGCCGCTGATGGAACACCCCACGCTGCTGCTCATTGCCATCATGGTGCTGGTGATGGCCGTGGGCACCGCCATGGACATGACGCCCACCATCCTCATCCTCACGCCCGTGCTGATGCCGGTGGTGAAGGCTGCGGGCATCGACCCGGTCTACTTTGGCGTGCTGTTCATCATCAACAACGCCATCGGGCTCATCACCCCACCGGTCGGCACGGTGCTGAATGTGGTGGCCGGCGTGGGCAAGATGCGCATGGACGACGTCACGCGGGGCGTCATCCCGTTCATGGTGGCGCAGTTCGCGGTGATGTTCTTGATGGTGCTGTTTCCATCGCTGGTGCTGGTGCCGATGCGGTGGTTTACGGGGTGAATCTGAGGGTTTGAAGCAAAAAATGCCGCAAGCGCTAGTGGATATTGCGCTTGCAGCTATCAAATCAGGAGTTAATCACTACCGGGCACTGTTCAGTTAGCCACCGTGAACCGCTTTTGCACGTGGCGTGGTGTCTCCAGTTCGTCCGCCATTGCCACGGCCAGGTCGGCCACGCTGATGCTGCCAGGCTGGTCGCCGTTCATCAGCGGGGCTTCGTCGCCCAGTCGGTACTGGCCGGTGCGCTCGCCGGGCTGCAGCAGGATGGGGGGCGAGAGGAAGGTCCAGTCCAGCGTGTTTTCGGTGCGAATCCAGTTCAGCGCCTCGCGCGCGGCCAGAGCGCCCTGCTTCCATTCGGCGGGGAACTGAGGGGTGTCCACCAGCTGCACGCCGGGCGCCACAAACAGGCTGCCTGCGCCGCCTACCACCAGCAGTCGGCGCACACCGGCGGCCTTGGTGCCGTCGATGATGGCGCGCGTGCCCTTGAGGAACTGGTCGTGAATGTCTGGCACCGTCCAGCCAGGGTTGTAAGCGCTGACCACCGCGTCGTGGTCAGCGACCGCCTTGGCCACCTGGGTGGCGTCCTGCGCGTCGGCGGCGACCACCGTGAGGCCTTCGCGGGGGGTGAGCTTGCCAGGGTTGCGGGCCAGCACGGTCACGCGGTGACCACGTTGCAGCAGTTCATTCAGCACGGCCGAGCCGACAAAACCGGTGGCACCAATCAGGGCGATGTTCATACGGTGTCCTTGGGGTCAAAGTTGCGATGCAGTGAGAATAGGAGCTTGTCAAATCAGGCGGTAGAGGGCTAAAACAGCCTTTTCTTTGAAGCCTCACTTCACAATCAACTCCTTACCACTCCCGTTGCCTCCTGATGGAAGACCTCAAACGCATGGCCGTGTTTGCCGCCGTGGTGCAGCACGGCTCGATGAGCGGCGCCGCCCGCGCCCTGGGCATGAGCACCTCGGCGGTGAGTCAGCAGGTGCGCAAGCTCGAAAGCGATGGCGGCGTGACGCTGCTGCACCGCTCCACGCGCAAGCTGGCGCTGACCGAGGCAGGCCAGCGGTACCACGCGCGCTGCGCTGCCATGTGGGCTGCGGCGGAGCAAGCGCGCGCCGAACTGGCGGCCTCGCGCGATGCGCCCAGCGGCGAGTTGCGAATGTCGGCCACCGTAGGTTTTGCGCGGCACATTGCGCCCGCCCTGGGCGACCTGCTGGCCGCGCACCCGACGCTGCGCCTGCGGCTGCTGGTGGACGACTCCACCATTGATCTCATCAACGCCCGCATCGATCTGGCCGTGCGCTACGGGCGCCTGGCGGATTCGACCTGGGCGGCTCGGCGCCTGGGGGGCATGAGTTGGTACCTGTGCGCATCGCCCGACTGGGTGGCCGCACATGGCATGCCCCAGCACCCGGACGCGCTGCTGTCCCACAGCTGGCTGGGCTTTGCGCGAGAGGGGGGTGGGCTGCTCATCGACGTGCGCAGCCCCACCGGCGAACCCCGCGCGCTGCGGGTGGAGCCGCGCATTGCCAGCAACAACCAGCTGTCGATCCAGCAGATGTGCGAGGCAGGACTGGGGCTGGCCCTGGTGGGCAGCATGGATTCTCACGATGCGCTGCAGGCCGGGCGACTGGCTCGGCTGCTGCCGGAGTGGTCGTTTGGCACGCTGGACGTCTGGGCCGTCACGCCCCAACGCGATGCCCAGCCCGCCAAGGTGCGCCAGGCCATCGCGGCGCTGCACGCGTATCTGCGGCAGGTACCGGGCATTTCGGACTGAGAACCGAGGCCTGTCAGCACCCGTGTGCAGTCTTTTTGACGACCGCACGGGAGGGAGCCTGGCACAGCGCACCGCAACGGCGCAGCCACGCCAGCTTGCTGCAGTGCAATATTCGGGTATTGCCTGAACATTTAGCCCACTGCACACGGCGTTTGGGTCCTAGAATTTGTAAAGGCGCGTATCTCCATTACCTACCGCGCGAAGGACCCAACATGACAGCCATCCAGCAGGACATCGACGAGCGGACCAACCTCACCAGCACCAACAAGTTCGAACTGCTGCTATTTCGCTTGGGCACCGACAGCGCGCTGGGCAAATCGGAGCTGTTTGGCATCAATGTGTTCAAGATCCGCGAGATCGTGGCCATGCCGAGCATCACGCCGATCGCGGGCACCACAGCCCATTCGCTGGGAGTGGTCAATCTGCGCGGGCAGGTGATCCCGGTGCTGGACCTGCCATCCATCGTGGGCTGCAAGCCCCAGACGGGCCTCAACATCATGCTGGTGACCGAGTACGCGCGCACCACCCAGGCGTTTGCGGTCGAGTCGGTGGAAGACATCGTGCGACTGGACTGGAAGCAGGTGCTGTCGGCCGAGACCAGCGGCGCCGCGGGCAAGCTGGTGACCAGCATTGCCCGCCTGGACGGCAATACCGATGAGTCCCGCCTTGCCCAGGTGCTGGACGTGGAAGCCATCCTGCAGATGATCTCGCCCTCGGACGGCCAGGAGGTCACCGAGGAGAAGGTGGGTGCGAAACTCAAGCTCAAGCCCGGCTGCATCATCCTGGCGGCCGACGATTCGTTCGTGGCCCGCTCGCTGATCGAACAAGAGCTCAAGGTGCTCAATGCCCCGTATGAAATGGTGAAGTCCGGCAAGGAGGCCTGGGACCGGCTCAACGCCATCGCCAGGAGTGCGGCGGCCGAAGGCAAGACCGTGCTCGACCGCGTGGCCATGGTGCTGACCGACCTGGAAATGCCCGAGATGGACGGATTCACGCTGACACGCAACATCAAGCAGGACGCCCGCTTTCATGGGTTGCCTGTGGTCATCCACTCATCGCTGTCAGGCTCGGCCAACGAAGACCATGTGCGCAGCGTGGGGGCAGACGGCTATGTGGCCAAGTTTGTGGCGGAAGACCTGGCCGAAACCATCCGCAACGTCCTGCCCAAGTAAACCTGCGCGCGGCCAACCGGAGGGGCCCTGCGCGCCCCGACGCGGTGCACAGGCCTGGCAGAATTTTCGGATCCAAACAGCAGATAGCGCCATTAGCACATGGCCTGACTGCTATCGTTTTTGATGTATTCACGTCACATCCACATCGGCTGACACGGGTTGTTACGGCGGCAAGTGGCACCTGCACCGGCGCAAAGTCAACCAAATGGCACGCCCGCGCGCTAAAGTGGTTGGTACCCCTGTGCCAGCCCTCCGAAATTTGTAACGCTCCACCGGAGCGCTTTTCAAGGGCTTTACGGACAAGGCGGAACGCGCCCAGTCGGCCGGAGTCTGATCACCATGACCTACACCATCACCCGCATCCTTTCCGCCGCCGTCCTGGGAGCCCTAGTGACAGGGTGTGCCACCGTGCCGGGCGACCCGTACTACGACACTCCGCGCTACCCTGTGTACGAGCAGCCAGGCTACATCTACGGTGCCCCACAGCCGGTGTACCAGGCACCGCCCGTGTACCGTGCGCCCGGCGTGATCTATTCGGCCCCGCCGCCCGCCGTCTATTACGGTGGACGTGACCGCGACGACAACCGCTGGGACAACGACCGCAACCGCAATGACTGGCGCGAAAGAGAGCGTGAACGCGACCGCGCAGAGCGTGACCGGGCCGCCCGCGAACGCGACCGCCGCGATCAGCAAGCCCGCGAAGCCGACCGCCGCGCCCGCGAGCAAGACCAAGCCCGCCGCGAACAGGCCGAACGGGACCGCCGCGCTGCTGAAGACCGCCGCAACCGCGAGAACCGCCCCGGCCGGCTGGCGCCCGACAGCTACACCCCGAGCCCATACGACTGGCGCTCGCGCCAACAGTCCAACAGCCAGGAAAAACCTTGATGGCCTGGCGTTGAACCCGCTGCCCCCCACCACCTCCTCGTCACCATGAAGCCACGTAAACACTCCCTCATCGCTGGTCTGTGCGTGGTCTTCCTGGGTGCCCTGGCTCCCTGGGGAGCCCAGGCGCAAGTGATACGCTGCACCGACGCCGCCACAGGCAAGGTCACCTATACCGACGGCAAGTGCGCCAGCGGCGCCGCCGAGCGCGAGGTGGAGGCCCGCAAAACCCCGCAGGAGATCCAGCAGGAACGCGAAGAAGCCGCCGAAGCACTGGCCCGCAAACAGCAGCGCCTGCAAGCCGAGGCAACTGCCGCAGAGACCGAATCACGGCGCAACGCACCGCGGGACCACACGGCCCCGGCCAAAGCCACCGACTATGCGCGCTCTCCAGAATGCGCCCGCTCACGGCGGAACCTGGACGTGGTGCTGAGCAGCGCCACGGGCGGAGGCTACGAGCAAAACCTGCGGGTGGAGGCAGCACAGCGCCAGGTCGATCTGGACTGTCTGGGCCCCCAGGGCTACGCAGAGGTGGAGAAATCCCGTCCCCGGTCAAACACCACGGCGCCCGTGGTGGTCGTGCCCCCTCCGTACTACCCCGTGCGGCCCACGCCGGTGCAGCCACCGGCGCCTACCCCTGCCCCCAAAAAATTCACGCAGTGCAACGTGTTTCGCTGCTACGACGCCCAAGGCAACAGCTACCCCCGCTGATCTGGCGCCCATTGCCGGCAGCATGAGAAAAGTTCGAAGTTCTTGCGCGGCTTCTCAGGCCCGCAAACCTTCGGCCACACTGGGATAACGCAACCGCAGCCCCAGCTCGCGCAGCATGCGCTGATTGTCCAGCCGGCGTGATTCGCTCATGAAGCTCAGCAGCATCAGCGATAGCTGCTCCTGCGCCGTGCTGCGCGGCACCCGCGGCGGGCGCGGCAGGCCGTAAAGGTCGGCCGCCAGGTCGAAGTAGTCCCCCATCTTCATCTGCGTGGAGTCACTCACGTTGTAGGCGCGCTGCGGGCGCCCTTTCCATACCGCGGCCATGCACGCCCGCGCCAGGTCGTCGGCATGGATGTGGTTGGTGAACACATCGTCTTCGGTCACCAGTACCGGAGTGCCCCGGCGCAAGCGCGCCTCCGGGGTGCCCCCCTCTCGGTCGGGCGCGTAGATGCCCGGAATGCGCAGCACGGAGGCCCGCACGCCGGCACGGCCCAGGTGGCGCACAGCCCGCTCGGCATTCACACGGCGCTGGGCACGCGGCGTACCGGGGGCCACGGAGCGCGTCTCAGCCACCAGGGCACCATGGCAGTCGCCATACACTCCACTGGTGGACGCATAGGCCAATGACGCTGGCAGGCTGCGCAGCCGCAGTGCTCGGGTCAACGCCACGGTGCGCGGGTCGCGCCACCAGGCATCTCCCCCCGCGCCTTCCCCGGGCGGGGGCGCCAGATGCAGCACCCGCGTGGCCAGACCAGACAGCCTGCGCAGCGTGGCCGCATCGTCCAGATTGCCCACCAGAGGCCGGGCCCCTTGTGCCCGAAGCTCCGCCACCCGCCCGGCACTGGAGGTCAGTGCCAGCACCTGCATGCGCCCGGCCCCGGGGCCGGTCTGCACATTGCGCAGCACCCGTTGACCTACATCACCACAGCCGACGATGAGCAGACGTTCGCGGCGAAAGCGGGCCGGCAGGGCGCCAAGGGGGTTTTGGTTTGAAGGCAAAATCGGGGCCGTCCGTTGACTACTAGAGCCCCCGAGGATACCCACTCCATGACCAGCGCCGAGTCCGTTTTCCAGATCACCGTGCAGCCCAGCGGCCGCGCTTTCAGTGCCAATGCGGGCGAAGCCATCCTGGCCGCAGCCATCCGCAGCGGCGTGGGCCTGCCCTATGGCTGCAAGGACGGCGCCTGTGGCTCGTGCAAGTGCAAAAAAATCAGCGGGACCGTCCAGCACGGCGCCCACCAGTCCAAGGCCCTCACGGCCGATGAAGAAGCGGCGGGCCTGGTGCTCACCTGCTGCGCCCAGCCGCTGTCCGACGTGGTGCTTGAATCCCGCCAGGTCACCGACGAAAGTGCCTACCCCGTCAAGAAGATGCCGGTGCGCGTGGCGTCGCTCGAAAAGAAGTCGCACGACGTGATGCACGTGCGCCTGCAGCTGCCCGCAGCCGATACCTTCCGCTACCACGCGGGCCAATACATCGAATTCATCCTGCGCGACGGTGCTCGCCGTGCCTACTCGGTGGCCAACGCACCGCACACCCAGGCCGAGGCGCCGGGCGTGGAGCTGCACATCCGGCACATGGAGGGCGGCAAGTTCACAGACCACGTGTTCGGCGCGATGAAAGAAAAGGAAATCCTGCGCGTCGAAGGCCCGTTCGGCAGCTTCTTCCTGCGCGAAGATTCGGACAAGTCCATCGTACTGCTGGCATCCGGCACCGGCTTTGCCCCCATCAAAGCGCTGATTGAGCACCTGCAGTTCAAGGGCATGACCCGCCCCACCGTGCTGTACTGGGGAGGCCGCCGCCCCGGCGACCTGTACCTGGACGACTGGGCCAAGGCCCGCGTGGCGGAGCTGCCGTGGCTGCGTTATGTGCCGGTCATTTCCAACGCCCTGCCCGAGGACGGCTGGACCGGCCGTACCGGCTTCGTGCACCAGGCGGTGCTGGACGACTTTGCGGATCTATCGGGCCACCAGGTCTATGCCTGCGGTGCGCCCATCGTGGTCGAATCCGCCCGCGATGCCTACAGCGCTCAACGCGGCCTGCCGCCCGAGGAATTCTTTGCCGACGCGTTCACGTCAGAAGCCGACAAGCACGGCGGCTGACCCGGCACATCCACGACACGAGCCACCCCACTGACCGTGCGCCCAGCGCCCGCCCAGCCCACCCCGCAGGGCGCGCCGCAGCGCTGGCCCCAGGCCCGGCGCGCGGGCTTCATTGCCACGCTGCTGTGCCTGGCGGCGCTGCTGGTGTGGGGTGCGGGCGAATGGGCTGAACAGAGCGAACGCGATGCCCAGTGGGACAACCTGCGCCGCCTCGGCGAGGTGCAAGCCCTGGCGCTGCGCGGCGTGGCCACGCGCTACAACTATCTGCCCTTCACGGCCGCGCAGCACCCGCTGGTGCGGCAACTGCTGCGCCAACCTGCATCGCAGGCTGTGCGCGACGCTGCCAACGCCTACCTGCAGGCGGTGAACCAGCATGCGGGCTCTGACATGCTGTACGTGATGGACCCGCAGGGCCTCACGCTCGCGTCCAGCAACTGGGACACCCCCAACAGCTTTGTCCACCAGAACTACGGCAACCGCCCGTACTTTCGCGATGCCCTGGCGGGCCAGACGGGCCGCTTTTATGGCGTGGGCAAAACCACGGGCGAGCCCGGCCTGTTTGTCTCCGCCCCCGTGGTTGAAGCGGGCCGGGTGATCGGCGTGGTGGCGGTCAAGGTGCGCATGGAGCCCATCTCCGACCCCTGGGCCCAGCTGCGTGATCCGGTTTTCGTGACGGACGAGCAGGGCATCGTATTTCTGGGCTCAGTGCCCGGCTGGCTCTACCGTACCAGCCGGCCCTTGCCCGCGCCGCTGGTACAGCAGCTACAGCACAACGAACAGTACGGCACGGGCTGGGCCCCGCGCTCCGTGCCCTGGACCCTGCGCCCCCAGGACGACTCGCCCGGCGCCGAACTGCGCCTGGACGGCCCTGGCGGCAAGCGGTATCTGGCCTTTGAGGAGAAGCTGCCCGATCTGGGTTGGACCCTCACCGTCACCGCCGACAGCCGCGTGGTAGCCCTGGCACGGCAACAGGCGTGGGCGCTGGCCACACTGGCCTCGGGCCTGCTGGTGCTGGGCGCGCTCTACTGGCAGCTGCGCGAGCGGCGGCTGGCAGAGACACGCCTGGCCCGTATCGAACTGGAGCAGCGTGTGCAGGAACGCACCCACGCGCTGCAGCAGGCCCAGGCGTTCCGCCAGTCGATGGAGGACTCACTGCTGGTAGGCATGCGCGCACGCGACCTGGAAGGGCGCATCGTCTACGTCAACGCCGCCATGTGCGACATGGTGGGCTACCGGGCCGATGAACTCATCGGCCAACGGCCGCCCTATCCCTACTGGCACCCTGACGAGCTGGACCGCCACTGGAATGACAGCGACACCGTGCTGGCTGGCAACGCCTTTCCCCAGGGGCGGGAAAACCGCCTGAGGCACCGCGATGGTTCGGACGTGTACACCATGTTCTACACCACGCGCCTCATCGACGGCAGCGGCCAGCACATCGGCTGGATGAGTTCGGTGGTCAACATCACCGCGCAAAAGCGGGCCGAGGAACAGCAGCAGCAGCGCGAGACCCAGCTGCAGCGGGTGCAGCGCGTCATCACGGTGGGCGAGATGGCCTCCACGCTGGCGCATGAACTGAACCAGCCGCTCGCCGCCCTGGTCAACTACGCAGCGGCTGCACGTGCGCTGGCCGCGCAGGGCAAGACGGGACCTCTGAACGACAGCCTGGAGGCCTTGTCGGCCCAGGCGCTGCGAGCCGCCGACATCGTGGGCCGCATCCGCCGCTGGGTGCGCCAGCATCCCGAGAGCCGCGAGCCCTGCGACCTGTCGGCCATCGTGGAGCAGTCATTGGAGCTGCTGCTGCGCGCCGAAGCGCGCCGGCAGGGGATTCCTGTGCGCGTCGATCAGGCCGATACCCCATTGAAGGTGAGCGCCGACCGCGTGCTGCTCGAACAGGTCGTGATCAACCTGGGCCTGAACGCGCTGCAGGCCATGCAGACGCACCAGCCCCCGCCCGGTGGCCACGAGTTGCGGCTGCGCATGGCAGCGTACGCAGATTGCGCACTGGTGCAGGTGCTCGACCGGGGCCCGGGCCTGCCACCTGGCATCGCCGAGCGCCTGTTCGAGCCATTCTTCACCACACGCTCCGACGGACTGGGCCTGGGCCTCAACATCTGCCGATCCATCATTGAGAGCATGGGTGGCCAGCTGCAGGCCCACAACCGCGAGGGCGGCGGCGCAGTCTTCGAGATCCGCCTGCCGCTCGCCAACGCCCCTGAGAATGCCGCCACACCATGACCTACGACACCCTCCCCACCGCCGCCGAGTCGCCCGATGACACCGCGGTCTACATCGTGGACGACGACGAAGGCGTGCGCCAATCGCTGGCGGCCCTGCTGCTGGCACGCGGATACACGGTGCGCTCCTTTAAGGGCGGTGAGGCCTTTCTGGCAGAAGCCGCGCTGGACCAGCCCGGCTGCGTGCTGCTGGACCTGCGCATGGAGGGCCTGAGCGGGCTGCAGGTGTTCCACGAACTCGGCCAGTGCCACAGCGCGCTCAAGACCGTGTTCCTGTCGGCCCATGGCGAGCTGTCCTCCGCCGTGACAGCCGTCAAGCAGGGGGCGGTGGACTGGCTCGAAAAGCCCTGCAACGAAGCCACGCTGCTAGCCGCTGTGGAGAAAGCCTCCACGCTGTCGCAAGCGCAGGCACGACAGGCGCAACGGCAGCAGCAACTGCGCGAGCGCTGGAACGCCCTGAGCCCTCGCCAGCAAGAGGTGGCCCAACTGCTGGGCACCGGCCTCAGCAGCAAGGAAGTAGCCCGCGCGCTGGCTCAGCGTGACCCGGAGCGCCCCATCGACCCACGCACCGTGGACACGCACCGGTCCGCCATCTTCCTGAAGCTCGACATCCGCTCGTCGCACGAACTGGGCATGCTGGTGGAAGACCTGGGCGTGGCGCTTGCCGCACCCCGTTCGGCATGAACATCCCCGGCCTCCCCTCCCCGCCCGACCATCACCGCCTCAGGGCTTCATAAGCTTTCTTACGAATTTTTTGCACAATGGCACCCATGAACCGCAGAAACATCCTCCTCGCCAGTGCCGTTGCCGCCGCAACGGTGTTTTCTCCCTCCATCGCTTCGGCGCAGGATGCCGGCCAGCCCATCCGCCTGATCGTGCCGTATGCACCTGGCGGCCCCATCGACGTGACGGCCCGCGCGCTGGCCGAGCGCGTGCGCGATTCGCTGGGCACGGTGATCATCGACAACAAGGGCGGCGCGGGCGGCAACATCGGCGCCGACGCGATTGCCAAGGCCGCACCTGACGGACTGACCATCGGCATCGCCGCCACCGCTACCCATGCGGTCAACCCCTGGCTGTATGCGCGCATGCCGTATGACGCGGGCAAGGACTTTGCCGGCATCACGCAGATGGTGCGCGTGCCCAACGTGCTGGTCATGAACGCTGCCAAGGCCGAGCAGCTCAAGATCCACACCGTGGCCGACCTGATTGCCTACGCCAAGGCCAACCCCGCCAAGCTGAACTACGGCAGCGGCGGCAACGGCAGCGCGGGCCACCTGGCCGGTGAAATGTTCAAGCAGCGCGCTGGCATTTATGCCCTGCACATCCCCTACCGGGGCGCCAACCCGGCCCAGCTCGCGCTGCTGGCGGGCGAGGTGGACTTCAACATCGACAACCTGGCCGCCGCAGCGCCCAATATCCGCGCGGGCAAGCTCAAGGCGCTGGCCGTGACCTCGCTCGACGCCTCGGCCTCGCTGCCGGGCGTGCCGCCCCTGTCTGCCACGTTCAAGGGCTTCTCCATCGACACCTGGTGGGGCTTGGTGGCGCCTGCCGCCACGCCCAAGCCCATCATCGACAAGCTGAACAAGGCCTTTGTGGCGGCGCTGAATGCGCCCGAGACCAAGACCCGCTTTGCCGCCCTGCTGGCCGAACCCGTGGCCACCACGCCGCAGCAGTTCGACAGCTTCATGGCCAGCGAACGTGCCAAGTACCAGCAGGTGGTGAAGGCGTCCGGGGCCAAGGTGGATTAAGAAGCGGGGCGATGGATGTACCGTGGTACCGTGTCGCGGTATCGCCCTCGCCTCGCGGGGCGGCATGGACGCTGCCCTTCATTGCGCTGGCAGTCCCGCCAAAATTTGCCCCATCGGCGCAAGACGCACGCGCGCAGCATGGAGAGCGTCCTTAAAGGCTTCTGCGCCAAGAACCTCAAGCTCTGCCTGCCGAGCCGCTGCCAGCAAATCATGCTCGCCTGGTGAAAGCAGCCCGGCATGGCACATCAGCAGATCGCCATGGCGAGCCGCATGCAGCCATGCATCGAGCCGGGCGCGGTACTGAGCAGCATCTCCACGGAAGTTATAGACACCCAGCAACCGCGCGTTTTGCCGCAGCCCCTGATGCTGCGCAAGTGCCGATAGCGCCCGTGCACCCAACCACGCAATGACGTGGCTCTTGAACCGAGTGCGCGCATCAAGATGTGCCGCTCCTTGCGGTGCATGCGTCGCGCGCAGCCACAGCCCCCGCGAGGGATATCTGCCGGCAAGCTCTTGCAGAAGCACATTGCGTACCTGCGGCAACTGATGCACGTGTTGATGCCCATCCACATAGGCGGGAGCGCAGCCCAGAGCCGCTTCAAAAGCGTCCAGTTGACTCGCTACCTCCGCACGCAGAGCTACTGGGTCCAGCTGGTGCAGGTAAGCGCGCGCAATCAGGTGACCCAAGGGCTGGCGGCTTGCGGGGTTGATCGGACACTCTGTGAGGTCCAGGTGCAACCCTATCTCTACGCTACCTGTGCGTGCCACCTCAAACAAGCCCCGCGCGCCTTCTGGCCACGCCGCGCCGCCCACCATGGCAGACACGGCCTGCACACGCCCCTGTCGCACCAGGGCGAATACAGCGTCATTGATACCTTGGTGCAAACCAAAGTCGTCCACGCAAATGCTGATGCTGCGCCAACTGCTATGCTGGCCCGCCCCACCATGATCCAGAACCGCCCCCTCCATCTCCTGCGATTTGCCGACAAGCAGCGCGGCCGCATCGGCTGGTTTGTGGTGGTCGGATGCGTCGCCGCTGCTGTGCATTGGGGCGTCGCCACCGGCATGGTGGCGTTTGCGCATTGGGCGCCACTGCAGGCGAACGTCGTGGGCTGGATCGTCGCACTGACAGTGTCGTTCACCGGTCACCACCAGCTCAGCTTTCGCGGTCATGGTGCCTCCGTGGGCAGCGCTGGGTTGCGCTTCCTGTGTATTTCGGGTGGAGGCTTTCTCGTCAACGAACTCGCCTATGCATTGCTGTTGCGGTGGACCTCGGCGCGCTACGACCTGCTGCTGGCCTGCGTGTTGGTCTCGGTGGCCGGAGCGACCTACTTGCTCAGCCGCCATTGGGCTTTCCTGCGCAGCGCAGAGCGCTGAGCTGTGCGGGCTGGCGCACATCGACGCGCCACAGGGTTTCCCCACGCAAGGTGAGCACCGCTTCTGCTTGCGCCAGAAAATCGTAGCGCTTGCGCAATGCCTCAGACGCTACCACCCAGCTGACCGGCTGGCGGCAAAGCGCCGCAGGCAGCGCTGCTGGCGTCATCAGCAACTGTTCTGCGCGCTGGCGAGAGAATCCGCCCGCATCCGACATCTCCTTGCGCCAGTTATCGCGCAATGCAATTTCTGGATCATCCCAATCATCAACCACCACCACAGGGTCTTGCAGACGCGCATAGAACGGCACGTCGTAGTGATAGCTCCGAATGAAATACACGGGCTCGCCGTCAGCGCGGTACTCGCGCAGAACAAGCCCAAGGTTGCGGGTGGAATGGCGTTGATCCCACACCAACCCTGCCACCACACCCAGCCCCAACACTGCACTGAACGCGAGAGTGGCCCACCACCAACGCTGGCGTGAAGCTCCCGTGGCTGATGCCCCGGTGGCGTCGGCCATCAGCCACGCCAAGGGAGCAACGGCAGGGAAGATATAGCCTAGCAACTTGGATTGCGGCATTGAAAAGAACAACACCACGCAAAACACCGCCAGCCCCATCAACTGGCGCACTGCGGCATGCTGAGGCGATACCGCAGCTGTCCCCACAAAGTACCTCTGCGTCAGCAAGCTGCGGCTCCACAGCAGACAAGGCAAACTCATCAGCGCCAAAACCACGGGGTAAAACCATGCAGGCTGTACGTTGTTGAACCCCCCGGCTGCAAAGCGCTGGAAATGCTGCACCACAAAAAAATAGTGCAGGAAGCCATCGAAACGCTGCTGCATGGCAAGAAACCAGGGGGCTGCCACCAGCAAAAACAGCATCGCCCCCGTTGGGGACATGAGCGCCCAGACCGTGCGCCAGCGTCTGCGCAACACCAGCCAGAAGCCCACCACCATGGCAGGTATCACAAAGCCGATCAGCCCCTTGGCCAAAACGCCCAAGGCGGACAGGCCATAGGCCAGCAGCAAGGCTCTGCGGTAAGCAAGCCCTTGCTCAAAACACAAGGCTGCATGGGCCAACGCCAGGATCGTGGCGGTGATACAGCCGGCTACCAGCATGTCAAGGTTGGCGAACTGCCCGCCCACAAAAAACAGAGGCTGAGCCAAGAGCACCCACAAGACACGCCGCGCCGATGTCAAACCACACCAGTGCTTTGTGAAGAGGTACAAAGACAATGCGCCCAAGGTCGCTCCAGCAATGGATGCTGCACGGGCGGCAATCTCTGTCAATCCTCCCACCGACAACGCTGCGCCAGTGATCCAATAAAACAGGGGTGGCTTGTGGAAGAAGGGTAGGCCGTTGAGCGTCGGTGTCAGCCAATCACCAGAACGCAGCATCTCCCAGGCCACCGAGACATACCTCCCCTCGTCGGGCAGCATCAAGGGACGCGCCCATGCAGTGGCAGCCAGCCAAAAAAGAATCAACGCGGCGACAAGCACTCCGTCACGCAGTCCGCCCGAACGCTTCCAATCATTCATGGAACGCCCCCAAACCACGACCTAAATCGGACTGCACGACATACAACGGCCGCCGCTTCACTTCCTCGTAGATGCGACCCACATACTCACCGACCACACCCAGGGAAACCAACTGGATACCGGCAAACAGCATCAGACTCACAACAATGGTGGTCCAGCCACTCACGTCGTGGCCGTACAGAAAGTAGGTGACCGTGAGGTACGCACCATAGCCAAAAGCCAGCAGCGCCAACACAAAACCCAGCGCAATCACCGCACGCAGTGGCCACACGGTAAAGGCCGTCAAACCATCCAACGCCAACCGGATCATGCGGATCGGACTGAAATGACTGTGTCCGTGAACCCTGGCATCAGGCACATAGGGAATTGCCACTGCCTCAAATCCCACCCAGGCGTACAAGCCCTTCATGAACCGATTGCGCTCCGGTAGCGCCAGCAGTGCATCCACCACCTTGCGATCCATCAAGCGGAAATCCCCTGCGCCGGGCGGCACCTCAAACCGGTCTGCTCCATTGATCAGGCGGTAAAACCAGCGTACCCCCAAGCGCTTGAAGGCACTCTCGGTCTCGCGGTGCTTGCGCACTGCGTACACCACGTCGGCCCCGGCGCGCCAGTGGCGCACGAAGCTATCCAGCAAGGCAGGGGGATGCTGAAGGTCCGCATCCATCGTCGCTACCACGTCGCCCGCAGCGACCTGCAGACCGGCCGTGAGCGCAGCCTCTTTGCCAAAGTTGCGCGACAGCCGCACCCCCCGCACGCCAGGCTGGAGCGTCCATTCCCGCAGGCGCTCGGCGGTGCCGTCCGAGCTACCGTCATCGACCAGCACGATCTCCCACCGCGGCGCCAACCTGGCCAGCGCTTCGCACACCAACGGCAGCAGGCGCTCCAGGTTTTCGGCTTCGTTGTAGCAGGGGATCACGCAGCTGATGGACAGCAGGGTGCGCAGGTCACCGGAACGGTCAGCGACGGCGCTATCGGCAACGGGTTGTTCGGCCGCTCGGTCAACGAGCGCGACGACTTCCTTTGCAATCAACGGGTGATTCACGCAACATTCTCCGCCCGTAGAAAAAGGGCAAGCAATGAATGTGTCTGCCGCCACTTAACTGCGCATTAAGAGCGGCGCCAAAACTCAGTGAACGGCTTCCGCTGTTCCTGGTCAAGCGCACGTTGCAGTCGACTTGAATAAGGACTCTGGGACCCGAAAACTGCGCCCCGAGCATTTGTCCAGCAGCGTGAGCGGAAAAGCCCCTTGCGCTCAGTTCCGACATGAACAGGACAGGGAAAGCTCTGAACGGCTACTCTGGATGCGCGACGAATGAGCTTGCTTAGGTCGCCTGACGAAGTTGTCCAGCGTACCTTGATCAATCAGGAGAATCTACCCAATCGGCCTTTGCAATGCAGCGAATGGACTGGTCTGCCACCCCGGACAAGGCGGACGCCGCCACCCGATCCGGCACCAGGTCGGCCAGGGGGCGCAACACAAACGCACGCTCGGCCATGCGGGGGTGGGGCACGGTGAGTGCGGGGGTGTCCATCACACAGTCGCCAAACCACAGGATGTCCAGATCCAGCGTGCGCGGGGCGTTGCGGTAGGGGCGCTCGCGGCCCGCGGCTTGTTCGATGGATTGCAATGCCTGCAGCAGGGCCTCGGGCGCGAGGGTGGTGGTTGCTTCGGCCACAGCATTCAGGTAGTCCGGGCCACCGGCATCGACCGGCGCGCTGCCGTAGAGGGGCGATACACGCAGAAGCTGCGTCCCGGGCAACCGGCCGATGGCGGCCAAGGCCGCGCGCAGGGTGGCTTCCCGGTCCCCCAGGTTGGCGCCCAGGCCGATAAATACGGAAACCGCAGGGGTTGCCCGCGGGGCGCCACCCTCGGCATCGCTCATCACCGGATGCGCCGGCTCAGCCACGGTCAAGGCAGCTCTCGGTAACGTCACTCGCCCGCAGTGGCGGGGGCGGCGCCTTCGCCACCACCCGGCTTGCGACGGCGGCGGCGGCGCTTCTTGGGGGCAGCACCGTCAGAGGGGAATTCGGTGTCGCCGTCCGCAGGCCCAGCATCCGACCCAGCAGCGACCGGTGCCGAGCCATCGGCACGGGGCACACGGCGCGGATCGGCCGCGGGTGCGGCGCGGGGTACGCGCTTGACCACAGGCTGCGCTTTCTGGCGCGCCTTCTGCTCTTCCTTGGCCTGGTCCATCAGGTCATCACGGCGCTCGTCGTCGGCGGCCTGGAAGTCCTGCCACCACTCGGCCAGCGCTTCTTCGACCTCACCCACATCGGCACGCAGACGCATGAAGTCGAACCCGGCCCTGAAGCGCGGCTGCATGACCATGCCGAACGGCGTATTGCCCACGCGCTTTTCAAAGCGCGGCTGCATGACCCAGATCTCGCGCATGTCGGCCGCCAGCTTGCCGCGGCCCGAGACGTCGCCGATGCGGCGATCAAACACCTCGTCGATGGCCTCTTGCAGCGCGGGCAGCGGGTGCTGGCGCTGGTTCAGGCGCTCCTGCCAGCCATTGCGCACGTCTTCCCACAACACGCAGGCCAGCAAAAAGCTGGGGGCCACGGGCTTGCCTTCGTTCACGCGGCGGTCGGTGTCCACCAGAGCGGCTTTGACGAACGGCGTGTCGGCACGCTCCACCGCCACATCGAGCAACGGGTAAATGCCCTTGGCCATGCCCAGCTTGCGCAGTTGCTCGATGGTGGCAATGGCGTGGCCCGTCTGCAGCAGCTTGAGCATTTCGTCAAACATGCGGCTCTGGGGCACCTCGGCCAGCAGTGCCTGCGACTGCACCAGGGGCGCTGCCGACTTGGCGTCGATGCTGAACCCCAGCGGGCTCAGCTTGGCGGCAAAGCGCACCGCCCGGATGATGCGCACCGGGTCTTCGCGGTAGCGCGTGGCGGGGTCGCCAATCATGCGCAGCGTCTTCTTCTTGGCGTCCTGCAAGCCCTTGTGATAGTCCACCACGATCTGGCTGACCGGATCGTAGTACATGGCGTTCACGGTGAAGTCGCGGCGCGTCGCGTCTTCGTCCTGCGGCCCCCAGACGTTGTCACGCAGCACGCGGCCGCTGGCGTCCACGGCATGCTGCATGCCCGACAGCTGCGCCTTGCTGGTCTTTTCGTTGCCCGTCACCTGGCCCGCGGCGGCGTTGTCGAGGTAGGCACGGAAGGTCGAGACCTCGATCACCTCGTGCTCACGGCCCCGACCGTGCACCACGTGTACGATGCGAAAGCGCTTGCCGATGATGAAGGCGCGGCGGAACAGGCCCTTGACCTGCTCGGGCGTGGCATTGGTGGCCACGTCGAAGTCCTTGGGGCGCAGGCCCAGCAGCAAGTCGCGCACGGCACCGCCCACGATGTAGGCCTCGAAGCCAGCGTCCTTGAGCGTCTGCACCACCTCGGCTGCGCGGCGGTCCACCAGTTCGGGGTTGATGCCGTGCACCGAGGCGGGCACCTCTTCGCGCTTGCCGAAGTGGGGCTTGCCGCCCGAGGCTCCAGGCGTCGATTTGCCCAGCAGTTTGTCGATGAACTTCTTGATCATGGGTAGGGAGGTATCAGGGGATCGGGCGCTGGGCGCAGGTGTCAGGAGGGCTCCTGGCCGGTGGGGGCCGCGAACAGGTCCAGTATGCGCCAGCCGCGCTCCTGGGCGAGGGCGCGCAGGCGCGGGTCGGGATTGGTGGCGACCGGGTGGTTCACCTTTTCCAGCAGGGGCACGTCGTTCATGGAGTCGCTGTAGAACGTGCTCTCCACATCGGCCCAGCTGAGTTGCCGCTCGGCCAGCCATTGTTCCATGCGGCGCACCTTGCCTTCGCGCATGGTGGGGATACCGTCGATCTCGCCGGTGTACCAGCCACTGGCATCGCGCACCAGCTGCACGGCCAGCAGCTGCGGCACACCCAGTGCCTGGGCGATGGGCGTGGTCACGAACTCGTTGGTGGCGGTGACGATCAGCACTTCGTCACCCGCCGCCTGGTGCTGGCGAATCAGGTCGAGCGCCTGGGGCTTGATGGCGGGGGTGATGACCTCGCGCATGAACTGCTCATGCGCCGCCGCTGCGGCCTCGGGCCCACGCAGGCGCACGGCCTCGGTGGCAAAGCGCACGTAGTCGTGCACGTCGAGCGTGCCGGCCTGGTAATGGGCATAGAACTCGTCGTTGCGGCGCGCGAACTCCACCGGGTCGTTCCAGCCGATGCGGATGGTGAACTCGCCCCACTCGTAATCTGAGTCGAGCGGCAGCAGCGTGTGGTCGAGGTCAAACAGCGCCAAGCGAAGGCGGCTTCTTTGCATTTCAGTCATTCAATAAATTGCGCTGCACGAGCGGTTGCAAAAACTGTCGCAGCCCAAACCCAGCGGCCGCCGCGCAAGGGCCGCCCCGCCGCGCTGGCGGCGTCCCCCTTCCCGCAGTGCGCAGCACAGCGAGAGAAGGGGGAAGCGGCGCAGCCGCTCAGGGGGTTGTCCCTCATTTTTCATTCCGATTCGAGCATCGTCTTGAGCAGCGGAATCGTGATGGCGCGCTGGGTGCGCAAGGCAAACGCGTCGAGCTGGTCCAGCAGCTGCATGAGGCTGCCCAGGTCGCGCGAAAAGCGGTTGAGCATGTAATCCATGACTTCATCGCCCAGGAACACGCCGCGGGCGTCGGCTTCCTGGCGCAGCACAGCGCGGCGCTCGGCCTCGCCCAGCAGCTGCAGCTGGAACACATGGCCCCAGCCCAGGCGGCTGCGCAGGTCGTCGCGCAGCGGCAGGTCGGCGGGGGGCAGGTCGCCCGCAGCCAGCACCCAGCGCTGGCTGCCGCTGGCGGGACTGATGGCGTTGACGAACCAGTTGAAGGCGGTGGCCTGCTGGGCGGTGCTGTACAGGTGCACGTCGTCCATGACGACGGCGGCCCAGCTTTCATCAAAATCCGGCGGCTCGGCCACCGAGGGGTCGAGCCAGCCCACGCTGGAGCCCTGCTCGCGCAGGGCCTGGCGCACGGCCTGCAGCAAATGGGTCTTGCCGCTGCCCGGTTCGCCCCACAGATAGGTGGGGACCGGGGAACGGGTGGCTTCGCTGCTGCCTGCCCCGGCGGCCAGGCGCAGGTGCTGCAGCGCGGCCTCGTTGGGTCCGGCAAAAAAACGCTCCAGGGTCGGCCCGGTGGCCAGGCCGATGTCCAGCGCCAATTGCTTCATCGTCATGCGCGGCACCCGCACAGCGCAGGCTGAACCGTGGCGGAAGGTGCGGAAGCGGCGGTCAGGAAGAGGGTCAGCAGCGGCATCACAAGTGGGTGGGAAGGCACCGGGCCGTCGATGACTCCGGCCAGGCGCGGCGACAAAGTGGCGTACGGCGCGTGGTCACCGACCGGCTCCCTGGCAGGGGCTGGGCGACAATGGCCGCGATTTTAGTCTGCTGCCAGCCGCCGCTCGGCCCCACCCTCGCCTGCCTTGCACCATGACACCTCCCGCCTCCCCCGCCAAGCGCCTGCCCGCGAGCATCTGGGCACTGGGCTTCGTCAGCCTGCTGATGGACGTGTCGTCCGAGATGATCCACAGCCTGCTGCCGGTGTTCCTGGTCACCACGCTGGGGGTCAGCATGCTGGCGGTGGGCCTCATCGAGGGCGCGGCCGAGGCCACGGCGCTGGTGCTCAAGGTGTTCTCGGGCGTACTGAGCGACTGGTGGGGGCGGCGCAAGCCGCTGGCGGTGCTCGGCTACGGGCTCGGGGCGCTGTCCAAGCCGCTGTTTGCCATCGCGCCCACCGTGGGCCTGGTGGTCACGGCGCGCCTCATCGACCGCGTGGGCAAGGGCATCCGCGGCGCGCCGCGCGATGCGCTGGTGGCCGACCTGGCGCCGCCCGGCATGCGGGGCGCGGCGTTCGGGCTGCGGCAGTCGCTGGACACCGTGGGCGCGTTTCTGGGCCCCTTGCTCGCCATGGGGCTGATGCTGCTGTGGGCCAATGACTTCCGCGCCGTGTTCTGGGTGGCGGTGATTCCGGCCGCCCTGTGTGTGGCCGTGCTGCTGGTGGGCGTGCAAGAGCCCGAACGCACCGCATACGCCGTGCGCACCAACCCCATCCGCCGCGAGAACCTGCGACGCCTGGGTGGCGCCTACTGGTGGGTGGTGGCCTTGGGCGCCGTGTTCACGCTGGCGCGCTTCAGTGAGGCGTTTCTGGTGCTGCGCGTGCAGCAGGGCGGCCTGCCGCTGGCTTGGACACCGCTGGTGCTGGTACTGATGAATGTGGTGTTTGCGCTGGGCGCCTACCCGCTGGGCAAACTGGCAGACAGCACCCGCCACACCACGCTGCTGGCCTGGGGGCTGGTGGTGCTGATTGCGGCCGATGCGCTGCTGACCTTCAGCGACAGGGGCGCCGTTGCCTGGCTGGGCATTGCGCTGTGGGGCCTGCACATGGCCATGACGCAAGGGCTGCTGGCCACGATGGTGGCCGACACCGCGCCCGCCGACCTGCGCGGCACGGCGTTTGGCATGTTCAATCTGGTCAGCGGCGTGGCGCTGCTGGTGGCCAGCGGCCTGGCGGGCCTGCTGTGGGACCGGCTGGGCGCCAGCGCCACGTTTGGCGCCGGAATGCTGTTTGCCACGCTGGCGCTGGCGGGTGTGCTGGTGCAATCTACCCGGCACGGTCGCACCCCAAAGCCCCCTGTCACACAGGGCTGAGTGAGGGTGCCGAGGCGTGCCCCTTAAAATCCCCGGATTCCAGCCCGCCCGGCGGGCCTACCAGCACCACACCATCCATGAGCTCTTCTGCCCCCTCCACCCCCATCTCCTACAAAGACGCCGGCGTTGACATCGACGCGGGCGACGCCCTGGTCGAGCGCATCAAGCCGCTGGCCAAGAAGACCATGCGCGAAGGTGTGCTGGCGGGCATCGGCGGCTTTGGCGCGCTGTTTGAGGTGCCCAAGCGCTACAAGGAGCCCGTGCTGGTCTCCGGCACCGATGGCGTGGGCACCAAGCTCAAGCTGGCGTTTGAATGGAACATGCACGACACCGTGGGCATCGACCTGGTGGCCATGAGCGTGAACGATGTGCTGGTGCAGGGCGCCGAGCCCCTGTTCTTCCTGGACTACTTCGCCTGCGGCAAGCTCGACGTGGACACGGCCGCCGCCGTGGTCGGCGGCATCGCCAAGGGCTGCGAGCTCTCGGGCTGCGCCCTGATCGGTGGCGAAACCGCCGAAATGCCCGGCATGTACCCAGCGGGCGAATACGACCTGGCCGGCTTTGCCGTGGGCGCGGTCGAAAAATCCAAGATCCTGACCGGCAAGGACGTGGCCCCTGGCGACGTGGTGCTGGGCCTGGCCAGCCACGGCGTGCACTCCAATGGCTTCTCGCTGGTGCGCAAGTGCATTGACCGTGCCGAAGCCGCTGGCACCGTGCCCGCCACCCTGGACGGCAAGCCCTTCAAGCACGCCATCATGGAACCCACCCGTCTGTACGTGAAAAACGTGCTGGCCGCGTTGGCTGCTCACCCCATCAAGGCCCTGGCCCACATCACTGGCGGCGGCCTGCTGGAGAACATCCCCCGCGTGTTGCCCGACGGCACCGCCGCCCACCTCAAGAAGGGCAGCTGGCCCCAGACCGAGCTGTTCGCCTGGCTTCAGAAGACCGCCGGCATCGACGACATCGAAATGAACCGCACCTTCAACAACGGCATCGGCATGGTGGTGGTGGTGGACGCGGCCAACGCCGAAGCCACGGCCGCCACGCTGCGCGCTGCGGGCGAGCAGGTGTATGCGATTGGCACGATCGCCGCGCGCGGCGAAGGCGCCTCCGTGGTGGTGGCCTGATACCCGACCTGGAACACTGCCCCCTTAACGCGCATGGCGCAGCGCCCCGCTCCGGCACCCGCCCCCTCAGCGCAGACTGAGCCCACGCTCACCACCCTGCCGCCGCGCGCCCTGAGCCAGAGCATCGTGGTGGCCAGCTACCTGCTGGTGGCCGCTGCGCTGTTGCTGGCGATGTGGCGCGGCCTGCTGCCCGGCCTGCTGTGCGTGTGCCTGGGTTTTTTGCTGACCCGCGCGCTCACGGGCTGGTTTGCCGCAGGGCTGGGCCGCGTTCAGCGCCAGGCCACGCCGTCCGCCACCCACCTGCGCGTGGCGCAGGTCACGGCCGCTGGCCTGGTGATGCTGCTGCCGCTGGCACTGCTGGCGTTGGGCTTCACGCATTCGCGCGGTTACCTGGTCAGCGCACCGCAGCAGTACCAGGAATTGCTCACCTACATGGCCCGCACGGTGCTGGAGCTGCGCCTGAAGCTGCCCGCCGACATGGCCTCCCACCTGCCCGAGGGCGTGGCAGACATCCAGCGCATCATTGCCAGCTACTTGGGCGCCAAGGCCGGGGCGCTGGCCATGGCGGGCCGGGCCTGGCTCGCCGGTGTGCTGTTTGCCTATGTGGGCCTGCTCATCGGCGCGCTGGCTGCGGTGCGACCACCCGTGCTGGCGCGCGGCCCGCTGGCCCAGCAGCTCAAGCTGCGCATCACGCTGTTCGGCGAGGCGTTCCGCCAGATCGTGGCGGCCCAGTTCTGGATCGCGGCGTTCAACACCCTGCTCACCGCTCTGTTTCTGCTGTTTGTGCTGCCGATCTGGGGGCTGCAGCTGCCCTACACGCCGGTGCTGATCACCTTCACCTTCGTGGCCGGGCTGGTGCCCATCGTGGGCAACCTGGTGTGCAACGTGGTGATCACCATCGTGGGGCTGTCGGTGTCGCCGCTCGCAGCCGCCGCCTGCCTGGGCTTCCTGATCCTGATCCACAAGGCCGAATACGTGATCAACGCCAAGGTGGTGGGCCGCCGCACCCAGATGGGCGTGTGGGAGCTGCTCTCCGTCATGTTCGTGGCCGAGGCCGTGTTTGGCCCTGCGGGGCTGGTGGCGGCACCGCTGTTCTACGCCTACCTCAAGAAGGAACTGGTGGCCGCTCGGCTGGTGTGACCCCGGCGTTGCGCACCCTGCCCAGGAGGCACCCGATGGCTTTTGCAGTCATCTTTTGATAGCAGCTAGCGCAATATGCACTAGCGCTTGCGGCCATTTTCTTGCTTATTTTCCGAATTGCCGGGCCACAAAGGCCCAGATGAGCGCCGACGCATCCGGACCGGCCGGGTCGCTGTAGGGCAACTGGGCGGTACCGCCGCTCCAGGCATGGGCCAGCCCGACCACCTCGCGCAGGGCGACCATGGTGCGCCCGCGGGCCTTGAATTCGGTCACCCGCATGGGGTAGCGCTGGCCCCGCTGCAAGGTACGGATGGCACCCGCCCGCGCGCCCAGCGCATCGGCCCACAACTGAGCGGTGGCCGCTGCATTGCGCACCGACACCACACCATCGGCATCGCCATGCAGGATCAACAGAGGGGGCAGGGCCGCAGGGGCGCCAACGGGTAGCACCGGGGTGGCTGCAGCGTTAGCCGCAGGGGGGTCGGGCAGATGGGCTTCGCGGCGGCCATGCATGGCGGCCAGGGCGGTGGCGGCCGATTCGGCCGTGCCGGGCGCCACGCCCGAATGCATGGCCACGGCGCAGAACCGGTCGGGGAACAGCGCCGCCATCAGCACCGCCATGCTGGCGCCGGCCGAGAGCCCGGCCACCGCCACCCGCGCCAGGTCCACCGGCAGGCGGCGCGCCACCTTGTCCACGGCAGCCAGCAGCGTGGCGGCTTCGGCCTCGGCGCGGCCATTGCGGCGTTCAAACCAGTTCCAGCAGCCCTGGGCGTTGGCCACGCGCTCCTGCTCGGGGTACAGCACCACAAACCGATGGCGCGCCGCCAGCCGGTTCATGCGCGACACGGCGGCAATGTCCCGCCCCGTCTGGCCGCAGCCGTGCAGCATGACCAGCAGCGGCAGCTTTTCGCCCGGACGCAGGGCCAGCCCGGTGGGCACATACGCATGAAACCGCCGCGCCCCCGCCGGGCCGGGCGCAACGCCGGAGATCCACTCGCCCCGCACCGGCACCGGCTTGCCGGCCGAGCGCGGCGTACGGGCCGTGGAGGGCCCTTTGGCCACCGCCACCTTGCGCGGCGCCGCCCGCAGCTTGGACGCCGCCTTGGCCCGCACCGGCCGGGTGGAGGCCCGCGCAACCCGCGCGAAAGCCTTGAGATTGCGCTGGTAGGCCCGCGCCAGGGACGACAGCGAGAACAGGCGGGAGCGGCGGGGCATAGGCAGGTGGTCTTGCAGGCGATGTCGAAAACACAGGGAAAACCCTAGCCACCTTAACAGCTTCCTGCCTGGAATAGATGTCGCTACTTTTTTGATAGCTATAGAAGCATGATTCACGGGCGCCTACCAACGATTTGGCCTCAAAACCTCCTGGCATGGCATCCCCAGCGCGTAAAAGGCGCCTGCACGCACAGTCAGATTCGTCCACCAGCAAAATGATGATGGCTTAAATTGATCGAATCCTGTCTCCGTCGGTTCGGACCTCGCTCCTTTGAACAACGAACATAAGCACATCCCAACCACTTCCTTTGAAAGCGTTCCATGAAAACCTGTCTGATAGTGATCGATGTCCAGGAATCGTTTCGCCACCGCCCTTTTTTCACCGAACACGACCTGCCCGCCTACCTGCAGGCGCAAAACGCCCTGATCGACGGGAGTGTGGCGCGGGGCATCCCGGTGCTGCGCGTGTTCCATAGCGAAGGCCCGGAGGTCGCCGAGAACCCGTTCTCGCTGGCCTCGGGCCAGGTGCGCGCGCTTGACGGTCTGGCGCCTTTTGAGGCGGCGGCCACCTTCACCAAGTCGCGCCACAGCGCACTGGTGGGCACGGGCCTCGATGTGTGGCTCACGCGCCATGGCATCCAGCGCCTCATCATCAGCGGCATTCGCACTGAACAGTGCTGCGAAACCACCACGCGCCACGCCTCGGACCTGGGCTGGAATGTGGACTACGTGACCGATGCCACCCTGACCTGGGACATGGTGCAGCCCGACGGCCAGGTGCTGGCCGCAGCCGACATCAAGACCCGCACCGCCACCGTGCTGCAGGGCCGCTTTGCCACGCTGTGCACCTTGCAGCAGGCTCTGGACCGGGCAGCCGCATGAGCGCCGCGCCGGGCCGCCCCAAGCAAGCTCGCACCGCAGGCGAAGCCGAAGGTGCACCAGTGAGCACGCAGCCGTTGCAGGTCGCGATCCTGGTGTTCGACGACGTGGAGGCCCTGGACCTGGGCGGGCCCTACGAGGTCTTCACCACCGCCAGCCGCATGCACCAGCGGCAGCACCCGGAGGCTGCCGCACCGTTTGTGGTGCAGTGCGTAGCCCGCAGCATGGCCCCGGTGCGCGCACGCGCGGGCCTGCGCGTGTTGCCCGATGCGGACTTTGCCAGCGCCACCGCGCCCGATGTGCTCATCGTGCCCGGCGGCGTGGTCGATGCCGCTGCCGCCTGCCCCGCCACCCGGGCCTGGGTGGCCCAGGTGGCTGGGGCCGCGCAGATCACGGCCTCGGTGTGCACGGGGGCCTTCATCCTCGCGGCGGCGGGTGTGCTGACCGAAGGCCCGGCCACCACGCACTGGGAGGACATTGCGGACCTGCGCACGCAGTACCCCGCGCTGGACGTGCAGGAGAATGTGCGCTGGGTGGACCGGGGTGCACTGGTCACATCGGCCGGCATCAGCGCGGGCATTGACATGAGCCTGCACCTGGTCACCCGGCTGCTGGGCGCGGCGCTGTCCGAGCGCACGGCCCGCCAGATAGACACGCCCTGGAACCCTCAGCCATGACACGCTTTTAGCCATTCAAAGCCATCGATGCAGAACTCGGCCCTCTCCCCCATCCACGTCTATTTCGCCCTGCTGCCGGGTAGCCTGGTGCTGGACTGGGCCGGTCCGGCCGAAGCACTGCGCATCGCCAACCAGGCCTTGGTAGGCCGGGGCCAGCCCGAGCGGTTTGTGCAGCATTTCGTGAGCCCCACCCCGCAATCCATGACTTCGGTGGGCGCCGTGCTGACAGGGCTGGAGCCGCTACCTACCACCCTGCCCACGCCCGCCTGGGTAGTGCTGGTGGGACTGGCCGGCCAACACATCGACGTGGAGAGCGACGAGGCCCGCGCGCTGCTGCACTGGCTGCGCGGCCTGCGGCCCGTGGCCGGGCAGCTGGATCTGGTCACCGTGTGCGCGGGCTCGGTGCTGGCCGCCCACGCCGGCCTGCTGACAGGGCGCCGCGCCACCACGCACCACCAGCACCTGGACGAGCTGGCCGCCGTGGACCCGCGCTGCGACGTGGTGGCCAACCGTGTGTTTGTGGCCGATGGCGCGGTGTACAGCAGTGCGGGCGTGACCACGGGCATCGACCTGCTGCTGCACCGCATCTCGGACACCTGCGGCCCTGCGCTGGCAGCGCAGGTAGCGCAGGCCATGGTGGTGGCGCTGCGCCGCGGGCCCAACGACCCCGAGTTTTCACCCTTTCTGCACCACCGCAACCACCTGCACCCCGCCCTGCACCGCGTGCAGGATGCGGTAGGCCAGCAACCCCAGGCCGACTGGAGCGTGCCGCAGATGGCGGAGGTGGCGCACACCTCGCCACGGCACCTGACGCGGCTGTTTCTGGAACATGCGGGCATCGCCCCGCTGCAGTACCTACGCCGCATCCGTCTGGCCACAGCCGAAGCCGCTCTGCGGTCCGGCCAGAACGTGACACAGGCGGCACTGATGGCGGGCTTCAGCTCTGACACGCAGCTGCGCAGGGCCTGGCACCAGTTCGGGCGCGGCGGCACGCCGTCGCAGGGCAGTGCGCGCAGCCACTAAGGGCCCCGTCCGGCGTGATGCCGCGCGATGCACGCGACCCAGCACCCGCCGATAATCAAGCCCTTCGCCGCACACCCGCCGGGTCGCCACCATGCAAGAACCACCCCGCCCCGCCAACGAGCCAGACCGCCTGCAGGCGCTGCGCCAGTTGCTGATTCTGGACACACCGCCCGAGGAGCGGTTCGACCGCCTAACGGCCTTCGCCGCGCAGGAGTTCGACGTACCCACGGCGCTGCTCTCGCTCATCGACGATGACCGCCAGTGGTTCAAGTCGCGGGTGGGCATGGAGCAGTGCGAGACAGCACGCGGCATCTCGTTCTGCGGCCACGCCATCCTGCAGGACGACATCATGGTGGTGCCCGATGTGAACCAGGACGAGCGCTTCATCGGCAACCCGCTGGTGACGGGTGAACCTCACATCCAGTTCTATGCAGGCGCTCCGCTCAAGCTGCCCAATGGGCACAACGTGGGCACGCTGTGCCTGATCGACAACAAACCGCGCACCCTGGACGACATCGATCTGGCCATCCTCGGCTCCCTGCGCGATCTGGCGGTGGAAGAGCTGGTGCGGCGCGAACAGGGAGCGCCCGCCCCATGAGCGACCGCAGCCCCCAGGACATCCTGTTGGTAGAACCCAGTTCGCTGACCGGCAGCATCATCGTGGCCACGGCCCGCCAGCTGAACCTGCCCGTGGTGCGGCAGGTGAACAGCGTGCGCATGGCCCAGCAGCGGCTGAGCCATGAGAGCTATGCGGGCGTGATCGTCTCGCTGGACGAGCAAGAGCAGGAGGCCGTCGCCCTGCTGGAGCAGGTGCGCAACGATGCGCTGGCCGTCAGTGCCGATGTGCCAGTGGCCGTGACCACCACACAGGTGGATGCGTCCACCGCCGTGAAAATGAAGGCGCTGCAGGTGCGGCGTGTGCTGATCAAGCCCTTCAAGGTGCGGGACGTGATCGCCACCATTGCCCTGCTGAAGGACAGATAACCGCGCACCCACCGCGCAGCGCGCCGGGTACCTCAGTAGATCTCTGGCACGTACATGCTGGCAGGCACGGGCTGGCGCAGGTATTCGGGGTTGCGCACGCGATCGGGCAGCACCACGGGCGGGTGCGGCACCTCCTGGTAAGGCAGCTGCGACAGCAGGTGGGCAATGCAGTTCAGGCGCGCCTTTTTCTTGTCCACCGCCTGCACCACCCACCAGGGCGCCTCGGGGATGTGGGTGCGCTCCAGCATGGTCTCCTTGGCCTTGGTGTAGGCCTCCCAGCGCACGCGGCTTTCCAGGTCCATGGGGCTGAGCTTCCATTGCTTGAGCGGGTCGTGGATGCGGCCCAGAAAGCGCAAGTGCTGCTCTTCGTCGGTGATGGAGAACCAGTATTTGACGAGCGTGATGCCCGAGCGCACCAGCATCTTTTCAAACTCGGGCACGGTGCGGAAGAACTCTTCGTATTCGTCGTCGGTGCAAAAGCCCATCACCCGCTCAACGCCCGCGCGGTTGTACCAACTGCGGTCAAACAGCACCATCTCGCCCGCCGCAGGCAGGTGCGCCACATAGCGCTGGAAGTACCACTGCGTGCGCTCGCGGTCGTTGGGCGCGGGCAACGCCGCCACGCGCGCCACGCGGGGGTTCAGCCGCTGGGTGATGCGCTTGATGACGCCCCCCTTGCCTGCGGCATCGCGCCCCTCGAACAGGATCACCACCTTCTGGCGGCTGTGCTGCACCCAGTCCTGCAGCTTGACCAGTTCGCCCTGCAGGCGAAACAAGTCCTTGAAGTACTGCTGGCGCGCCAGCTTGTCGCCTGGGCTGGGGGCGCCAATGTCATCGACCTCGCGGTCTTCGATCTCCAGTTCCAGCTCTTCGTCATAGCTGTCAATGAGGTCGTTGGCGATGCGTTGCATCAGCTCCTGCGTGTCGAGGGCGTTGTTGTAGAACATAGGCAAGCATCCGGCGGTAGTGCAAAACAGATGCGCAATGGTGGTCGGCTGCGGTGACAACGCCGTGACATTGGCGTGATCTGTCACGACACTGTCATGCCCTGAGGCCAGCATGCGAGGCCGTGCCGCCCGCAGACCACACCCCCCTTTTGTCCACCCCTCTCACCGCCAGCGCCAGCCTGAACTACGGCGGAGATGCCGCCGGGCTGATCTGCGGCTACCTGCTGGGCACCGACACCCCGCCGCACGAGGTGGATTCGAACCAGGCCGCGCAATGGCTGGCCAGCCTGCAGGCAGGCGCAGCGCCGCCAGGCCAGTTCCTGTGGTTGCACTTCAACCTGAGCCACGCGCAGGCCGTGCGATGGATGGAGCGTCACGCAGACCTGCCTGCGGCTTTTTTTGACGCCCTCAAGGACCGCTCGGTCTCGACCCGCATCGAGCGCGACGATGACACGCTGATTGCCGTGCTCAACGACGCCCACTTTGACTTTGCGTTCGAGCCCTCAGACATTGCCACCCTGTGGACCAGCGTGGCGCCCCACCTGATGGTGACGGGCCGCACGCGCCCGCTGCGGTCGGTGGACGCATTGCGCACCGCCGTGCGCAGCGGCAACGCGCCCTGCTCCAGCGTAGCGCTGCTGGCCGAGCTGATGCGCACCCAGGCCTCGGGCCTGGTGGACATCGTGCGGGGCGTGACACAACGCATCGACGACGTGGAAGACGCGCTGCTGGCCGGCCGCCTGGACCACAAGCGCGCTCGGCTGGGCGTGTTGCGGCGCCTGTTGGTGCGCCTTCAGCGGCTGCTGGCGCCCGAGCCGGCGGCGCTGTTTCGCCTGCTGCAACACCCGCCTGCCTGGATGGGCGCCGACGACGCGCAGGAGCTGCGCGATTCGACCGAGGAGTTTTCGGTGGTACTGCGCGACATGCAAGGCCTGCAGGAGCGCATCAAGCTGCTGCAGGAAGAAATTGCCGCCAGCGTGCAGGAGGCCAACAGCCGCAGCCTGTTTGTGTTGACGGTGGTGACGGTGCTGGCTCTGCCCATCAACATTCTGGCTGGCCTGTTCGGCATGAATGTGGGCGGCGTGCCGCTGGCGGACAACGGCCACGGCTTCTGGATCATCGTGGCCGTGGTGGCGGCCTTCACGGCCGTGGCGGGCTGGCTGGCACTGCGAGGCACGGGCGACGCGTAGCCGCCAACGCGGGGCCTCTACAATCGCGCCCCTTGCCCAGATCCCCGGACCGCCTGCACCATGAACATCGTCGTCAACGAAGAACTCAAAGCCTACATCGAACCCCTGACCCCCGACGAACACGACGCGCTGGAACGTAGCATCCTGGCCGAGGGCTGCCGCGACGCACTGGTGCTGTGGGGCGATGTGCTGGTAGACGGCCACAACCGCTATGGCATCTGCCAAAAGCATGGCCTGCCGTTCCAGACCGTGCAGAACCCGCGCTTTCAGTCGATGGAAGACGTGCACCTGTGGATGATCGACCAGCACCTGGGCCGCCGCAGCGTGTCTGACTTCCTGCGTGGCGTGCTCGCCCTGCGCAAGCGCGAGATCATGGCCGAGCGCAAGGCGCGCGCAGCCACCGCCACCGAGACCGCCGAAGCCACCCCTGCTGCTGACATGCCCGAGGCTGCAACCGCCCTGCCCGCCCCCGACCCGCTGAACAGCCGCGAGGCCATTGCCAAGGCTGCACGCCTAAGCAGCAGCCAGGTGGTGATGATCGAAAAAATCCAGAAGCAGGCCGCGCCCGAGCTGGTGGCCGCCGTCAAGTCCGGCACCATCTCCATCAACGCCGCAGCCGCTGTGGCCACCCTGCCCGCCGAGGAACAGGTGGCGGCCGCTGTGGCCGGCAAGGACGAACTCAAGCAGGCAGCGAAGCGGGTGCGCGAACTCAACAAGCGCAAGCCGCGCGAGGAGGCTCCGTCAGAAGACAAAGCTACGGCGGAACCGGCCGCCGGTGCCGAGGCCAATACTGACGAGTTGTACACGCTGCGCATCCGCGTGGCCGAGCTGACGGAGGAGAACACCGAACTGCGCCGGCAGGTGGCGCAATTGCAGGCGGCGCTGCCCGCAGACAGCACCCCGTTCTAACACTGTTTTTGGAGCCCGCCGCCCGGAATCACCCGTTGGCGTTGCGCAGCGCGCTCAGCCGGTCGGCGATGAGGTCGATGTCGAGCCCGTCTTCGCTGTGGGCCAGATAGGCCTCCAGGTCGGCCACGGCCTCGGCCGTGTTGCCGCGCTCGGCATGCGCGAGGCCCCGGTCGCGCCGCTCGCCCCAGGCCTGGGGCAACAGCACGATCAGCCGGTCCAGCACGGCGATCAGGCGCTGCCAGTCCTGCTGGGTGCGGTGCACCTCCTTGAGGTTGCGCAGCATGCGCGCAATGATGTCGCGCGGCGTGGCCGCCTGCAGGTACAGGCCGAGTGGCACGTCGTAGTCGTCCACCAGGCCGTTGCGGCGCTTGTAGGGTTCCAGCCGCTCGGCCAGCTCCTCGCGGCTGAGTGACTGGCCCGAGATCGGGTCCAGCACCACCTGACCCTTGGGCAGCAGCACCTTGACCATGAAGTGCCCCGGGAACGCAATGCCCCGCGCGTGCAGGCCCAGCCCCTGTGCCAGTTCCATCCACAGCACGGCCAAGCTGATGGGAATGCCCCGGCGCGTGCGCAGCACGGCGTTCAAGTAGCTGTTTTCGGGGTCGTAGTAGTTGTTGATGTTGCCGCCAAAACCCAGGTCGGCAAAAAAGAACTGGTTGAGCGTGCGCAGCCTTTGCAGTGCGGGCGCGTCGGCAGGCAGGCGGCGCTTGATGCGGGCCTGCAGCTGATCCACGTCGCCCAGCAGTTGCTGCACGTCGAACTCGGGGTACTCATCCTGCGCAAGGCTGGCGGCGGCCTCGAGCAGCGGAAAGTGGTCGTCGCTTTGCACCAGCGATGCAAAGTACTCCAGCGAGGTGGGCACGGAAAGGCTCAGGGACATGGCAGCTTTGTACGGGGCCGTCGCCATGGCGTCAAGCCACAGAAGGACGGGCTTTGCAGGGCATTTCGGGGGCCCGGTCTGCCACTTCCGCTCAGCGGCGCAGCAACTGGCGCAGCTTCAGGCCAGCCGCCCACAGGGCGCCGAAGTACAGCACCGCTGCGGCCACCATCATGGCGGCCAGCAGGCCAATGCGCTGCAGGCGCTGTGCCTTCATTTCCACCCAATCAAAATGCTGGGCACCCCACGCCAGCAGCACGGCCAGCAAGGCACTGGCCGCCACCACCTGCAGGGCAAACCGCCCCCAACCCGGCAGGGGCCGGTAGCTGCCACGCCGCAGCAGGCCCACCAACAGCCAGGTGGCGTTGATGATCGCCCCTACCCCGATGGACAGCGTCAGCGCCGCGTGCTGCAAGTAAGGCACCAGCACAAAGTTCATCATCTGCGTGAGCGCCAGCACCGCCACCGCAATCAGCATGGGGGTGCGCATGTCGTGCTTGGCAAAGTAGCCAGGCGCCAGCACCTTGATGGCCACGATACCCACAATGCCCACCCCATAGCCCGCGAGGGCCAGGGTGGTCTGCTGCACATCCCGGTCGGCAAAAGCGCCGTAGTGGTACAGCACGGCCACCAGCGGTTTGGCAAACACCAGCAGCGCCACCATGCAGGGCACCGACAGCACCACCACCAGCCGCAACCCCCAGTCGAGCATGGCCGAATAGCGTTCGTCGTCTTGCTTGGCGCGGGCGCTGGCCAGTTGCGGCATCAGCACCACGCCCAGCGCCACGCCCAGCAAGGCGGTGGGCAGCTCCATCAGGCGGTCGGCATAGGTGATCCAGCTCACGCTGCCGGTGGCCAGGTGCGAGGCAATCTGTGTATTGATGAGCAGGGACACCTGCGCCACGCTCACCCCCAGCAAGGCGGGCAGCATCAGGCGCGCCACCTTGCGGGTAGTGGGGTCGGCCCAGGCCGCACGGATGGCCGCCCAGCGCACGCCAATGCGCGGCAACAACCCCAGGCGCAGCAGCGCAGGCACCTGGATGGCCAGTTGCAGCAGGCCGCCCAGCATCACGCCCGCTGCCTGGGCATAGATGGGCTCGATGCCGTGGCGTGCAAACAAGGGCGCGCCCAGCGTGATGGACAGGATGAGGGCAATATTGAGCAGCACCGGCGACGCGGCGGGCACCGCAAACTTCTTCCAAGTATTGAGAATGCCCCCGGCCAGCGCCACCAGAGACATGAAGCCGATGTAGGGGAACATCCAGCGCGTCATCGTGACGGCGGCGTCAAAGCCTTGGGGGGACTGCTTCATGCCGCTGGCCATGGCCCACACCATCCAGGGCGCGCCCAGCACACCGGCGATGCACAGCAGCACCAGCGTCCAGGCCAGCAAGGTGCCCACATGGTCGATCAGCGCCTTGGCACCGTCGTCGCCATCCTCAGCCCGGGTAGCGGCCAGCACCGGCACAAAAGCCTGGCTGAAGGCGCCCTCGCCCAGCACCCTGCGGAACAGATTGGGAATGCGGAACGCCACATTGAAAGCGTCCGTCATGGCACTGACCCCGAAGACGGAGGCCATGAGCAACTCGCGCACCAGCCCCGTGATGCGGGAGACGAGGGTCAACAGGGAAACGGTGGAGGCGGCTTTGAACAGTGACACCGGCGGGAGTGTATGCGCTTGCAGGCGCGCACTTTCAGGAGGCAGTGTCAGGAGGCAGTGCAGACCAATGAGGCGACAGATGCTTCAAGCGATGATCCTTCATGAGGGTGTGGATCACCCACTGTGAACAGTGCGTGTGAGGCGGGCAGGAAGTGGGTGAGGTGGGCGTGAACCGTTGTCGCAGTGGCGCAACGAAAGGCTCTGGGCTATAATTGCGGGCTTTGCTGGCATCATCCACAGACCCAAGGAACTAAACAATGGCATCCGCAAAACCCAAGAAGAAGAACCCGCGCCTGGCGTCGGGCCGCAAGCGCGTCCGTCAGGACGTCAAGATCAACGCTGCAAACACCTCGCTGCGTTCCAAATACCGTACCGCTGTCAAGAACGTCGAAAAGGCTGTTCTGGCTGGCGATAAGACCAAGGCGACCGAACTGTTCGCCAAGATGCAAGCCGTGGTGGACACCGTGGCTGACAAGGGCATCTTCCACAAGAACAAGGCTGCTCGCGACAAGAGCCGTCTGTCTGCCAAGGTGAAAGCCCTGGCACCCGCAGCCGCTTAATCAATTGACCGCCTGCCCCGGCAGGCAAACAGCCCGAACGGCACCTGCCGTTCGCCGTTTGTAACGGGTGCGCTGCCAGCAAAAAAACGAACAAACCGCCTTCGGGCGGTTTTTTCGTTGGGGGCGCCCTTACGACAACGGCTACATTGTCCGGCAAGACATCCACCCCACGAGGCCCCATGATCCTGCGGCAGAAGTCAGCGTTGGATGGTTTTGCCTACGAGTTTCTGGATGGCACCGAAAGCCTGGTGGTGGGTGGATTCCACTACGCGTGGTTTGCGCAGGCCAAAAATGCCCGGTTGCGCGTCTTCAGCGCCGAAGATGCCGCCAAGGGCGACATTCAGATGACCTTGCACGGCCAGGCCTGGAGGGTGCGGCATTGCTACCTGAGCCGGGGGTACGTCAGCGATATTCGCTACACGCTCGAAACCACCGACGAATCCATACACGCCCAGGCAGATGTTCTGAGCCAAAACACCGGTCGGCGCCTGCCACGCATCGTGATGGCGCAGCCGGCTGACATCGAGGTCGGGACATCCTCCGGCTGGCTCACAAAGAACTTCCCCGTCACCTACCTGTCCACCGGACAACCGCTGGGGTGCGTCCGGGAGAGGTCGGCCATCACCTTCAAACGGGAGCTTGTGATCGACTTGCCTGGCATGGAACCAGCGGTGGCCGCGTTCCTTGGCATCGTTGCGCTCATCGTGCGCTATTGAGGGGCGCCACGGCGCGCGCAGGCCGCCGTCAGCGCCCCGGCAGGCACACCCTCAGGGCTTTGGAAGCGGCGGAACGTCGGGCAGCAGGCAGGCCTCGGCCACCTGCAGGTTGTTGTCGCGGGCGAAATTGATCACAAAGTCCCAGGCCATGGGTTCGTGCCCCTGCAGGTCGCGGTGCACCACCACACATTTCACGCCATTGAGCGTGGTGGGAATGCACCAGGGCGAATAGCTCAAATGGCTGCCCGGCCGCGCTCCACCGGGTCGAAAGCTGCTCATCACCCCGGCCAGCCGCTCGGCCCAGTCGCTGGGACGAAAGGTTTTCCCTTCGTGGGTGATGCCCTGGATGAAGACTTCTTTGGAGGAGGGGGAAACCATCGGGGATTGGAGTGGTAGTGAGGGCACAGACGCAGGATCACTGCATGTTGCACCGCAACGCGACATTCTAACTCTTATATAAGAGCTGACTCCCTAATCCCTCTGCCGCGCTACACATAGCACCCCAAACTCAGGTAGTGGGCTGCATTGCACTGATGCGCAATCGTCAACAGACCGTCGCCCTGCTCCCCCTAGAATCGTGACTCGTTTTTTCGCCACTGCACCGTCTGGAGATTTCCGCATGACCGCTTTCATTGAGGCCGCTTCGCCCCACGTGATGAACACCTATGGCCGCGTACCCATCGCGCTGGCCCGTGGACAAGGCAGCCGCGTGTGGGACGTGAACGGCAAGGAATACCTGGACGGCCTGGGCGGCATTGCCGTGAACACGCTGGGTCACAACCACGCCAAGCTGGTGCCCGCGCTGCAGGACCAGATCACCAAGCTGATCCACACCTCCAATTACTACCACTCGCCCCTGCAGGAGCAGCTGGCCGCCAAGCTGGTAGAGCTGTCGGGCATGCAGAACGTCTTCTTCTGCAACTCGGGCCTGGAGGCCAACGAGGCGGCGCTCAAGATCGCACGCAAGTTCGGCGTGGACAAGGGCATCGCCAAGCCCGAGATCGTGGTGTACGAAAAGGCCTTCCACGGCCGCTCGATTGCCACCATGTCGGCCACCGGCAACCCCAAGATCTACAGCGGCTTTGGTCCGCTGGTCGAAGGTTTTGTGCGCGTGCCGATGAACGACATCGAAGCCATCAAGAAGGCCACCGAAGGCAACCCCAACGTGGTGGCCGTGTTCTTCGAGACCATCCAGGGCGAAGGCGGCATCAACCCCATGCGCGTGGAATACCTGCAGCAGTTGCGCAAGCTGTGCGATGAGCGCGGCTGGCTGATGATGATCGACGAAGTGCAGTGCGGCATGGGCCGCACTGGCAAGTGGTTTGCCCACCAGTGGGCCGGCATCGTGCCCGACGTGATGCCGCTGGCCAAGGGCCTGGGCTCCGGCGTGCCGATTGGCGCGGTGGTGGCGGGCCCCAAGGCCGCCAACGTGCTGCAGCCTGGCAACCACGGCACCACCTTTGGCGGCAACCCGCTGGCCATGCGCGCCGGGGTCGAGACCATCCGCATCATGGAAGAAGACGGCCTGCTGCAAAATGCCACCACGGTGGGTGAGCACCTCAAGGCGGCACTGCAGCGCGAGCTGGGCAGCCTGCCCGGTGTGAAGGAGATCCGGGGCCAGGGCCTGATGCTGGGCATTGAGCTGAACAAGCCCTGCGGCGCCCTGATTGGCCGCGCGGCCGAGGCAGGCCTGCTGCTGTCGGTCACGGCCGACACCGTGATCCGCCTGGTGCCCCCCCTGATCCTCACCACCGTCGAAGCCGACGAAATCGTTGCCAAGCTGACCCCGCTGGTCAAAGCCATCCTGGCTGAATGAAGAATAGTCCCACTGCCATGACGACGCTGAAACATTACCTGCAGTTCACCGACCTCTCCGCCGACGAGTACGCCTACCTGTTCGAGCGCGCCGCGCTCATCAAGAAGAAGTTCAAGGCCTACGAAAAGCACCACCCGCTGGTGGACCGCACGCTGGCCATGATCTTCGAGAAGGCCAGCACCCGCACGCGTGTGAGCTTTGAGGCGGGCATGTACCAGCTCGGCGGCAGTGTGGTGCACCTGACCACGGGCGACAGCCAGTTGGGCCGCGCCGAGCCCATCGAGGACAGCGCCAAGGTCATCAGCCGCATGACCGACTTGGTGATGATCCGCACCTACGAGCAGGCCAAGATCGAGCGCTTTGCCGCCAACTCGCGCGTGCCCGTGATCAACGGTCTGACCAACGAGTACCACCCCTGCCAGATCCTGGCGGACATCTTCACCTACATCGAGCACCGTGGCTCCATCCAGGGCAAGACGGTGGCCTGGGTAGGCGATGGCAACAACATGGCCAACACCTGGCTGCAGGCCGCGTCGCTACTGGGCTTCAAGGTGCATGTGAGCACGCCACGCGGCTACGAAGTGGACGAAAAATTGGCCGCTGGCGCCCATGGAATCAGCGCTGATAGCTATCAATTCTTTAGCAACCCCATGGAAGCCTGCCGAGGCGCCGACCTGGTCACCACCGATGTGTGGACCAGCATGGGTTACGAAGCCGAGAACGAAGCGCGCAAGAAGGCCTTTGCCGACTGGTGTGTGGACACCGAAATGATGGCCGCCGCCCAGCCCGACGCCCTCTTCATGCACTGCCTGCCCGCGCACCGGGGCGAAGAGGTCGAGGCCGACGTGATCGACGGGCCGCAGTCCGTGGTGTGGGATGAGGCAGAGAATCGCATGCATGTGCAAAAAGCACTGATGGAATATCTGCTCTTGGGCAAACTGGCCTGACAGCCCCATGCCCTGGCGCCGCCAGCCCGCCCACAGCGCCGAATTGCTGGCGCACTGGCAGGCCCTGGGCCAAGCGCTGGGGCGCGACACGCCCGCTTGGCGGGCTGAAGGCCGGCGCCTGCTGCGCAGCTGGGCCCGCTGGCCCCGCGCCTACCACGACACCACCCACCTGCGGGCCTGCCTGCGGCACCTGCAGGCGGTGCAGGGCCACCAGCCCGGCGCGATCCACAACCCCCATGCCGTAGCGCTGGCCCTGTGGTACCACGACGCCATCTACTGGCCGTGGAGTGCACATAACGAAGAGCGCAGCGCCGACTGGGCGCGCCAGTTCCTGCTCAGCCAAGGGCTGCCCACCACGCTGGCCGAGACCGTGCTCCAGCATGTGATGGACACCCGCCACACCCCGGGCCCGCTCACGGGCGATGCGCAGTGGGTGGTGGACATCGACCTCGCCATCCTGGGCCAGGGTGACACGGTGTACCGGCAGTTCGAACGCAACGTGCGGCGTGAATACTTCTTTGTGCGCTGGCCGCGTTATGTGGCGGGGCGCAGCGCGGTGCTGCGAGGGTTTCTGGACCGCCCGCACATCTACGGCACGGACTACTTTGCGCAGCGCTACGAGGCCCAGGCGCGCGTCAACCTGCAACAGGCGCTGAGCGCGCTGGGCCAGGGCCAGCTGTACCAGTAGGCGATTGGAGCCAAAACGGCCTGTAGCGCTAGTGAATCATGCGCTAGTAGCTATCCAAAAGATAGCACTCACTAAGAAGCAGGCCTACGACGAACGGGCATGGCCACGGGCTTTTCAGCACCTGTATCGGATGGCGCCGCGCAACTGCCGCAGCTGCTGCACCCACCATCGCTCGCGCCACAGCCCGGCGACTGGACCAGCCCCGGGTGGACCTTGCCCAACCCCTGGCGCCAGCGCCCGGGCAGGTACCGCCAGAGCACATAGAGCGCCGCAGCGAGCACGATCAGACCAACGATGAATTGCTGGGCCATCACAACGTTCCTCCTCAGCCCCCGCCCAGCGCCAGCGCCACGCGGTAGGTCACAAAGCTGGCGGCATACGCCATGGCAAACAGGTACCCCACCATGAGCAGCGGATAGCGCCAGCCATTGGTCTCACGGCGCACGGCGGCAATGGTGGAGATGCATTGGGGCGCAAACACATACCAGGCCATCAGCGACAGCGCGGTAGCCAGCGACCACGAGCCCGCAATCAACGATCCCAGCTGGCTCGCCACCTCGTCGCCCGTGGCAGACAGCGCGTACACCGTGCCCAGTGCGCTCACCGCGACCTCGCGCGCCGCCATACCAGGCACCAGCGCAATCGCAATCTGCCAGTTGAAGCCAATCGGCGCGGCGATGACCTCCAGCAGGCGACCCAACTGGCCGGCCAGGCTGTAGGTGATGGCGGGCTGCGTGGCGCCTTCTGGTGCGCCGGGGTACGTGGACAGAAACCACAACAACACGGTGACGGCCAGGATGATGCCTCCCACCCGCTTGATGAAAATCACCGCCCGCTCGTACAGCCCGTAGGCCAGGCCCCGCACGCTGGGCCAGCGGTACGCGGGCAGCTCCATCATCAGCGGCGTGGCGCGCGTGTCGCTGCGGGCCAGCTTGGCCACCGCCGCCACGGCCATGGCGCTGACGATGCCCGCGACATACAGCGCAAACAGCACCACGCCCTGCAGGTTGAACACCCCGGCCACCGTGCGCTCGGGGATGAAGGCTGCGATCAGCAGCGCATACACCGGCAGGCGCGCCGAGCAGGTCATGAGCGGAGCGATCATGATGGTCACCAGCCGGTCACGCCAGTGCGTGATGGAGCGCGTGGCCATCACGCCCGGCACGGCGCAGGCAAAACTCGACAGCAGCGGAATGAACGAGCGGCCCGACAAGCCCACTGTGCCCATCACGCGGTCCAGCAAGAAAGCCGCACGCGGCAGGTAGCCCGAGTCCTCCAGCGCCAGGATGAACAGGAACAGAAACAGGATCTGCGGCAAAAACACCAGCACCCCGCCCGCACCCGCCAGCACCCCGTCGGTCAGCAGGCTGCGCAAGGGGCCGTCGGCCATATGGGCGTTGACGAGGGCTGCCAGCCAGCCCACGCCATCTTCGATCCACGACTTGGGCAGCTCTGCCCAGCTGAATACCGCCTGGAACATCAGGAACAGCGTGGCCGCCAGGATCAAAAGGCCCCACACCGGGTGCAGCACCACCGCGTCGATGCGGTCGTCCGTGCGCAGGCTGACCACCGGCACGCGCACGGCCTGGTCCAGAATGCGCCGCACCTCCTGGTGGGTGCGGATGACGTCGTTTTGCGCCTCCAGGTCGCTCGCGTCCAGGCGCGCCGCCGCATCGGGCGCCACCACGGGGCGCTGCAACTGCTGCAGGTTGGCACCATCCAGCCACTGCACCAGCTCCTGCGCGCCGTTGCCGCGCACGCCCACGGTGGCCAGCACGGGCATGCCCAGCTCGCGCGACAGCACCTCGCGGTCAATGGCGATGCCCTGGCGCTCGGCCACGTCCATCATGTTGAGCACCAGCACCATGGGCAGGCCCAGGGCGCGCGCCTCCAGCACCAGGCGCAGGTTCAGGCGCAGGTGGGTGGCATCCGTCACGCACACCAGCACATCGGGCACGGGCTCGCCCGCGCGGCGCCCGCGCACGATGTCGCGGGTGATGGCCTCGTCCACGCTGTGTGCATGCAGGCTGTAGGCGCCCGGCAGGTCCAGCACGCGCACGCGGCGGCCAGCGGTGGTCTGCAGCAGGCCTTCCTTGCGCTCCACCGTCACACCCGCATAGTTGGCCACCTTCTGGCGCGCCCCGGTGAGCAGGTTGAACAGCGCGGTCTTGCCGCAGTTGGGGTTGCCCAGCAGCGCCACGCGCAGGGGCGCATCGGCGGCGGTGGGCTGCACAGTGGCCTGAGCGCTCATGCCAGCTCCTTGGCAGGCAGGGTGGCATCATCCAACGGCTGCACCTGCACCATGGAGGCCTCCTGGCGGCGCAGCGCAAACGTGGCCTGCCCGACGCGCACCGCGATGGGGTCGCCGCCCCAGCCGCCGCGTGCAACCACCTGCACGGTCTCACCGGGCAGAAAGCCGATCTCCAGCAAGCGCAGCAGCGTGCTGTGCTCTTGCGCGTCCTGCGCGGGCAACAAGCCCGTGACCCGGCCCAAGGCGCGGCGCGGCAATTGGTCCAGCCGCGAAGACAGGTTCTGCTGCGTAGGAAGATGCAACCGCGCCGCAGCGCCATCGTCCATGGTTTTCATGGTGACTGGCCTCGATACAAATAATAGTGATTCTCATTCTATCAATATCTGTATCGCAGTGGTCGCCGCCTCAATCTCTCCTTGATGCAGCGCAAGCTGCAATGCGCCCCGCCCCGCCAGGGCAGTCAGTCACATCGCTCAAACCGCTTGCACTCCGCCGTGACGCGGATGGACGTGAGCGTGTTTTCGCCGTCGATGTGCCGGGCAGTGAACTGGACCCAGGCCCCCTGCGGAATGCCGTGCAGCAAGGCAGGGTTGACGACCCGGAAGGTCTGTGTGGTGAACGGCAACTTGGCGCGGGGCAGCAGCTTGAGCCGCACATGCGTGGCGTTGCCGCCCGCATCCGCTTCCACAGACACCACCCGCGCCCGGGTGTAGACCGGAGCCGCAGGGGCGGCATCCTCAGCAACAGCCGAGGCGGCGCCCGCTGGTGCGACGGGCTGGGCACCTGCCGCACCACACACGGCGGCCAAGGCCAGTGCGGTGGCAAACCCGCAGCCGCGCTGCCCCCAGCGGGCAAGCAACCAAGTGACGGCCTGCCCCATCAGAACGCCCACGCGCCCAGCTGGTAGTAGTCAAAACCGCTGGTCCGCCCACCCAGGCATTGGGCGAGGAAGTCCTCGGTCTTGCGGTACATGGTGAGGTTGTTGGGCCAGCGCTGGTTGCCATGGCCATCCCCGGTGAAGGTGACGTAGTCCACCGGCTTGCCCGCCTTGCGCAGGGCCGCCACCATCCATTCGGACTGCTCCAGCTTCACGCGCGGGTCGTTCACGCCGTGCATGATCAGGATGGGCTTTTGCGCATGTTCCGCCCGGTACAGGGGCGACTTCGCGTCCATACGGGCGCGGTCTTCCGGCATGGCCGGGTTGCCCACATAGCGGTGCCACCAGGGCAGGCCCAGCTCCCAGTAGGGCGGTGCGGCCTCCAGCAAGCGCGCGATGTCCGTCACGCCCACCACATCCACGGCGCAGGCAAACACCTCGGGCGTGAAGGTGGCGCCCACCAGGGCCGAATAGCCGCCGTAGCTGGCACCGTAGATCGCCACGCGCTGCGCGTCGGCCACGCCGCGCTCCACCGCCCAGCGCACGCCGTCCACCAGGTCGTCGTGCATGCGGCCCGCGAACTCGCCCCGGGCCTTTTCCATATGGTTGCGGCCGTAGCCGCTGGAGCCCCGGTAGTTGACCTGCAGCACCGCATAGCCCCGGTTGGCCAGAAACTGCTGCATGGCGCGGCTGGTGGCGCCATCGCCCCAGCGGTCACGCGCCCACGGGCCGCCATGCACCAGCAGCACGGTGGGCAGCCGCTGCGGCGCAGCCCCCACGGGCAGCGTGAGGTAGCCGTGGAGGGTGAGACCATCGCGCGCGGTGTAGGTGATGGGCGCGGTAGGGGCCAGGTCCTTGGCAATCAGGCTCAGCCGGTTCTCGCCCAAGAAGCGGGGCTCCTGCCCATCACGCAGCAGGTAGTTGCGCGTGCCCCGGTCGGTGGCCACCGCCACCGTGAGCACCTTGTCGGTCTGGTCCAGGCTGGTCACCAGCACCTCTGCAGGCTTGTCACCGGCCAGCGCAGACAGCCGGGCATCAAGCGCGGAGTCAAACACCTTGCGTGCCGGGTAGCCCGGCATGAAGTACGCCAGCAGCGGCTCGCGGGTGCGGCGGCTCAGCGTCACGTTGTCCAGGTCCACATCGGGCGAGGCAAACCACTCTTCCTCGGTGCCCGTGGTCAGGTCCAGCCGCACCAGCGCCAGCTTGTCGCGCCCCCGGTTCGACAGGGCCCAGGCCTTGCGCCCCTCATCGTGCAGGCCAAAGATGTTCAGCGTGTCCCACCGGCTGCGCTCTGCCACCGTCACCCAACTGCCCGGCTCGGCGCCAGGTCGCTCCAGCAACACCTGTTCGCCCTGGATCCGCGCCCGGGCGCGCAGTTGGCCCGTGGTGTCCACGCCCCACCAGCCCACATTGCCGGGGTTCGTGGCCATGAGCACCGGCGCGCCACCCGCCGGGTTCACGCGGTACAGGTCAAACACTTTCTTGTCGCGCTGGTTGGAGGTGACGATGAAGTCGGACGAGGCATCCACTGCCTCCGCAAAATGCGCCACCGAACGCGGTGCTGGCATCAGCTCGCGCAGCTCTGTGCCTGGGCCCTCGACCGCGCCCGCATAAATGCGGGTGTTTTCATCGCCCGCGGGGTCGGCCGTGATGCCGAGCCAGCGGCTGTCGGCACTGAAGCGGATGGCGCGCGCACGGATGCGAAACGCCTTGGCATCGCCCCCGTCGATGGACTGCACCCAGATCGCGGGCACCACGCCGTCCGTGCCAAACCAGGCCAGGCGCTTTCCGTCCGGCGACACGCGGTAGCCCCCGGTGGATTGCCGGCTGGCCACGAAGTCGCGCACCGGCACCAGGTCGGGCAGTTGCGCCCCGGCCAGCGATGGGTGCGTGGGCCCCGATGCACAGCCCCCCAAAGCCAGTGCCGCAGCCAGCGCCGCGCCACCCCACCATCGCCGCATCCCCTCCTGCCTTGTCGTCGATGCCATTGCTTTCTCCCCCATGTGTTGAGCCATTGGATACGGCCATTGTGCAAAGCCCCGCCTTAAGGCCAGCCAAAGGCGCCGCTGCGGCACCACGCAACCGGGGCCGCTCCCGCCACAATCGCCCCATGCACATCCTGCTCATCGAAGACGACCTGGACCTGGGCCGCGCGCTGCAGTCCGCGCTGAAGGTGGAGGGCCTGACCAGCGAATGGCTGCGCCGCGCCGTGGATGCGCCCGCCACGGTCGATGTCACCACGGTGGACTGCGTGCTGCTGGACCTGACGCTGCCCGATGGCAGTGGCTTTGACCTGCTGGCGCGCTGGCGCAACCAGACCGGGCACAGCGGGCAGGTGCCCATCATCGTGATCACCGCGCGCTCAGCGGTGGAGGACCGGCTGGCGGGCCTGGACGGCGGGGCCGATGACTTTGTGATCAAGCCCTTTGCCACGGCCGAACTGCTCTCTCGCATCCGCGCCGTGCTGCGCCGCAGCGCGCGCCAGGCCAGCGAGCGCTGGGTGCTGGGCGAGCTGGTGATCGCGCCGCGCCGCCATGCCGTGCAGCGCGCAGGGCTGCCACTGGAGCTGTCACCGCGTGAGTTTCAGCTGCTGCTGGAGCTGGCGCGCGAGCCCGGCGTAGTGGTGTCCAAAAGCGTGCTGTCGCAGCGGCTGGACCCGTTGGGCGAGCCCGTGGACTTTGCGGCCATCGAGGTGCATGTGTCCAACCTGCGCCGCAAGATCGGTGCCGAGCTGATCCGCACCGTGCGGGGCGTGGGCTACTTGCTGCAAGCATGAGCACCTCCAAGTCTTCTCTGCGCGCTGCCTGGGACTGGCTGGCCGAGCCCACGCTGGTGCGCCGCAGCGTCGTGTCGGTGCTGCTGGCCTTTGTGATGGTGTGGGCCGTGCTGCTGGGCTATATCTTTGCAACCTACAAGCAGACCATCACCAACGAGCCGGGGCTGCAGAAGTATGGCGATGCCGTGCTGGCATCGCTGCAAGAGGTGACGGACCCGGCCCTCGCGGCGGCGGCGCTCGCCTCGACCGATATCTGGACCAACATCCGCCGACGACAGTTGGCCACGCTGCCGGGCACATCGCTCTACGAACTGCGGGATGCTCAGGGCCAACGCGCTTATGCGTCGCCCGGTTGGCAGCCCTTGCCGGCCCGCGCACCCGATGGCTCCATCACCGAGACGCTCGTCAACGGCCAGGTGCACCGCATCTACGCGGGTCGCAATGCACGCTGGGCACTCACCATCGCCGACCCCAAGCGCTCCGACGCGGCGTTTCTGTCACGCAATGCGCAGTCGCTGTTGCCCTACCTGCTGCTGGCCGCACCGTTTGTGCTGCTACCCGTCTGGCTGTCAGTGCGCAATGGCCTGCGCCCCCTGCAGCAACTGGCCTACCGCATCGCCCAGCGCAACACCGACGACCTGCAGCCCGTGGGCTTCAACGCCCGCCACCGCGAACTCAAGCCCCTGGAGCAGTCGCTGGACCACCTCTTTGCACAGCTGCGCCAGAAGGTCGAACGCGAGCGCGCCTTTGTGCAGGACGCGGCCCACGAGATCCGCACACCGCTGGCCGTGATCACGGCCCAGGCCCACGTGATGGCCCGGTCGCAGATTGCGCAGGAGCGCACCCAGGCGCAGGCCCACCTGGAGCAGGCCATCGCCCGCACCTCGCACCTGGCGCAACAGCTGCTGGACCTGGCAGCGCTGGACGACGCCCAGCGCCCCGCCCCGCGCAACCTGGACGTGGCGCAATGGCTGCGCGCCGCGCTGGCCCAGGCGGCACCGCAGGCCATGGTGCGGCAGATCGAGCTGTCGCTGGACGCCCCCGACACCCTGGACGCCCGGCTGGACCTGCCCGCACTGGAGTCGATTGCGCACAACCTCATCGACAACGCGGTGCGCTACACGCCCAATGGCGGCAACGTGGCGGTGGCACTGCGGCGCGAGGACTCGGTGCTGCACCTGTCAGTGCAGGACGACGGGCCCGGTATTCCGGCCACCGAGCACCAGCGGGTGTTTGAGCGCTTCTACCGGGGCCTGGGACATGTCGCCACCGGCTCGGGCCTGGGCCTGGCCATCGTGCGGCAGGCAGTGCTGCGCATGGGCGGGCAGGTGCAGGTGGGTGCGGGCCTGAACGGCCGGGGCGTGGGATTTTTTGTTCGCATTCCTCTCCCCCACGGCAGCTAGGAAACCTCTGCACGCATCGAGCAACAAAGGTGCGCTGCAGACCGAGAGAGCCCCCCGATGCTCACGGCGCGGCTGGCGGGAGGCCTGGTTTTTTTCTGGGCAGCAGCCGGGCTACTGCCTCATTCAAATAGTTTAGGCTTCAACAAAAAATCCGCCAGCTGTTGGAAATAACCGACACCACGGGTTTTTCGGGACATGCAAACTTTGTCCCATGTCAACGCCTTCCTCCCCCACCGCCCGCCAGCTTTGGGACATCTCGCCGCCCGTGCACGCGGGCAGCCCTGTGTTCCCCGGCGACACGGCCTACAGCCAGCAGTGGTGCGCCACCATCGGCCCCGGCTGCCCGGTCAATGTGAGCGCGATCACGATGTCGCCCCATGTGGGCGCGCACGCCGATGCGCCGCTGCACTATGACGTACAGGGCGCCACCATTGGCGACGTGTCGCTCGACGCCTTTCTGGGCCCCTGCCGCGTGATCCACGCCATCGGCTGCGGCCCGCTGATCACCTGGGAGCACATCGCCCACGCCGTAAACGGCACCCTGCCCCCGCGCGTGCTGGTGCGCACCTACGAACACATGCCGGTGGACCGCTGGGACGGCCAGCTGGCCGCCTATGCCCCGGGCACCATCGAGCGCCTGGCCGACCTGGGCGTGCTACTGGTGGGCATCGACACCGCCAGCATCGACCCGGCCGACAGCAAGACGCTGGACAGCCACCAGGTCATCCGCCGCCGGGGCCTGCGTGTGCTCGAAAACCTGGTGCTCGACGCCGTGCCCGAGGGCGACTACGAACTCATCGCCCTGCCGCTGAAGCTGACCACGGCCGATGCATCCCCCGTGCGGGCCGTGCTGCGGGCGCTGGACTAGCGCGACACACAGAATTTCAAGCATTTTTGGCTGGAAGCGCTAGTAAAACATGCGTCAACAGCTATCAATAACATAGCAATTACCTCTCCCAACGCCCATGTCCATCACCCTGCAAGACTGCCGCACCCGCGACGCCCAAGACCCGCTGCGCGCTCTGCGCGACCACTTTGCCCTGCCACCGGGCGTGATCTACCTCGACGGTAATTCGCTGGGGGTGGCCCCCAGGGCCGCTGCTGCGCGCGTGGCCGATGTGGTCACCCGCGAATGGGGCACCGACCTCATCAAATCGTGGAACACCGCCAGCTGGTTCGACCTGCCCCAGCGCCTGGGCAACCAGCTCGCCCCGCTGATCGGCGCAGGCAAGGATGAAGTGGTGTGCACCGACAGCACCTCTATCAACCTCTACAAGGTGCTGAGCGCGGCGCTCAACATCGCCCGCGAAGACAGCCCTGCCCGCAAGCGCATCGTGAGCGAGCGCAGCAACTTCCCTACCGACCTCTACATTGCCGAAGGCCTGTGCAAGGAGCGCGGCCTGGAGCTGGTGCTGGTGGAGCCTGAAGAGATCAACGCTGCGCTGACCAGCGACGTGGCCGTGCTAATGCTCACGCACGTGAACTACCGCACCGGCGCCATGCACGACATGGCCGCCATCACCGCTGCGGCGCACGCCCAGGGCATCCTGTGCGTGTGGGACCTGGCACACAGCGCGGGCGCGGTGCCTGTGGACCTGAACGGCGCGGGCGCCGACTTCTCCATCGGCTGCGGCTACAAATATTTGAACGGCGGCCCCGGCGCACCAGCCTTTGTGTGGGTGCACCCACGCCATGCCGACCGCTTCTGGCAGCCGCTGTCCGGCTGGTGGGGCCATGCCGCACCGTTTGCCTTCACGCCCGACTACCAGCCCGCACCCGGCATCACGCGCTACCTGTGCGGCACGCAGCCCATCATCAGCCTGTCGGCCCTGCAATGCGGGCTGGATGTGTTCACCGCCGCACAAAGCCTGGGCGGTATGGCCGCACTGCGCGCCAAGTCGCTGGCGCTCACCGACCTGTTCATCCAACTCGTGGAAGAGCGCTGCGCAGGCCACGGCCTGGGCCTGGCCACCCCGCGTGACCATGCCCAGCGCGGCTCGCAGGTGTGCCTGACGCGCAATGAAGGGGCGGGCGTGAACGGCCAGGGCAGCGGTGCCTACGCCATCGTGCAGGCGCTGATTGCGCGCGGCGTGATCGGCGACTTCCGCAAGGGAGACGGCGGCACGGGCCGCCACAAGGACATCCTGCGGTTTGGCTTCACACCGCTGTACCTGGGCTTTGAAGACGTGTGGAATGCCGTGGAGCACCTGCGCCAGGTGCTGGAGAGCGGCGAGTGGCAAAAGGCCGAGTTCAACCAGACGCACGCCGTCACCTGATCGGAAAGGCAAAACACCATGTGCCCTTTTTCGCAAACCCCTGCGGCTGACAACAACAACGCGGCATCTGCCGCCCTGCCCGAATCCATCGTGCATGAAGAGCGCGCACAGCTCGACTTCAGCCAAAGCATGAGCTACGGCGACTACCTGCAGCTCGACGCCATCCTCACCGCGCAAAAGCCGCTGTCGCCCGCACACGACGAGATGCTGTTCATCGTGCAGCACCAGACCAGCGAGCTATGGATGAAGCTCATGCTGCACGAGCTGCGCGCGGCCATCGGCCACATTGCGCGCGACGAGCTGCCGCCCGCTTTCAAGATGCTCGCGCGTGTCAGCAAGATCATGGAGCAGCTGGTGCACGCCTGGGACGTGCTGGCCACCATGACGCCGCCCGAGTACAGCGCCATGCGCCCGTACCTGGGCCAGTCCAGCGGCTTCCAGAGCTACCAATACCGCTGCATCGAGTTTTCGATGGGCAACAAGAACCGCGCCATGCTCAAACCCCACGAGCACCGCGCCGACCTGCTCGCGCTGGTGCAGGCCGCCCACGAAGCACCGTCGCTCTACGACGAGGCCCTGCGCCTACTGGCGCGGCGCGGCCTGGCCGTGCCCACCAGCCACACCGAACGCGACTGGACGCAGCCCTATGTGGAGAACGATGCGGTGGAGCAGGCCTGGCTCACCGTGTACCGCAACCCCGAAAAGCACTGGGACCTGTACCAACTGGGTGAAGAACTGACCGACCTGGAAGACGCCTTCCGCCTCTGGCGCTTCCGCCACGTGACCACCGTGGAGCGCGTGATCGGCTTCAAGCGCGGCACGGGCGGCACGGGCGGGGTGAGCTACCTGCGCAAGATGCTGGATGTGGTGCTGTTCCCCGAGATCTGGAAGCTGCGCACGGATCTGTAAGCACAACGGCGCGCCGCAAAAAAATAGGCCTGTTCATCACCCCGGTGAACAGGCCTTTGAACTGCCGCTTGCGCCCCACAGAAAAGCGCAAGCAGCTATCGTTTTTATAGTTCTCTCCCTGAGTCGCAATCGGCAGCGCTTCAGTCTCCGGCCCTGGTGAACACCTGGCCTCCCGAGAGCTGGTAGGCCACGTTGTCCACCTGCAGGCTGCGCTCGTTGGCGATGTCAAAGCGGCTGTACAGCCCGGGCGTGTCGCCGTTCAGGAGGGCGGTGGACACCACCATGGAGCGCTGGGCCAGCGCGCCGGTGGTGGTGTTCACCTCCAGCCGCAAGGCACCCTGGTAGCCCCGCACGGGTGGTGGCGTGCCTACGCCCGTGGGCGCCTGATAGACGCGCGCGGGAAAGGCGATGCGCACCTTGCCATCCACCGCCTGCAGGTTAAGCACCGGGCGGGTGCTGTCGAGCGTGGTGATGCTGCCACGATCGCCCGCCGCCTGAGTGGCCAGGCGCTTGCCCTGCGCGGCATTGCGCACGTCGAACACCGCAAGCTGAATGCCGTCGGCCACACCGCCCAGGGCGCTGTCCTTGCCCACACCCAGCAGCAGGCCGTTCGGCAGCGGCACCAGGTGGTCGGCATAGCCGCCCGCCGCCAGCTCGCCCGCCACGGTGGGGCTGGCGGGGTTGGCCAGGTCCAGCACCCACACGGGTTCGGTGGTGGCAAAGGGGGTGGCATAGGCCCGAGGGCCTGCAAAGAACAGGTTGTCAATCTGCTGGTCGCCCCGCGCCGTGCGCAGCCGGATGGGCAGCTTGGCCTGCGGGCCCAGATAGCTGTCGCGGCCGCTGTCGCGCAGCACGGTCAGCAGCGCGGGGGAGGCCTGCTGGGCCTGGATAACCACCGGCGGCATGCCGCTCTGGCCCGTCTTGCCGGTGAAGGTCAGCACGCGCAGATCGTTCTGGTATTCGTTCAGGCGCGATGGTAGGCGGCGCAGGTCCCAGCCCAGGTGGCCGTCCGCGCTGCCCGATGCGTCGTAGTCCACCTGCGCGCCACGGAAGCTGAACTTGTGGATGTCGGTGCGGCTATCTGCCGGGAACACGGCGTTGATCACGTCGCCGCCGTAGCGGTACTGGCGCGAACTGGCCACATGCACGCTGCGCGCGCCCAGGTGCACGGCCTCGCTGCCGCCCACAAGACAGCGGCTGGTGCGCGCCAGGCTGGACGAGGTGAGGTCGATGGCCGTGATGGACGTGAGCTGCAGCGACAGCGACGCGTTACCCGTCTGCACCAGGCAGTCGGCCTCGTTGACCAGCGGCTGCGGCTGGCCACCATCCACGCGCAGGGTGGGGATCAAAGCAGCAGTGTTGAGGTCCTTGAGTGCCGCGTCCACCGCCGATGCCGTGGCCCCTGCCGGTACGGTAAAGCGTGTGAGGTCGGGCGACCAGGTGGTGACCAGGTACAGCGTGTTGCCAATCAGGCGGCTGCCCACCAGCAGGCCATCGATGCGCATCTGCTTGATCTGCGCGGGCGCCATGTCCTTGTGGATGGCAAACAGGTCCAGCGACAGCGTGCGGCTGTACTCCGGCAACACGGTGATGCTGGCGTCGGCCGCAGCCACCACGGGCTGGTGGTCGGCATACGGGTCTTGCTGCGACAGCACGGCGGCGCGCGTGCCGCCGCCCGCCACATAAAAGCCCTGGGGGATGAACTTGGCGTCCAGCACGGCGCTGCCCACGCCGGTCAGGCTGCCGTCGGCCGCACGGGCCAGGGCGGCCAGGCGCGGCGGCTCGCGGCCGGTGTCGGTGGCGTAGGCGCGGTGCAAGCCATACAGCATGTTGCCCTCGGCCTTGATGAGGCCGTCTTCCTCCACCACCGCGCCGGCCAGTGGCACACCGGTGTGGGTGACCACGCTGCCCGTGCTGCTCAAGCCCCCCACGGTGGGCACGGTGATGGCCGTGCCCGGATAGCCCAGCGCCACCCGCTGCGCAATCTTGGCCTTGAAGTAGGCCACCAGATCGCCGGATCGCGCCACCTGCAGCCGCGCCTCGTTGGGGGTCTGCGGGTTGCCGCCCTCCCCGCCACCGCAGCCCGCCACGAATGCAGCGGTGGCCACGGCCAGCCATGCGGGCGACGCATGGGACATGCCCGCCAATGTGTTCATCAACCCTCGGTTCTTCATGTGATTGTTCTCCCTGTGAATGCGGATACCCACGGCGCGGCGTCGGCTTGCGCCCACACCGCATCGCAGATGAGTGGGATAATATCCCACACAATTTCCAGCCGTCAACCAGATGACAATCACAGCCTGTTCCTGAGAAGGTGTGAACAAGCCCGCCATGCCCGCTCATCCCGCCAAAACACACCCGCTCTTCGTTGCCAATGCTCGCCATAGCCCGCGCTATGGCTGCGCTTTGCGCCTAGATCGGGCGCGTTTTGGCGGCCTGTTCGGGCACGCCGGATTCATTCACACCTTCTGACACCCGCCGCGTCTCGGCCCTTTTTTCATGCCCTCCCGCTCCGCCATCGTTCTGGCCTCTGCCCTGCACGTGCTGCGCCCTCTGGCGCGCCTGCTGCTGCGCAATGGCGTGGCCTACCCCGCGTTTGCGGCGGCGATGAAGAAGGTGTTTCTGGACGCCGCGCACGACGAGCTGCAGCGCACGGGCAAAAAAACCACCGACAGCGCGGTGAGCCTGATGTCGGGCGTGCACCGGCGCGATGTGCGCAACCTGGGTCGCCTGGCCGAGCCCACCGCTGAAGAAGAAGCTGGCGAAACCCCGTTGAACATGGCCAGCCAGGTGGCCGCGCGCTGGCTGAGCCAGACCGATTGCCTGGACGACGAGGGCCAGCCCCGCCCCCTGCCCCGCAGCGGCGAGCCCCCGCACTTCGACGGACTGGTGGCCAGCATCAGTAGCGACGTGCGGCCCCGCGCGGTGCTTGACGAACTGGTGCGCCTGGGCATGGCCGAGGAAGGCGAGGATGGACTCATTCGCCTACTGGCAGCTGGTTTTGTGCCGCGCCAGGGCTTTGCCGAAATGGCGCAGCTGATGCAGGACAACCTGCACGACCACCTGGCCGCCGCCAGTCTCAACCTGGAGGGCGAGCACAACTACCTGGAGCAGGCCGTGTTTGTGGACCAGCTCAGCGAAGAATCAGCCCACCGCCTGCACGCCGTGGCCGCCAAGGCATGGCGCCAAGCCTTCAAGACCGTGATGACAGAGGCCCAGGCCCGCTACGACCACGACCAGAAAAACACCCCGCCTGGCGAGCGCAACCGGCGCGCCCGCTTTGGCAGCTACTTCTATGCCGCAGACCAAGATGAACGTCCTTCCTGAACTCTGGGCCCGGGCGGTCCGGCTGCTGGCCAACGCCACGGCCCTGCTGGTGCTGGCCGCCTGCGGTCCCGGCACCGGTGGCACGGGCACCGGCCCGATCAACGGCGCGGTCTATTTCTCGGGCGCGGGGTTCACGGTGGGTGCCCCCTGCGCGCTGCATTGCGGTGGCGCAGAGCTGCGGCTGGAAAACGAGCGGGTGGAACTCAGCATCAGCTGCCAGCGCTTTGTGTTCACCGGCCCGTGGCAGATCGATGCGCAGGGCGTGGCGCTGCTGCAGGGCACGCTGGAAACCACGGAATTTGCCAACGGGGGTGAAGCGCAGACCCGCACCGTGGCCGCCGAGATGCAGCTGCACTTCAGCGACACCCGCGCCGACAGCAGCCGCGAGGTGGTCGTCACCGTGCGGGACGCACAGGGCAACCTGCTGGTCGCCCCCCGCACGCTGGAGCAGCGCCCTGCGTCTGCCGCAGACGCCCCCGGCGCCTGCATGTCCGAGGCGCGCTGAAACGACACAGGGCCTGTGCAGACAGCTGCACAGGCCCTGAAAAAAGCGAAAAACCAAACCAGCCCATCACAGGCTGGGGTCAAAGGGGGCAGGTTACTGGACGCCCGCCACCATCATGCCGCGGTTGCTACGGCACCAGATCGGTGCCAGGTGTCCAATCTGGATCGTCAATTCGTTGCCCTTACCCAGCACCGTGGTGGGGCCGTTGCTGTAGGCATAGCCGCTGTCAGCGGCCTGTTTGGGCAGTTCCACCGTCCAGCCGCTGCGGCGCATCACGCTGCGTCCCTGCTCGGGGTAGAACTGCATCTCGACCTTTTCACCATTGCCGCAGGCGTATTGCATGCTGCTGCCATCGGCGGGGGCGTTGAACGCCTGCATTACCGGGGGCTGGCTTGCGCAGCCCGACAACAAGAGGGTAGCCAACGCACCCGAACCCAGCAAAACCATCGTCTTCATCGGTCACTCCTGACATCGCGGCGCAGCCTCGCAGCCCGCCCGACAACTTCCATCCAACGGCTTGTGGCCACCGGCCCACAGGGCCTTTTCAGCGCCCCTGCCTGCCACCTAAGCACAAACCTTGCCATTCACCACCACCTGCACCATCCTGATTGCGAGAGACCGAAATCTGCGATTCCAGAACCGTGGCCAACACCCGGTGCAGCGCATGGACACAAGATTGCCCCACGCCCCCGGCACCGTCATTGGGGTCATCCCCACATCGAGAGCCTCCTCTAAAGTCTGCCTACGCCCTGTGGCGCCCTCATGACGGCGCCCACCACCTGCAGACAAGGCCCAATTGGGTGCATTCAAAAGCCCAATCCCCGGTCCAAACCGCCGATTGCTGGCACAAGCACCCCAAAACGAGCAACATCCGATGCGTTTGGTGGGGTATGTAGCGGGCGGACTGGGACATACCCTAAGAGCCCGCGAACCAGCCCACCTGCAGGCGCCGCCCCGGTGGCACCGCCCCGTCCGTCGGCGACAGCGGCGCCTGTGCTCTGCGGGTAACCTCGCCAGGCCTGATGGCCGAGAGAGAGCCCCTCCCGACAGCCGCCGGCATCTGCCCTGGAGACCTCCCCCCCGTGCCCACTTCGCAGCCCTCTGCACCGCTTCTTGCCCCCCGCGCCGCATGGACCATGCTGCTGGCGCTGGTGTCAGGCTTTGCGCTGAGCCAGGCCTTTCGCACCATCACGGCCATCATGGCGACGGGCTTGCGGGCCGAGTTCGGCCTGTCGGCGCAGGCGCTGGGGGTGTTTGCCGGAGCCTTTGCGTTTGCCTTTGGCACCATGCAGCTGTTCATGGGCATTGGCATCGATCTGTACGGTGTGCGGCGCACGCTGCTGGTGGCTTTTCCGCTCACCATTGCGGGCGCGGTGCTGTCGGCATTGGCACCTGGCTATGGCACGGTGCTGCTGGGACAGGTGCTGATCGGTGTGGGCTGCGCGCCCGCGTTTTTGGTGTGCACCGTGTTCATCGCGCGCTACTTTCCCGCGTCGCGGTTTGCCATGGTGTCGGGGGTGGCCATGGGGGTGGGCGGGCTGGGCATGCTGTTTACCGGCACGCCCCTGGCGTGGCTGGTGCAACAGTCGTCCTGGCGCATGGGGTTTGGCGTGCTGGCGGGCCTGGCGGCGCTGGCCTGGCTGCTGATCTTCTGGAAGGTGCATGAGCCCGCGCAGGCCGCCCATGAAGACGCCCCGCGCGAATCGGTGCCGCAGGCGGTGCGCGGCTTTGGCGCCCTGTTCCTGCTGCCGCACACCGCCGGCATCATGCTGCTGGCGCTGATGACCTATGCCTCGTTCCTCACGCTGCGCGGGCTGTGGCTGGGGCCGCTGCTGATCGAGCGCCATGGCTATTCGCTGGTGGCCAGCGGCAACGTGGCCATGCTGTCGTCGCTGGTGTCGCTGTTCAGTCCGGCCTTTTTTGGTCGGCTGGACCCCGGCCCCACGCGGCGCAGGCGCTGGCTGCTGGGCTTTACCGCCCTGTTGGGGGCCGTGTTTGCGGCCATGGGCTTTCTGCACGCCGAGTGGCTGGATGTGGGGGGCTCCATTGCCGTAGGGCTGCTGTCCGGCTACATGGTGCTGCAGTATTCGGACGTTCGCTCGGCCTACGCCCCCGCCGTCACGGGGCGCGCCATGGCGGTGTTCACCATGGCGATGTTTCTGGGCGTGGCGTTGATGCAGTGGGTGACGGGCGTGGCCGCATCCATTGCCACGGCGCGGGGCGCCGACCCCTATGTGGCGGTGATGCTGACCATTGCCACCATGCTGGGTGTCGGCGCGCTGGCCTTCAGGCTGCTGCCCGCGCCCGCGCATTGATTCGTGCGGGGCCTGGCGGGCACAGCGCTGCGCCGGTGCCCGCCACGCGCCACCACTGCAGCACGCCAAACACCAGCTCGAATGCGGCAAAACCCAGCACGATGGCATTGGCCCCGTGCGCCACGGCATAGATCAGCCAGGCGGCAAACAGAAACCGCGCCACGCCATCCAGCCGCCCCAGCAACACCGTGGGCGCCACGATGCGCGCCACCGACCACACCACCACCACCGAGCCCAGCAGGTTGGCCAGCAGCATGTGCGTGGCGTCGAGCGGGTGCAAGATGCCTGGCAGCGCAAGCGTCTGGGCCAGCAGGTTCAGCTGGGCGTAGAGCCAGGCAAAGGTCCAGGGCAGGGCAAAAGGCCAGGTGACCAACAGGTCGTACCAGCCGCTGGCGCGCACGATGCGCAGGTAACGGTCGGAAGCAAAAGCGGGGATGTGCATGACAGGAAGCCTCTGAATGAATCAATGAGGCCCCTAGCTTCCACCTTGAAGTACGCTTCAGGGTCAAGCACTTTGTTCTTTGTTGTTGGAGGGAGCGTGGAATGCTGATCGGAGAACTGGCTACGGCCTCAGGTTTGAGTCGCGAGGCGCTGCGTTTTTATGAACAGCAGGGTCTCATCCGCGCACGACGGCTCGGCAACGGCTACCGCGACTATCCGCCCGAGGTGGTGACGCTGGTGCAGTACATCCGCACTGCGCAGCAGCTGGGATTTACCCTGGCCGAGATTGGCGACAGGCTGCCCGCCATCTGGGACGCCGCCGAGCCCGGCCCCGCGCTGGCGCAGGTGCTGGCTGCCAAGCTGCAGGAGATTGACGAACGCATCGCGGCGCTGCAGGCCCTGCGCCAGACGCTGGCCGAGCGCGTGGCCACCGACTGCCCGCTGCAGGCCCGTGCGCCACGGGCCAAGGCCTCTTCGCCTGCTTTTTAAGCCGAATCGGGCGGTAGCGCTAGTGCATCATGCGCCAGCAGCTATCAAAAACAGAGCAATCTTCCTTCACCCGCTGCACAGGTACCAACGCAGCTCGGTCAGGTGGCTGAGGCAGGCACCTGGTGCAGCAGCACCGGGTGGTTGCCATCGGCGTCCGCACTCTCGATCTGCACCCCAAAGCCCCACAGCCGCGCCACGTGCTTGAGCACCTCCTGCGTGTCGTCGGCCAGCGGGCGGCCCTGGTACTGGGTGTGGCGCAGGGTCAGGCTGCGGTCGCCGCGCAGGTTCACGTTCCACACCTGGATGTTGGGCTCGCGCGTGCCCAGGTCGTACTGCTGCGACAGCAGCTGGCGCAGGCTGCGGTAGCCATTCTCGTCATGGATCTCGCTGACCACCAGGTCGCGCTCGCCAGCGTCGTCATGCAGCGCAAACAGGCGCATCTCGCGCATCAGGTGCGGGCTGAGGTACTGGCCGATGAAGCTTTCGTCCTTGAAGTTGCGCATGGCATGGTCCAGCGCGGGCAGCCAGGGAGTGCCTGCAACGTCGGGGAACCAGTGACGGTCTTCCGCTGTGGGGTTCTGGCAGATGCGCTGGATGTCGCGGTACATGGCAAAGCCCAGCGCATAGGGGTTGATGCCGCTGTAGGCGCGATGCCCCACGGGCGGCTGGTAGACCACGTTGGTGTGCGAGCCCAGCCATTCGATCATCACGCCATCACTCAGATACCCCTCGTCGTACAGCGTGTTGAGCAGCGTGTAGTGCCAGAAGGTGGCCCAGCCTTCGTTCATCACCTGGGTCTGGCGCTGCGGGTAGAAATACTGCGCAATCTTGCGCACGATGCGCACGATCTCGCGCTGCCAGGGCTCCAGCAGGGGGGCGTTCTTTTCGATGAAGTACAGGATGTTCTCCTGTGGCTCCTGTGGAAAGCGGTTGTGCTCTTGCGCCGCATCCTCCTTGCCGGGGCGCATGGGCAACGTGCGCCACAGCTCGTTGACCTGCTGCTGGGCGTAAGCCTCGCGCTGTTCGCGCTCCAGGCGTTCGCGCGCCAGATTTTTCTTGGAGGGGCGGCGGTAGCGATCCACGCCAAAGTTGGCCAGGGCGTGGCACGAGTCCAGCAGCCGCTCCACTTCGCCCGTGCCGTAGCGCTCCTCGCACTGGGCCACATAGTCCTTGGCATACACCAGGTAGTCGATGATGCTGGACGCATCGGTCCACATGCGGAACAGGTAGTTGCCCTTGAAGAAGCTGTTGTGCCCGTAGGCGGCGTGGGCAATGACCAGCGCCTGCATGGCGGTGGTGTTCTCCTCCATCAGGTAGCTGATGCAGGGGTTGGAGTTGATGACGATCTCGTACGCCAGCCCCATGTGCCCGCGCCGGTAGCGCCGCTCGGTGGCCAAAAACTCCTTGCCGTAGCTCCAGTGCCGGTAATTCACCGGCATGCCCACGCTGGAGTAGGCGTCCATCATCTGCTCGGCGGTGATGATCTCCAGCTGGTTGGGGTAGGTATCCAGGCCAAATCGCTCGGCCGTGGCGGCGATGGCCGCGTGGTAGCGCTCGATCAGCTCGAACGTCCAGTCGCTTGGGTCGGGCAACGGCTCCACTGGCCGCGCGCCCGCAGGCAGGGGCTGGCTGGGCACGGCGCGGTGGCGGCGCTCGCCCACGGCAGCGGCCTTCCAGGGGTTGTCGCTCAGGCGGCGCTCCAGCACAGGGTATTGCACACCGTTGTTCATGCGGCCACCCCCTCTTTCTTGAACAGGTCGCGGAACACGGGGTAGATGTCACCGGGTGCGGAGACCTTGCGCATCGCAAAGTGGGAATACAGCGGCGCCAGCTGGCTGTACTCGTCCCACAGGTTCTGTTCTTCCTCGGCCACCTGCACATAGGCAAAGTAGCGCACCAGCGGCAGGATCTTGTCCACCAGCAGGTTGCGGCAGATGCCGCTGTCGTTGGTGAAGTTGTCGCCATCGCTGGCCTGGGCCACGTAGATGTTCCAGTCGCCCTGCGGGTAGCGCGCACGGATGATCTGGTCCAGCAGCACCAGCGCGCTGCTCACCACCGTGCCGCCGCTTTCGGTGGAGTGGAAAAACTGCTCCTCGCTCACCTCGGCCGCCTGGGTGTGGTGGCGGATGAACACGATGTCGATGGTCTCGTAGTGCCGCGTGAGAAACAGGTACAGCAGGATGAAGAAGCGCTTGGCCAGGTCCTTGCGTGTCTCATCCATGGAGCCTGACACATCCATCACGCAGAACATCACCGCCTGGCTGCTGGGCACGGGCACTGGCGTGCGCGCGCGAAAGCGCAGGTCAATGGGATCGAGGTACGGAATCTTGCCAATGCGCGCCGTGAGCGCGTCGATGCGGCGCTGCAGCTCGGCCACCGCCTCGCTGGTGCCGTCGTCCTGCGCCAGCAGCGCATCCAGCTCGGCTTGCAGCGCCAACAGCTCACGGTGCGCCGACTTGCCCAGCGCAATGCGCCGACCTAAAGCCCCGCGCATGGTGCGCAGCACGGCCAGATTGTTGGGGATGCCGTCCTGGCTGTAGCCTGCGCGGCGCGACTTCCACTGCGGGTTCTCGCCAATGTGGGTGCGCAGCAGGTGCGGCAGCGCCAGGTCTTCAAAAAAGAGCTGCATGAACTCTTCCTTGGTCAGCGTGAAGGTGAAGTCGTCCTCGCCCTCGCCGCTGTCACTGGCCTGCGAGCCGCGCCCGCCCGCCCCACCCTGCGGCCGCTCGATGCGGTCGCCACGCACATGGTCCGCATTGCCGGGGTGCACCATGTCGCGGATACCGCCCTGGCCGTGGTGGAACACGGGCTCGCTGATGTCCTTGCGCGGGATGGTGATGTTCTCGGCTTGCTCCATGTCGCGGATGCCGCGCTGCGAAACGGCACGGCGCACCGCATCCGCGATCTGCTCCTTGTAGCGGCGAACAAATCGCTCACGGTTGCCCACCGACTTGTTCTTGCCAGCGAGCCTGCGGTCGATGATTTGCAATGCCATCCGTTGCTCCAGTTCCCCATACAGGGCCTGTGGCCCTGGCACCGACCCTAGCTACTCTTACGCACGCGCAGGTACCACTCGCACAGCAGCCGCACCTGCTTGGGCGTGTAGCCCTTGTTGACCATGCGGGTGACAAAGTCCTCGTGCTTGCGGGCCTCTTCCGCGCTGGCCTTGGCGTTAAAGCTGATCACCGGCAGCAGCTCTTCGGTGTTGGAGAACATCTTCTTCTCGATCACCAGGCGCAGCTTTTCGTAGCTCGTCCAGCTGGGGTTCTTGCCCTGGTTGTTGGCGCGTGCCCGCAGCACGAAGTTGACGATCTCGTTGCGGAAGTCCTTGGGGTTGGCGATGCCTGCGGGCTTCTCGATCTTCTCCAGCTCGGCATTGAGCGCGCCGCGGTCGAACACCTCGCCGGTGTCGGTGTCGCGGTATTCGTTGTCCTGGATCCAGTAGTCGGCGTAGGTGACGTAGCGGTCAAAGATGTTCTGGCCGTACTCGCTGTAGCTTTCCAGATAGGCGGTCTGGATCTCCTTGCCGATGAACTCGGCATAGCGTGGCGACAGGAACTCCTTGATGTAGCCGGTGTACTTGGTCTCCAGCTCGGCCGGGAACTGTTCGCGCTCGATCTGCTGCTCCAGCACATACATCAGGTGCACCGGGTTGGCCGCCACCTCGGCGCTGTCGAAGTTGAACACCTTCGAGAGAATTTTGAACGCAAAACGCGTGGAGATGCCCGTCATGCCCTCGTCCACGCCCGCGTAGTCGCGGTATTCCTGGTAGCTCTTGGCGCGCGGGTCGGTGTCCTTCAGGCTCTCGCCGTCGTACACCTGCATCTTGCTGAAGATGCTGGAGTTCTCGGGCTCCCTCAGCCGCGTGAGGATGGCGAACTGCGCCATCATCTTGAGCGTGCCCGGCGCGCACACAGCGTTGCCCAGCGACGACTCGCGGATGAGCTTTTCGTAGATGCGCGTTTCCTCGCTCACGCGCAGGCAGTACGGCACCTTGACGATGTAGATGCGGTCAAGAAACGCCTCGTTGTTCTTGTTGTTGCGAAACGCCTTCCACTCGCTTTCGTTGCTATGGGCCAGCACCACGCCGTCAAACGGGATGGCGCCAAAGCCTTCGGTGCCCTTGTAGTTGCCCTCCTGCGTCGCGGTGAGCAGGGGGTGCAACACCTTGATGGGTGCCTTGAACATTTCCACAAACTCCAGCAGGCCCTGGTTGGCCAGGCACAGGCCGCCGCTGTAGCTATAGGCATCGGTGTCGTCCTGCGCAAAGATTTCGAGCTTGCGGATGTCCACCTTGCCCACCAGGCTGGAGATGTCCTGGTTGTTCTCGTCGCCCGGCTCGGTCTTGGCGATGCCCACCTGCTTGAGCACGCTGGGGTAGCGTTTGACCACGCGGAACTGGCGGATGTCGCCGCCATACTCTTCCAGCCGCTTCACTGCCCAGGGCGACAGCACGCGCTGCAGGTAGCGGCGCGGAATGCCAAACTGTTCCTCCAGCACCGGGCCGTCTTCTGCGGCGTCGAACAGGCCCAGCGGCGACTCGTTGACCGGAGAGCCCTTGAGCGCATAGAACGGCACCTTCTGCATCAGGGCCTTGAGGCGCTCTGCAATGGAGCTCTTGCCGCCACCCACGGGGCCCAGCAGGTAAAGGATCTGCTTGCGCTCCTCCAGCCCTTGCGCGGCATGGCGGAAGAAGCTCACCACCTGCTCGATGGACTCCTCCATGCCGTAGAACTCGGTGAAGGCGGGGTAGCGTTTGATGACCTTGTTGGCAAAGAGCCGCGACAGGCGGGGGTCGTTGCGCGTGTCCACCATCTCGGGCTCGCCAATGGCGGCCAGCATGCGCTGGGCCGATGTGGCGTAGGCCATGGGATCACGTTTGCACTCGGCGAGGTACTCGTCGATCGACATTTCCTCTTCGCGGCTACGGGCGTAGCGCGCGGCGAAGTTGCTGATGGCATCCATACGACCTCCTGTGGCGGCACCCCTGGCGGGCTCAGGTGGTACCACGGTGTTGCATTGGCAATCACTACCGGCTTGGCACGTTGTAGCACCACGAACTGCGCTTGAACAGCAAATTCGTGGGCGCATGCTTGGCCTTTTCAGGGCGTTGCACACACAGTGATAGAGCGTGGCACACTGCGCGAAGTTCACCCTGCAAAACGCTGGCAGGGGTTGCCCCGGATAGGGAATGTCCTGACAACCGTGCGATGCCGTTCACCCGCCCTGCTGGGTCAGGAAACGGACGGTTTCTGGCGGGCGGTTGTCACCACCCGGTACCTCACAACGAGCTGGCGCTGGAGCCATCGCCCCGGTACAGCCAGGGCACATCCAGCACGCGCTCACCCAGCAGGCGCAGCGACAGGTCGCGCCCCCAGCGCACGGGCCCCGTGGCGTGGAAGATGCGGCCATTGCGCGTGGACCGGGCCTGCACCCGCGCGTTGCGCTGCCAGCGGTTGAGCGCGTAGCGGCGCAGGCGCAGCGGTACATCGAGGTCGTGCATGGCCAGTGCACGCTGCAACTCGGCCGCGTCTTCGATCGCCATGCCCGCACCCTGCGCCAGGTACGGCCGCATGGGGTGCGCGGCATCGCCCAGCAGGCCCACCAAGCCTTGCGCCATCTCGTCGGCGCTGCGCACCGGCGGGCGGTCGCACAAGGGCCACAGGCGCCAGCCAGCACCACCCACGGCGCTCACGCTGCGTACCACGTCCTGCAGCGCAGTGCAGGTGCCTTGCAGCGCATGCTCCAGGCCTGCGGCGTTGGCGGCGTGGTCCCAGTTCTCCAGGTCTTGCGGTGCGGCCCCTTGCACGATGACCACCAGGTTCTGCAACTCGCCCCGGCGCACGGGGTACTGCACCGCATGCAGGCGCGGGCCCAGCCACGCGGTGACTTGCGCCGTGCGCAAGGCATCGGGCAGCGCATGCTGCGGCACCAGCGCGCGGTAGGCCAGGTGCCCCGTCACGCGCGGCGGCACAGCGCCCAGGAGCTGGGTGCGTGTGCGGCTCCACAGGCCATCGGCACCGATCAGGGCATCGCCCTCGACCTGCTTGCCCCGGCTGGTGCGCACAGTCACCACGCCGTCGGCATCGGCAAAGCTGTCGATCGCATGGTCCAGGTGCTGTTGCGTGTCGGTGTATTTGGTCACGGCAGACAGCAGCAGGCCATGCAGGTCCGCACGGTGAATGGTGGCGTAGGCCGCGCCATAGCGCTCCACCGCCGTGGGCCCCAGGGGCAGCACGGCCAGTTCTGTGCCGCTGACGGCGTTGCGCACCTGCAACCGGCTGGGGAAGGCCGCCACCGCTTGCAGCGGCTGCTGCAGGCCCCAGGCCTGCAAGCGGCGCACCACGTTGGGCCCGATCTGCACGCCCGCACCCACTTCGCTGAAAGCAGCAGCGCGCTCGTACAGCCGCACCTCCCATCCAGCCCGCGATGCGCCCAACGCAGCGGCCAAGCCGCCAATGCCGCCACCGGCGACCAACACCTGTTTTTTCATGGCGCGATTGTGAACTGCGCGCGCTGGCGGGCCTTTGCCTTAACGCAGGTCATAGCGCAGGTCGCAGCGCCCGCTCCAACACTTCAGCAGGCATGGGCCGACCAAACAGATAGCCCTGGAAGGCCTTGCAGCCGTAGCGCTGCAAAAACTCCAGCTGGCCCGTGGTCTCCACGCCCTCGGCCACCACCGCCAGGTCCAGGCTGTCGGCCAGGGCCAGGATGGTGCGCACAATGGCAGCATCATTGGGGTCGGTCTGCAGGTCGCGCACAAAGCCCTGGTCGATCTTGAGCTGGTCGAGCGGCAGCCGCTTGAGGTAGCTCAGGCTGGAATAGCCCGTGCCAAAGTCGTCGAGCGAGAAGCCCACGCCGTAGCGGCGCAGGTGCTCCATGCGGGCAATCACGTCCTCGACATCGGCCATCAACAGGCTCTCGGTGAGTTCGAGTTTCAGGCGTTCCGGGTTGGCGCCCGTGGCATCCAGCACGCCCAGCACCTGCTCCACAAAGTCGGGCTGGCGGAACTGCCGCACGCTCACGTTCACCGACAGGAAGAACTGCCGGGTGAGCGAGCTGCGCGACCAGGCCACCAACTGTGCGCAGGCAGTCTCCAGCACCCACTGGCCCAGCGGCAGGATGAGCCCGGTCTGCTCGGCCAGCGGAATGAATTCGGCGGGGGACACCATGCCCCGGCGCGGGTGGCGCCAGCGCACCAGGGCTTCGGCACCCTGCAAGCGGCCTTTGCCGTCCACCACGGGCTGGTAGTACAGCACCAGCTCCTTTTCTTGCAGGCCCCGGCGCAGGTCGGCCTCCAGGGCCGAGCGGTTGCTCACGGCCGCTTGCATGTCGGGGTCGAAGAAGCGCTGGGTATTGCGCCCCGCCGCCTTGGCCTGGTACATGGCCAGGTCCGCATGTTTGAGCAGCTCGTCCACGCTCACGGTCTGCTGGCCAAAAAGCGCAATGCCGATGCTGGGCGTGCTGTGGTGGCTGGCATCGCCCAGCGCATACGGCTTGCCGAGCGTAGTGGCAATGTGGCTGGCCACTAGCGCGGCCTCGGCGCTGGCGTGGGCGGGGTCGGGGCTGAGGCCCTCCACCAGCACCACGAACTCGTCGCCCCCAAAACGGGCCACGGTGTCGGACTCCCGCACGCAGCCTTTCAGGCGCTGCGCCACTTGCAGCAGCAGCTGGTCGCCGGTGTCATGGCCCAAGGTGTCGTTGAGGTCCTTGAAATTGTCGAGGTCGATGAACAGCAGCGCGCCCTGGGTGTCAGAACGCGCCACCGCCAGCGTGGCGTGTTGCAGCCGGTCCACCAGCAGGCGGCGGTTGGGCAGGCCGGTCAGCGAGTCATAAAACGCCAGGCGTTCGATCTGGCTCTCGACCTGCTTGCGCTCGGTGATGTCGCGGCCCACGCCCCGGTAGCCACGCAGGGCGCCATTGGCACCGAACACGGGTACACCGCTGACTGAGATCCAATGCATGCTGCCGTCCACGCGCCGGCGTTGCAGCTCCAGGTCACGGAACGGCTGGTGCGCCGCCAGCACGGCGCGGTGCGCAGCCCAGTCGGCGTCGGTCATGTTCAGGGCGCCGATCTCCCAGCGCGTGCGCCCCATCACATCCGACAGCGGTATGCCGTTCACGCTCAGGTCTCCTGCCAGCTGCACGAAGCGGCCCTCGGCGTCGTGCTCCCAGTACCAGTCGGACGACAGGTCGCTCAGCGACCTGAAGCGCGCCTCGCTCTCGCGCAGCTCGTTTTCCACACGCACGTAGTCGCTCACATCGGCAAACGTGCGCACCAGGCTGCCGTCAGCCAGCGAGGTGGTGCGCACCTCGAAGGTACGGCCATCGCGCGTGGTGCGCCAGTACAAGGCCGGGGCGGGGGCCACAGCGCCCTGGGCCACGTAGTCGTGCCCGCGCCGGTCCACCAGGCGGTACCCCTCGCCGAAGTCACCGCGCTCGGCCTGCACGCGCGTCAGGTCGGCCAGCGTGGGGCGCGTGGCCATCAGCGACTCGGGCAGGTTCAGCAGCTCCAACACCCGCTCGTTGTAGACGGTGATGCGGCCGTCGGGCCCGGTCTTGAAGATGCCCTGGCTCATGCTGCCCAGCGTGGCCTGCAGTGCCGAGCGCTGCTCCTGCAGCATGGTCAGCGCCTCTTGCCAGATACGGGCGTCCACCATGCGCACGGGCTGGCCCTGCCCTTTGGCGCCCTGCACCAGCGCCACCAGGCGGTTCAGCAGCTCGCTCAGGTGCGCCGCGCCATCGGCCTCGCGCAGCACATAGTCGCCCAGCCCGCAACGAAACGCGCGCGCAGCCAGGGCCTCTTGCGCTGCGTCGATGCACATCAGCACCGGACGGCCCGCACACAGCTCCAGCAAGCCCGGTAGCTCCTGGTCGGTGGGCTTGAGGCACAGCACCACGGCGCCCCAGGCCTGGCTGGCCAAAGGCGCTTTGGCAGTTTCTGGCGTGGGGCTGTTGACCACGCGCCAGTCGGGGTAGCGCGCCGCCATGAGCCGCCGTGCAGCCGCCGCATGCTGGGTATCGATGTCCACCCACAGGATGCCCACGCCGTTCATGGCTGCGGCCCCTGTTGCGCAAGGCGTGCCGCCGGCGGCCGTGCCGAGTGTCCGGGCAGATGTTCACGCTCAAACAACTCCACGGGCCCGGGCCTCCCAAACAGATACCCCTGGAACCCCTCGCACCCATGCAGCCTCAGGAACGACAGCTGCCCCGTCGTCTCCACCCCCTCCGCCACCACCTCCAGGTC